>JBFJXH010000077.1:0-7662 GCA_041623215.1 Thermoplasmatota archaeon
ACGCAGCAACGCGTCGTGGGGGACCAGGATGCTGTTGGCATCCGTTGCACCCGTGATGTTCATCCATGACGTTCCGTTGTCGCTGCTCCACTGCCACACGCCGTTTCCGGTGGCGTTGGTGACGGCGATGCCGATGTCCTGGGCGGGCAGGTCCGAGTCGGTTGCGATGCCGGCCAACAGGGTCGAGACGAGGGTGCCATTGGAGTCCAGGTCATCTTCCGTGATGGTCGCCAAGGCAGCGCCGCCGGAGAGGACCGGGGCGGCGTTCACTTCGATAATCGTGGAGTCGATGGGGACACAGACCGTTTGCGACGGCAAGCCGGCCACAGGCGACGGAGCGGTTGTGTTGTCGGTGGCGCAGACGTAGAACAACGCGGGGCCATCTTCGTCTTCGGCGGGCGTCCAGGACAGGACCCCGGTGGTCTCATTGATGGTGGCGTTGGACGGAATCACGCCGGAAGGTGCACTCGGTTCGGTGCTCTCGGTACTCAAGAAAAAGCGGATGGCGGTCTCGTTGTCCGTGGCGTTCACGTCGTGCGTGACCGTCACGTGCTCATCAATCGTGGCGGGCGGGAAGTCACCCAAATCCTCGAAGATGGGCGCATCGTCCACCAGGGCAACCGAGATTTCCACGAGGCGGCAAACACTGATTTCAGGGTCATCCGGCAGGGGCACGGTCTGGTTGTCCGTGATGCAGACGTAGAAGGCGTAGTCGCCGGCCTGAGTGCCATTCGGCGTCCACGAGAAGTTGCCCGTGGTCAAGTTCATGGCAGCGCCTGCGGGAACGGCCCCGGTCGGGCCGCCGTCATGTGGGCCGCCGCTCAAGAAGAAGGACACCGGGAGACCTTCGGGGTCGCTGCCGTTGAAGTCGTGGCCCAAAACGTCATGCTCGGACACATCCACCGGCGGGAAGCCGGGCGACGGGTCCAGAATGGGCGGGTCTTGGACTTCAAGGACATTGAGCCAGATGTCCACCGTTGCGGCGTCGCTGCCACCAGCGGTTGCGTTGGCTCGCACTGTGACGGTGTAATTGTTGGCGCCGTGGGCTTCACCCGCAAGCAGGCTGAGAAGACCCGTGGTGTTGTCAATCGTGGCACCGCTGCCATCATCGTCGACGATGCTGAACCAGACGGCGTTGCCCTCGGGGTCGGTGGCCGAGACGCTCACGTTGAGCCAGGTGTGCTCGGGGCCTGTGACCCCGCCTTCACCCAAATCGCCGAACACCGGCACATCGTCAATTTCGGTCACGTTGAACCAAACGTACACAGTAGCCAGGTCGGCCGCGCCGGCCGTGGCGTTGGCACCCACAGTCAAGGTGATGTTCATGCCACCCAGGGATTCATCGCCCCACAGGGAAATGGCACCAGTTGTGTTGTCGATGGTGGCATTGGTGCCAGCGGCATCAACGAGGCTGAACCAGACGTCGCCTCCCTCGGGGTCGATGGCCGAGACGCCAAAGAACAGCATGCTGTGTTCGGGGCCAGTCACGCCGCCGTCAGCCAAGTCGTCAAAGACGGGTGAATCGTCCACCTCGGTGATGTTGAACCAAATGGCGGTGCTGACGGCATCGGCACCGCCGAGCGTACCGTTAGCCTGCACGGCAATGGTGTAGTTGGTGCCACCGTGGACTTCACCTGTGGCGAAGCTGATGAGGCCCGTGTTGTTGTCGATGGTGGCCCCGGAGCCGCCATCGTCGGTGATGCTAAACCAAACCGGCCCACCGTCGGGGTCCGTCGCGTTCACGTCAAAGGTGAGCGTCACATGCTCGGGCCCGGTGACGCCGCCGTCGCCGAGGCCGCCGAAGATGGGGGAGTCGTCCACTTCGGTGACGTTGAACCATACAGTAGTGAGATTGGTGTCCGTGGCAGAGCCATTCACGGCCACGGTCAACGTAAGGTTGGACCCGCCCAGCGACTCGGCGCCCCACAGGGAAAGGATGCCTGACGAGGCATTGATGGACGCGTTGGTTCCTGCAGCGTTGGTCAGCGAGAAGGACACCGTTGCGCCTTCAGGATCGATGGCATCGACGTCCAAGGTCAGCCAGCCGTGCTCCGGGCCGGTGACGCCGGGCGGCGTGGTGATGTATGGCTTGTCGTCCACTTCGGTGACGTTGAACCAGACGGTGGCGCTGGTGAAGTCGGTAGATGCACTGGTGCCGTAGACGCCAATGGTGAATTGGTAGTCGCTGCCTCCGTGGATTTCTCCAGTGGCGAACGTAATGACGCCGGTGGCGTTGTGGATGAAGGCGCCGGTGCCGGCGTCATCAATCATGCTGAACCAGGGGGTTCCTCCTTCTGGGTCGGTTGCGTTGACGTCAAGGGTTAGAACGACATGCTCAGGGCCGGCCACATCCATGATGCCGCTGAAGACTGGAACATCGTCAATTTCAACGACGAACAGGGTAAAGGTCAGCGTGTTCCATCCACCAACACCATCGGTGGCGTTGACAGTGAAGGTGGGCGCCGTGCCGCCATCAGCCTCCGTGATGGGCCACGTGATGACGCCCGTCGTGGCGTTGATGGAGGCGCGGGTTGGGCCGTCATCCAAGCTGAACGTGACCGTGTCGGGCACCGGCTTCAGGTCCGGGTCGGTGGCATTGACATCAAGCGTGAAGGTGATGTGTTCCTCGGCCGGCGGGTCGCCAATCGACTCAAAGCCCGGCACGCGGTTGACCTCTTCCACGTTGAAGATGACGGTCGTCGTGTTGGCGACGCCTGATGTGGTGTTCGCCTCCACCGTGAAGGTGTAATTACCGGGGCCGAACGCCTCAGATGGCCACCAGGTGATTGCGCCTGTCGCCAAGTCAACCGTGGCATTGGATGTGAAGTTTGTAGCCATCCCATCGACGAAGCGGGATACGTTCAGTTGTCCGCCCGGCGCGTCCCCGCCGATGAGGGAAAAGAAGACAGTTTCGCCCTCGGGGTCCACCGCCGTAATGGGGCCGGAGGAAAGGAGCGTCATTTCGGGGCCGGTGACGGCGGAAACGGTGCCCAGTTCGGGCGCGTCGTCCACTTCGGTGACGTTGAGGAAGAAAGTGGCAGAGTCACTGGTGAGGTTGAGTGGGTCATCCCATTCACCCGCTTCCGAGGCCTCGACGCCAGTAAGGGGCCGCTGGTCTTGCACCGTCACCTGGAAGGGGTTCGTGCTGCCACCGGCCGATTCGCCGGGCGTCCACCTGATGAGGAGTTTGTCGCCAGTGGGCGTCGCCGTTGCGCCGGCGGGCAAGCCGGTAACGTTCCACACCAAGGTTTGGGCGTCCTTCGGTGCGACGGTGATGTCCATGTCATGGGCATCGATGGTCTTGGACAGCGCGAAGTGTTCCGGAATGGTTTCGCCCCACACTTCTAAGTTGACGGCGTCGTTGTCGTCGTCCAGGATGAGGCCTTCCCCGTAGTGATCGAGGATGGTGACGGAACCGGATGGGGTGGCATCGTAGAGGAAGATGCCAAACGCCTCGTCGCGCTCCGAGAGAGTGTCACCGTTGACTTGTACTTCGACAGTTTGTAGCGTAATGCCAGCGGCAAAAGTGGCGCGCCCACACGCGATGTCGTAGTCCCCGTGGCCTGAGCGCGCCTGGTAGCTGGCCGTCACCCATTCGACGTGGCTGACCACGCTTTGCGCGTCGCTTAATTCAATGTCAAACGCGAACTGCTGCTGGCCCGAGTCACCCTCCAATGCAGGGGTCGCATTGCGGATAAAGAAGCCCGCGTTCCCTGATGCGTCGTCTTGGACCAAGTCTTCGGGCCCGACTTGGCAAATGATGTTAGCCAAGGGATTGTTTGGGTCCACTACGGTCCCTTGATCGGGATCGGCACCGTCATCGTGCTCGGCACTCCCAGGAAGTGCCCAAATGACAATCGCCGCGACAGCAACAGCCGCCATTACCAGCTTGACACGGTTACGCCGTGCAACAGCCCTCATACAGTGGGCCACGGAGCAGCATATCTAAACTGCTCGCCACGGGCACCCAAGCTTCGCGTGGAAGCCATCGGCAAAATGCCTTCAACAACGGCCGAATCGGCGCCCCGTGGCCCTGACACAGGACGAGCTCGCCGAAAAGGCCCGGAAGCTCCGCATCGAAGTGCTCAAGATGACCCATGCCGCCGGCAGCGGCCACCCGGGCGGCTCGTTCAGCATGGCTGAATTCCTGTGCAGCTTGTATTACAATCACGCCAATATTTCGCCCACCAGCCTCGATGACCCGGACCGCGACGTCATCATTCTGAGCAAAGGCCACACCGCCCCCGGCCTGTACGCCGTGCTAGGCGACCTCGGATTCTTCGACGAAGCGGAGTACCCCCGTCTGCGCCGGCTCGGAGGCCTTCTACAAGGTCACGCAGACCGCAAGATTCCCGGCATCGAAATGAGCACGGGTAGCCTCGGCATGGGCCTCGGATACGGTAACGGGGTTGCCCTAGCCAAGCGCATGGACGGCCAAGGCGGCCGGGTCTTCGTCATCCTAGGCGACGGCGAACTGCAGGAAGGCAACATCTGGGAGTCAGCCATGACGTCGGCCCATAGGGGCCTTGACAATCTCGTTGCCCTTGTGGACTGGAACAAGATTCAGATTGACGGCCATCTGGACGATGTCAAGGCGGTCGCACCCGTCAGCGACAAGTTCGCCGCGTTTGGCTTCCACGTCATTGAAGCAAACGGCCACGACTTTGCGGCCATCGAAAACGCCTACCAAGGACTCGCCGATGCACCCGCCGGTAAGCCCGTGTGCATCGTGTTTGACACGGCCAAAGGCCACGGCGTCTCGTTCATGGCCGACACCGCCGAATTCCATGGCCGGGCCCTCACAGACGACGAAATGGTGCAAGCGCTGGCCGAACTGGGCGAAACGGCCCGCGCGGCCTAGGCCGAGAACGACACGGTGGTTGCACGTCGGCGCTGCAGCGTGCGCTCCACGCCGATGGCCGCAATGGCAACCAGCAGCCCCCAAACGGCCACCGTCAGCGCCCACGTTCCCGTCAAGTAGCCATAACCGAAGATGTTGTTGGCAATGACGAGTCCGTACAACACGTCGCCAGCGATGATGGCTGCAGGGACGTAGATGTCTTTGCCGGGATCTAGGGCCACAGCCCCAAAGGCCAAGGCCATGACGGCAAACTTGGCCACGGTCAACGACGCATCCCCTCCATTGCCGAGCAAGGCCCCTGCCACGGGGTTGCCTTCGATACCTCCGGCGGTCAAAGCCAAACGCGTCGTCAGGACATCCAAAGCCTGGAACAACACAAGAACCATCAGCGGGAATCGGACTCGCCAGATTTTTTCCGCGACGCGCACATGAGAACGTTTACTCCATGGGCTTTAACGTTGGTGTAAGGGGAAAAAGGAAGAAAGCACCACGCATCAGAGCGGCAACGGCAACGCCGTCGCCGGACCCAAGGGCGTGGGAATCGAATACGGGTTCAACGGGTCGCTGCCGCCATCCACTTCCTCGCCATCGGTGAAGCCATCGTTGTCGGAATCGGTGTCATGCGGATTGGTCCCCGCAGCACGCTCGGCGCCGTCATCGAGGCCGTCGCCATCAGTGTCGGCGTCGTCCGGGTTGGTGCCGGCAACCGCTTCATCAGCATTGGAAACGCCGTCGCCGTCCCGGTCATCGTCGCACGGGTCGCCGACGTCATCTCCATCGAGGTCCTCCTGGTTCGCGTTCGGCGTGGCCGGGCAATTATCCTCGCCGTTAACGATGCCGTCTCCGTCCAGGTCGTCATCACAGGCATCACCGGTTCCGTCTTCGTCGGTGTCAGATTGGTCTGCATTGGCGATGTCTGGGCAATTGTCGATCCATCCGACCACGTCATCGTTGTCAGCGTCCAGGCCGTACACATACGCGGCTCCGTCATCGTTTCCCACGTCATCGTCCAGCGGAGCTCCAATGACAAGTGTGTGCTCGGACAACGCCACCCCGCGACCGTAGTCATCCTGGCCAAACGCATCGCTCGCCGTAATGGTGGACGACAGCTCCCAGGCGCCGTTGGCGCGTTCAAACAGGTGGGCTCGGCCAGTGTTCGGCGAGGTTGAGTGGTCGTTGGGAGCCCCTATCAAGGCACGCTCGCCATGAAGGGCAACATCAACGCCGAATTGACTGCCAGAGACCCCATGGCCCAGTAGCTTCTGCACTTGTTGCCACTCCGTACCGTTCCACGAGAAGACGTAGGCGGATCCATGGTCACAACACACCCCGATGTCGTCGCGGGGGGCGCCGACGAGCAAGGTATCGCCCGCCAAATCTACCGACTGGCCGAAATTGTCGCCGCTGGCGCCGTCAAGGGCAACAACGCGCTGCGTCGCAACCCAAGCACCCTCGATGAAATCAAAGACGACGGCGGCACCATCATCAGAAGTACCGGAATCGGCCCGGTCAGATCCAACCGCGACGCGGTCGCCGTCAACAGCCACGCTGCGGCCAAACTGTCCGTAGTACTGCGGTACCGGATCCGTTAATTTCTGCGTTTCAAGCCAAGCCGTACCGTTCCAATCGAACACGTAAGCTGACCCGCCATTGGTCGTGCCGTCATCGTCCTGGTGCGCACCCACGATAATGCGATCGTCGTCGATTGCCACGCTGACGCCAAAGCCATCCGCATTGGCCCCATCACTGGCGGTCAACCGCTGAATTTCCACCCAAGAAGTCCCATCCCACTCGAAGACATAGGCGGCGCCCCTGTCGTATCCCCCTGCATCCTCTTGATGGGCGCTGGCCACGAGGCGATTGCCGTCCAGCGCTACATCAAATCCAAACAGCATGCTGTACGACTGCACGGCCGGCACGATTCGCTGGGGCGCACCCCAGGAATCGCCATCGCGCTGGCTGACGAACACGGCCCCTGTGTTCCACGTCACCTCGTCCTCTAGGTACGCGCCAAAGGCAACCCACTCGCCTGACGTGGCGACGCTGAACCCGCCTTGCCCTCCGTTGAGATGGAATTGGCTGGTTAGTTTGGTCTCGGCCGGCGCCACGCTAGCATCTACCGGTAGCGCAGTCAACAAGACGACACTTGCCAGGACGGCACTTAGCAGGCGTTTTCTTCGATGATTCAGCTGGTTGAACAATTCCACCACCGATGGGCAAATGACCTGCTCTTACAAACATATTTGGTAGGGCCAGGCGGCGGCTTCCTGTTGCTGCCCTGAAGCCTTAATCTTGGACTTTGGCTGCGGCGCCCCGTGAGCACTTGGACGCTTGGTGACAAGGTCGCCATCCGAGACGGATATGGCAAGGGACTGGTTGCTTTGGGCCGTGCCCATCCGGAGGTAGTCGCCCTCGACGCAGACCTAGCCGGAAGCACGCGCGCCGCTTGGTTCGAGAAGGAATTCCCAGACCGTTTCTTCCAGATGGGCATTGCCGAGCAGGACATGATTGTCACCGCTTGCGGCCTTGCCCATGCGGGGAAGGTGCCGTTTGCCTCCACGTTTGCCATATTCCTTCAGCGCGGCTGGGAACAAGTGCGAAATTGTGCCGCACGGCAGGGCCTCAATGTCAACTTGTGCGGTTCGCACGGCGGCCTCATGACGGGCCAAGACGGGTCCAGCGCACACGCGCTAGAGGACGTAGGCATTTACCGCGGTTTGCCCAATTTCCGCGTGGCGGCGCCAAGTGACGCGGTCGAGGCCCGCGAAGCAGTTGCGGCCATGTACGCCTACGACGGGCCG
>JBFJXH010000078.1:0-7659 GCA_041623215.1 Thermoplasmatota archaeon
CGTTCACCGGCACGACCCTAACCGTGGCAGGCAGTGGCGGGCTGGTTGTAGGAGAAGACCTGCAAGTCGGTAGCGCTTCGGCAACCGATGACGACTCGCTGTACTTTGATTCCGGCCTTGCAGAATTCCTTCGATGGGACGACGCACCCGGTGAATTCGACCTGAGTGACGATTTGAACGTTGACGGCACCACGACCTCGTTCATGTTTATCGGCAACGGCAGCGGCCTCACCGGCATCCCGTGGACAAGTATCACGGGTCGGCCGGCCGGCCTCGATGATGGCGACGATGATACCACCTACACCGCCGGAAGCGGCCTCGCCCTCGCCGGCACGACGCTCAGCACCGACCCCACGGCAACCCAGAACCGCGTCACGGGCTCCTGCGCCGCAGGCAGCAGCATACGCGCCATCGACCAAGCAGGTGGGGTTACCTGCGAGTTGGACGATGGAAGCAGCAACGCGGACACCCTGGACACGTTGGATTCGACCCAGTTCCTCCGCAGTGATGTCGCCGATGTCATGACCGGCGACTTGACCCTGACCGGGGCGGACCTTGGGGTTCGCAGCGCCCCCGTCGATGGTTGGTCCATCAACAGCGTGCACCCAGGCGGTGGACTCACGGGCTACGGCGCCGTCCGCGGCGATGGTCAATTTGGCCCCACCCGCGGGTACCTTGGTGCACAGGGAGCTACCGACTTTGACGGAATTCTAACGCTAGACCGGACCGGCTACGAAATGGGCGTGGTCGGCATCAGCACAGGCGTATCAGCCGGCGACAACTTTGGTGTGCTGGGCCACAGTAATGATGCTGGTGTGCGCGGGGAATACTCCGGCAACCCGTTGGGCGTCTATGCGGAGCTTGGCACGAGCGAGGGCTACGGGATTGTTGCAGCCGGCAGCACGGGGGCCGCGGACTTCATCGGCAACGTGGATATCTCGGGCGACTTGACCCTCGGCGGTTCGCTCATCGTACCAGGCACAATGGAAGGCTTCGTTGGTGTCGGCGACCTTCGCTTGTACGACGACGGATCCTTTGGCGGCGGAACGCTTGTTGGCCCCTTCTCGGGCGACATGGTTCGGCAGCTCCACTACTTTGGTGGCAGTGCCATCTGCTGGGACGACCGAGGGGGTACAACATCCTGGGACAACGGCGACGGGCTGTACCTTGTGCCCGAATCGGACACCTGCCCGGCCAGCATTGCCATTGGCCACATTCGCCTCGTCGGCGTAGCGGGTAATCTTGCCTTCACCCGAGTCAGCGCATCGGCAACCCTGGAACTTGGCAACGCCTACGACCCGGCCGCGGTGGCGACTGGCACAAGTGGCTTGGCGGACGGGATTGCCTCCATTGGCTACATCGATGTTGACGCAGACGGCCGCTTCACGTCATCCGATTGGCTCATCCAGGACATGGACAACAATGGCTTCGACGCCTTCGATGTTCGCCTCACGGCCACGATGGCTGGTGCGGCAGGAACAGTGGTGCTGGGTGGCGACCCCGACGTGACGAGCTACGGAGGGGCGTTTGCCGGCGTGCGCGACCTAGACTCGGCGCTAGCAATGTGGGATCATTATCAAGATGGAACGCGCCACATCGAGGACTTCGTCTACCTCGATCTCTCGGTTGTCTAGGGCCACGCACCAGCAGCCGGTCCGCGGCGGGGTTGCGCCCAGGCATACTTGCAGTGCCACTGGACAGGCGGCGCTTACGGTTCGGCGGCCTAAAAGGGCCGAGCTAGCCGCGCCAGGTTCACACGACTAGGTAAATCGGGGGAGAGGCCAAGCTTCGATTACTGCTTCGCCTTGATGCGCTTCATGGTGAAGAGGCCCTCGCGCTCCATCTCCTCCAAACGGAGACTGATGAAGCCTTGCACTTCTTCGAGTTCAGGCAGCACCTTGAATTCCAGGGCATTGACACGCCGCTTGGTCTTTTCCACCTCATCGAGCAGGCGCTTGATGGCGGTTTCATACTCGGCAGCGACGATGATTTGCTCCACGAGCTTCTCGTACGCGTCCACCGCTTCGTCAATGGCGGCGCTGGTGCCAACAATACCGTAGCCGCGCTCCGAGAGGCTCTTGACGACACTGTCAGCCTCAATCTTCGGGACGCGAACGCCCATGATATTGTTCTCTGACAGCCTGACCGTAGGCGGGCTTCCGGCCGCGTAAGCCACCGACTTCACAGCCAGACCGCCTTCAACCACTTCAGCCGCCGCAATCGCTTCCTTGGCCTCGCGGTAGGTGGAAACCAAGTCCTGGCGGATGGTCTTCACCTTGGGAAGAATCTCGAAGACCTCGAACATCAGGCCATCCCGCTTCTTCTTCAAGAGATTGTAGCCGTTCTTGGAGAGCTGGATGCGTCGCTTGACGTTGATGAGCTCGCTCCGAGTCGGCGTGACGTTCTGGGCCGCCATGGCTGGAGCGCGCCACAAAGGGGTGGTTGATAAAAGGAAGGGGCGCACCAGGAGGGCACCTGCAAGAACCACCCGCGACCAACTGTTCCCTCTGACCCCCGAAACCCTTTTTAAGACTGGAGCCCACAGGGCAAGAATGATGGCGGCCGTCCGCGTCTTGGGTACCTTCACGGTTGTAGCGCTCACAATGCTGGTGGCAGCTTCGACGAGTGCAGCGACCCCCCTGGACCCGCAGGACGTTGTTGACACCATTGAAGGTGCAACAGGCCAGGAAGTTCCGGCAACCGGAACGCCCGCCGACGACTGGACGCAGGGCAACAGCGATGGTGCCGACGCCCCCGCCGAGGACCCCGCGGCGGGAGACCCCGGCCTGGGCGCTGATCTGCGCGACGCGCTCATGGGACCCTTGACGCTCGTCGGCTTCGCCGGGCTATTGACTGCCGCCCTCGGCGTAACCGGCTTCGCCTTAGTAACCCGCTATGTCTCGCCCAAGGAGGCCCTCAAGAACCCCCAGCGCTCCATGCTCTACGGGTTCGTGATGGCGACTCCGGGCGTCCATCTCAAGAAGCTCTCCGACGAGTTTGGCATGAAGTCGAGCAGCATTCTGTGGCACATGCGCAAACTGGAAGCGGCCGACTTGGTGCGCTCCGAGCAGGTAGGCGGGTACCGCGTGTTCCACCCCACAGAAGGTGGCGTCGCCGCCCGCGAACTGGGTCGCGCTGTTGCGGCCATCCAAAATCGCAACGCCGCAGCCATCCTCGACGCAATCGCGTCTCGGCCAGGAGCCAACACCAATGACCTTGCCCGTGGCCTCGCCTTGAGCGCCGGCAACGTGCGCTGGCATGTTCGCCGCCTACGCGACGCCGGCCTGTTGGAGGAACTCGTCCGCAGCGACGAACGCACCATCTTCGCCACGCCCTTGGGCAGCAACGCTCTCGAAGCCACCCAAGGACGCGCCACATCACCCCAATCCAACGCTCGAAAACACTCCGGCCACGACGCGGCCGGCTTCCCCCTTTCCGTCTCCGCCTTCTCCCAGAAACCATCCCCTGCACAGGAGTAAGATTATGATTCGACGACTAGCCGCACTGTCCCTGACCGCCCTTGCTTTGGCCGCCGCGCCAAGCGCCCAAGCCCTTGACGATCCGCTTGCTACGGCCGACGATCAAAGCGCCTGGAGCGAAGGCATGACGTGGGGAATCGCAGCCGGCGGCGCCACGCTGCTGGGGGTGCTAGGTCTCCTTTACTACCTGGGCGTCGGCGGACTGCGCCACATTGACCGCGAAAACGTGCTGGAGCACCCCCTTCGGGCCGACCTGATGGCATCCTTGCGGGAAGAACCTGGCCTCCACCTGCGCGAACTGGCCAACCGCCACGACACCGCCGTGACGAACACCCAGTGGCACCTTCGCAAGCTTGAGATGGCAGAATTGGTCCGCACGCAAAAGGTGCAAGGACGCCGACTCTACTACCCGGTCGAAGGTGGCATTGCGGCACGAGCGGTCGCCCTTCGCAACGCCGCGCTACGAAACCCCAATGCCGCAAGCCTCATCGAATTCATTACAGCCAACCCCGGCATGAACCAACGAGCTCTCTCCGAGGCATTGGACATGAATCCTGGCACGGTCCGCTGGCACCTGCGACGCCTTGAGGCCGCCGGCCTATTGCGGGCCCTCCCCGATGGGGCCCAGATTCTGTACTTCGCAACCCAAGAAGGACGTGGCCCAGCGACGCGGGAGCCCGCGGCCACCTTGGCGCCCGTCGAAGTCGGCCCCCGATACTAGACAACCGGCAAGCCTCCGCCGCGCGTCGCTGGCACCCTTTCTGCTGTGCACCCGGTCCGCGCGGCGATTGCCTCCCCCGGCCCCTGGCTTGGCCCATGCATCTTGGACGGCCGAGCTCAGCAGAAGCCAGAAAGGTGCTTTTATGTGCGCCTAACTGACCCATCCTTCATCCTACTGTGCCCCAGGCTCCTCCTGCGGGCAGGGTTGAAGCCATGAACCTCATCGCCCGCGCCCCCCTAGTTGCCCTAGCCCTCATTCTGCCCGCGATGGCAGGCTGCCTCGACCTCCTCTCGGATGACGAGGCCGACCATCAACCCACATTCGCTGAGTTGGGCTTTGACGGCGAGCATTGGCCCGACTTGACGGGGCACCAGCTGACGGTGTTGGATCACGGCGCCTTCTTCGCCTTCGACCAAGCCAAGTCGATGTTCTACAACCTCACGGGCGCGACCGTCACGCACGTGTCGGCCGGTGACGCTGGCAGCGCCTACAACCAAGCGTGCCTTGAGGCGACGTCCTCCGTTTCACCCACGTTTGATGTGGTGTATGGCATCGACAACGTCCTGTTTGGACAGGCACTTACGTGTGCGGGCGGCGCCTCCGTGTTCGAGCCTTACACGCCGATTCTGGGACATCGGATTGCCCCCCAATACCTCTTCTTCCTTGAGGGCGACGACGCCCCCGGACACCACGAGTCTGACCACGACGACCATCACCACGACGCCTGGCCGGCCACTCCCGTTGACCACGGCTACATCGCCATCAACGTGGACATCCACCACCAGGCCCTGAACAACACACCCATCGGCAACCTCCATGATGTGGCTGCCAACGCACACCTGTTTGCCACGCAAGACCCTCGCACCAGTAGCCCCGGCCTCGGCTTCCTCCTGGCCACCATTGCCCGTTTCCCCGAGAATGACCAAGGCCGCGATGATTGGATGGACTACTGGGCCGACCTGTTCACGAATGGCGTCAAGATTACCTCCGGGTGGACTGAGGCCTACGAGGTTCACTTCAGCGGCGGGTACGGCAAGTGGCTTGACGGCCATGTCGGCGACCGCCCCATTGTGACCAGCTACACCACCAGTCCAGCCTACGAGCACTACTACGAAGCGCCTGCTGAAACATTGCCGGAGGTCCTTTTGGACCGCAGCGCCGCATTCCACCAGATTCAGACCATGGGAATCATCAACGGCACGGCGAACTTGGCTGCGGCGCAGGCATGGATTGAATTCACGCTCACGGACGCATTCCAAGAATTGGCCGCGCCAGCGAATGCCATTTACCCGGTCGTCGCAGGGATTGATGTCAGTGGCACGTACGCTGGCATTGACCCCCCGCCAGGAACCTTTAGTACGGCGCGTCTCGACCACGATGTGATTGCTGCCAACGTGGACGACTGGGTCGCCGACTGGGTCGCCCTGTGCGAACACTACGGATGTGTTTGACGGCCCGACACCTTGCACGCGAACAAGCAGTAGCCAGTCAATCTGCGAGCCGCTGGCAAGCGCGATTCGGCTGGGCCGCCCTGCTGGGGCTGCCCGTGGCGTTTCTCCTCCTGTTCTACGCGTACCCCCTAGTGACCGTGCTTGGCAACGGCCTAGACGCCACTGCGTGGCAGTGGCTGGTTGGACCCTATGCGCGGCAACGCATCGCCATGGGCTTTTTCCAAGCGATTCTTAGCGTGCTGGCTACGTTTCTCATCGCCGTACCGTTGGCTACCCTATACCATCGCTTCCGAATCCCCGAGCAGCGCTGGCACCTGGCATTGCACGCCGCACCCTTTGTGTTACCTGTATTCGTGGTAGTTTTCGGGCTTCGGGAAGTGGGTGTCCTTTCGGGCTTGAGCCCACTGGCGGCGGTCGTCGTGGCGCATGCCTACTACAACTACGGCTTCGCTGCTCGGCTGCTTGCAACCACGCTCGAGAACCGCCCGCGCGCTATGGAAGCGGCATCCCAGGTCCACGGTGCATCACCCTGGGCGACCTGGCTGCGCGTGACGTTGCCCCTTCTGGCACCGCAACTGATTGCCATTGCGCTGTTGGTTTTCTTGTTCAGCCTGACCAGTTTCGGCGTCGTGCTCCTGCTTGGCGCAAACGAGGTTTGGACGATTGAAACGCTACTCTACCAACAGGTCGGGGGCGCTTTTCCACGCTACGAGAGAGCGGCAGCACTGGCGACCGTGCAGTTGGCCCTCAATGCCACCCTACTCTGGGCCTACCTTGGCCTGCGCAGGCAAGCCCTGCCCGCCGGCCCATCCCAGGGCAGCGCTACCAGGCCGCCTTCGAAAGGAGCGAAACAGGCGGCCCGCCTGGTGGGCTGGCTGGCCCTTGCGGTTGCCCTCGCGCCCGTTATCGCACTGTTAGCCGGAGGATTCCAGGTTCGCGGCCGTTGGAGCTTGGAGCCGTGGCGCGCACTGCTTGACGCGACGCACCCTGCCCACCGAGTCGGGTTCGACTTTGTCCAAGTGCTGGACCGCACCGTAGCGTATGCTCTCATGACCGCCTTGGTAAGTGTCGCCCTTGCCCTCCTGTGGGCCGCAGCACTTCGTCAGGCCGGCGCCCGCGCTGGTGGGCGGCGACGCTGGTGGCAACGAGGAGCCGAATTGGCTGCCGGCTTGCCACTTGGCACAAGCAGCGTCATCCTGGGGCTGGCATTTCTGCTGGCCTTTGGCGCCGTTGGATTGCTTGATTTGCGCGGCACGCGCATCCAAATCATCATCGCCCACACGCTGGTGGCATTTCCGTTCGCAGCACGGATTCTTATTCCCGCCATGCACGCGCTCGACCCAAGGCTCGGAGAAGCGGCGGCGGTGCTCGGTGCCAGCGCGTGGGCACGGGCTCGAGCCATCTATGGGCCGCTTCTTCGCCCGGCCCTTGCGGCGGCCGCAGGCCTTACGGCTGCCATCAGCATTGGCGACTTCGGGGCCAGCTTGGTACTCATGCGAACGGACAACATGAGCCTGGCCGTTTGGGTGCATGCCCATGACCGGCCGTTTGACCCGCTTGCACGCAGCATGGCGACTGCCTTGGCCGGCGTCCTGATGGTGCTAGCTGCGGCATCGATGATGCTGGCCGAGCGCTTCGCCCCTCGCGAGGTGCGGTTCTGACACTTCGCGTTGAGGACGCAAGGTTCGCCTACGCCACCCCATCTCGGGTTCCGGCCGCCGACACGCAGGTCCTGAAGGGCGTGAACCTAACTGTCACCCCCGGGGAAGCAGCCTTTGTCATGGGGCCAAGTGGTTGCGGCAAGTCCACGCTCCTGCGCTGCATCGCTGGCCTAGAATCCTTACAACGAGGGCGAATTCTCTGGGCAGGCGAGCCGGTCCAGCATCTCGCGCCCCACCACCGGCGCATGGGCATGATGTTCCAGGAACCAGCCCTGTTTCCACACATGAACGTCCTTGAGAACGTGGCATTTCCGCTTCGCTACAGAGGCATTCCGCGCAAGAATCGA
>JBFJXH010000079.1:0-7646 GCA_041623215.1 Thermoplasmatota archaeon
GAGCCGCCGTCCCCAGCGAATGAGATAACCCGTGATTTGCTCAATCTCCGTGGGCCGCTTCCCGTCGACGTCCTGTACCATGCTGCACCGGTTGGTTTTGGTGGCGACGAGCGTTTGCTTGAGCAGGTCGGATAAGTCCGCGGGCAGGTGGATGCCCGCCGCCCGCGCCAAGGCCGCGCCTTCGGCAAGTAGCCCTTCGCAGCGCTGCCACAACAGTGGTTCGCTTGCCACCCCCCCGTTAGGGACGCCGGCTAGCGCCGCTACCGGATTCAGGCCCGCGTTGACGACGCCTTTTGTCCACACTGGGCTGGCCATGTCGTCATGCCACTGGGGGCTCCAGCCCGCATCCATGAGCAAGCTGTAGGCTGCCCGGGCTGCATCTTCGTGCCCTGGCGTCGCCGGCCCAATGTGGGTCAAGCCGACGCCTGCGTGGACCAAATCTCCTGGGCGCCGACGCGTAACGCCGTGGCTGGTGGTGCCCACCGCACTGGCGGCTGCTTGGCCGGTGGCCGCAACTAGCTTGGTCCCGTTGCCAAAACCGTTCTGAATCGATACCACCAGGGGCGCGTGCTTCGCCGCAACTTGAGCTGCGGCGGCCGTGGCCGTCGCCTTCGTGGTCACAAAGGCGAGATCGAACTCGCCATCCGGCTCGGGCGTATAGTGGTCCAAGAAGGAGCCATCGTGGAATTCCGTGCACCCGGAAATGGAGAAACCTTCCATGGCCGCGATGGTTGCTGGCCGTGCCGTTGCAGTGACCTGGTGGCCCGCCACATGTAGGTGTGAGGCTAGCAAGCCACCAATTGCCCCGGCGCCTACCACTAGGATTCGGGCCACGCTACACCTGGATTCGCCGGTGCATGGACAACAGCGTCTCAGCGGTTTCCGAACTCTCGTCTCGGATAATGGATGGCGCATCCTCGTCCGGCTCAAGTCCTCCAATGCGCTGCCGCCAATCAGCAACTACGTCAGGATCAAGACCCGCTACCGGCCGAAGCACCGGAACAGGGCCGGCACCCACGACGAGGCGTGAGGCTAGCGAATCTCCGGTGACAACGGCGACGGCTCCAATGCTCCGTGCCAGCGTAGCTGCTGCCTCTACTAGCGCCCTTTTGCTCACGGAACCTGAGCAGGCGGGCAGGAGGTCCACATCGCGTGAGAGCCCCCAAGGCACAAGCGCCTCAATGAGCTCCACGGGAGCACTGCCCATGTCGCCTGCGTGGACGGGCACGACGCGGCAGCCGCGTCGAAGCATGAACCATGCAGCGACTGCGCTGTTGGCGTCGGACAGCAGGGCAACAACCTTGCCTTGAGAGCCCACTGGCAAGCCGCCGGGGCCCGCGACCTTCGCCCGATAAAGGTAGGCCTGGGCGTCGCGAACTTCGACGTACACTTCAAGATCGGGCGCGGTAAGGTCAACCTTGGGCTGGCGCCCGTCTTTCTCGGCTGCCGCGTAGACGGCGTTGCCAAGCTGGATGCCCAAGTCTTGACTGGTAAAGGCATGCTTGCCGTCCCTGCTGGCGCGGATGGCGAATCGGTGCCAAGCAGTTTCGTCGAGCGCAATCTCCACGGCACTCGCTTGCATCGGCTCCATGTCGGCGGCCACGTTGCGGGCAAGGCTGGCGGATACCACGCCAAAGGTATGGGTAGCGACGTCAAGGAGCGCGCTCGTGTCGGGTCCAACCATCCACAGGCGGCTGCCCAAGATGGTTACTTGGCCTTCAACGCCCGCCAAGACCATGGCGTCCAGCAAGTTGTTCTGGAGTCGCCCCAACATTTGGCGTCGCACCGGCGCCGACTTGATGCCCACTTCGCCGAAACGCACCAAGACGCCGTCCCAGTTCACGAGCGCGCCAGCCCCGGTGCCGTTAAAACCGGCGGCCCGCGTCGGCCGCCCCGCGACGGGTCCGCATCGGTCCCGCGGCAGCCGCCACCTCATGCACGGTTACCCAAGTGGCCAACGGGGCGAGACTCAAGATCTCCTGCTTAGTGCTTCGCAGGTTCGAATCCTGCACCGTGCATTCTCTCGGGCGGCTGCCTACCCGCACCTTGCGGATACGCCAATCAAGTGTGGCTCGGCCACCAACCGGCCCAGCGAACGCTAAGCCTGGCTGGAATGCGCGTGCTGGTCGCGGGCGACCCGCGCCCCCTCTGATTCGTAGCGCCCCTGGGAGCTAAAGCCGCGTTTAGGCGCTGCACAGCGTGTCAGCCAGACCGTAGAACGGATTGGTCGGGTTGGTGGGCGACTGGCCAGGCGCCGGCAAGCCCGCGGCACCGTAGAGGAACGCCCGGCAGAGACCTTCGTAGTCGGTGCGGTCGGCCATCCAGGGGGCTGCGGCGGGATTGGTCGCTGTCAGGATTTGGAATGGTCCGTCGTAGATTTCCAGGTGGCCCCACGTCGTGTTGCCCATGTCGCCAAATTCGGCGCAGTGGTCTTCGAAGTCGAAGGTCAAGGCAAACTGCTGGTCTTGTGCGATGTACGTGGTGTTAGCGAAGAAGTCGTCACCATGTAACTCACAGCGGCTGGCGTCCCCGGGGTGCATGTCAATGTAGGGTCCGCGGCCAACGGTGAGGTAGGCGCGGACTTGGTCCGGGTGCTGCGTCTTGAGCCGGTTGGGGTTGTCGGGCTCGACCGACGGGACACTGCCGCCCACGAGCACATCGAACGAGCCGGTGTAGGGCTCGGCCGCCTGGCTGGGTTCGTCGGGAATCAGCAGCACCGGCGTGTAGGGCACGCCGAAGCCGGGATTGGAGTCGTACGCTGTACCACGCTGGGTCACCATGTAGAAGGGCGTCGCGGTGCTGCGAATGCCAGTGTTGGCATCATCAGTTTCGATGCGGTCGGCAAGGTCGCGCGCCATGCGGACGCCAACCGGCGTCTGGTTGCCGTAGGCCAACATGGTGTTGGTGGTCACCGAGTGCATGGAGGTCCTGCACGCATCTTCGTTGGGCGGGTTGCAGTCGCGCACACCAACCAAGAAGTGGTTCCCGGTTCGCACGGGGTCGAGTTGGATGATGGCGCTCGTGGGCACGACGACGGTGCGGAACCCGCTACCGTATTCGCCGCCGGGCAGGCCGTCGTCGGACGGGTCGCCATTGCCGGTCTGGAACGGCTGGGCGTAAATGGCGGGGTAACTGGCGTAGCCAGCGTAGCCGGGCACGCCATCATCGTTACGGGTCGTCACGTGGTAGAATTCTAGCATGTAGTTGCCGTCGCGCGCCGGGTTGTATTCATTGAACCCGTAGTCCTCATAGAGGCTAATGCTCACGGCTAGGCTGAAGTCGCTGCGATCTTCGTACACGACGGTGCCGGCCGGGGTTCGAAGCGGAACGCTCGGCACGAATTGGCGCACGGTGTCGCCGACCGGCTGCAGCGCGCCCTCGGGGCTGTATTGGAAGTCCGCTTGCGGGAACACGATGCGCGCAAGGAAGCCGTCGCCCGTGCTGGTTCCTCGCATGCCCATGTCGCCGCCACTCTTGTAGAGCTCAATGGGCGTCGAGAGGTTGACGCCGAAGTTGCGGAAGAAGTTCGATTCCATGTTGTCCGCTTCCCGGGTGCCGGCGCGCTTCAGGAGGCCGTTGTGAATGAGGTAATTGGTGGTTGCCGAGTGGAACGATTCACCGCACAAGTCAACCTCGTAGTAGCGGTCAGGGCTCGTTGGTGCGACCCAACTGCGGGTCCAGTTCTGGTGGTGGCAGCCTGACACGGATACGGCGAAGCGCGCTGTGGTGCTCTCGAGCGTGTTGGCAATCACGTAATCCTCAAGGACGGAGACCGGAACGCCGATGCGTTCACCCGCGTAGCGCGGGCCGTCCTCGTACATGCTGAGGGTTCCATCTAGGCTGATGGGTGCTGTGTAAATGGCCTCGCGCTCGAAGTTGGGATTATTGGCGCGAGCCGGGTAGATGTTGAGTTGGAGGGTGGCTTGGTCGCCCAGCGCGGGGGAAATGGGCGACATGCCGTACGTGTTGCCATCGTACCAGCTTTCGTGGGGTCCAGTCCAAACGGCCACGTCGAAGTAGACCAGTTCGTTTTCCCGCAGGTCCAACACCGTTGCGGCGGGCGTACGGGTCGGAACACCCGGCAGACCATCGGCGACATCCGCCAGGGTGGCATTACCGGTGAAGTTGTTTTGGTGGATATCCTCCACCGACTGAGGTAGCGTAATGCGAGCTACGAAGCGGTCGCCCATGTCAACGAGTCGACTGCCCGGAACTAGCGGGTGGTCGTCCGCGATGGACAGGGGTACAAGGGCAACGGCTAGGAGTGCCGCTGTGACAGCGAGTGTTAAGGGAAGTCGGTTGTCCATTGGTCTACCACCGGACGAGATTGGTGCTTCAGCCCCCTCGGCTACTTGAGCCTAGTTGTGCGTGCATGGTGCGTCAACAGGAGGGCCGAAAGCGCAGTGCACCCCAACCCCTAAAACCATACCGGCCGGTCCATTTCGCATGGAAACTCGGGTGGTCGTGCTGGCGGTAGCTGTCCTCTTGGCGGCCACGGCACTGCCAACAGAGGGAGCGTGGCAGCAATTTCGCTACAACCCCGCCCACGAAGCGCGGACCGACGTTCCGGCAGGCATCTTGTCTGCCACCGATCGCTTCGTTACCACTCCAGGCCCGATTCTTTCCGGCATCACGACGGCCGAGATTGACGGCGAACGAATCGCGTTCTACGGAACCTACACGGGCATCAACCAGCCTGGTGAACTGTTGGCCACACGCGCTGATGGCTCCACCTTGTGGGCTCGCGCGCAGGCTGTGCCAGCACCAGCTGGCTACATCGCCACGCCAACGGTACGTGATCTAAACGGCGACGGCGCGTTGGAGGTCATCGTGGCCAGCCTGGACGATTCCACGGTCCGCGTCCACGACGCACGTACCGGCGGCGTCCAATGCAGCGCCACGGTTGGCACAGCAGGCCGCGACCTGCTGGCATCCTCGGCCATGGTGGCTGACTTGGATGCTACACGCCCCGGCCTCGAATTCGTCATTGGCGGCTCGAAAGGCAACGAGGCAGGCAGCCTGATGGTTTTCGACCAGCATTGCAACGAAGTGTGGTCGGCGGTATTGGATGGACCCGCCTGGTCCTCGGCGCTCATCCAGGACTTGGATGGCGATGATACGCTTGAGGTGGCTATCACCACAGGTCTGCCCGAAGCCATTGAAATTCTGTTCCCGAACGCCAAAAGCGGCGGCCAGGGACTATTCGTGTTCGAGCAAGATGGTTCGCTGCACTGCAGCCACGTCATGGCCGCTGCCAGCATGGGCAGCCCGGTCGCCGCCGACATTGACAACGATGGCGGGATTGAAATTGTGGCTGCCGACACCCTGAGTCAGACGCGTGTTCTCAACGCCGATTGCTCGCTGCAAGTCACCATTCCCACAAGCGGGATTGGTACGCCCGTGCTGCACGACATTGACGACGACGGTGTCATCGAGGTCATTTACGGCGACTGGACCACGGTCCGCGCCTGGGAAGTTACGACGACAGGGCGCAGTTTGGACTATCGTGTTTCGCTGCCGTGGAAGCCGAGCGACGTCGACCCCTGGGTGCTTTCCAGCGTCGCGCTTGGCGACCTCGACAACGACGGCGACATGGACGTCGTGGCTGCCACGACGCCGGTTCGCGTCAATCTCGAGTCGCCGTTGGAATCCGATGCATTGCCGGGTACCGTGTATGGCATCGACCTTGCCAATGAGGCGATTCTCTGGGCTTACGAATTGCCCAACGACGGCGCCATCAGCAGCCCCGCCATCGACGACCTCGACGGCGACGGCTGGGCCGAGGTAATCATCGGCGAAGGGGTGCCGCTAATTGGCGATGGAGGGGCGTTGCATGTCATCGAGAATGCGAACCCCATCATTCGCGCGGTAGCCTCTACGACGCCCGACCCGATGGCAACCAAACCTGTAGCCTTCGTCGCCAACGTGATTGACGGTGACCAAAGCACGGCCAGCCTTGCTTACCTGTGGGACTTTGGCGACGGCAACACCAGCACCGCGCACGCGCCCAGTCACCGATTTGGCCCAGACCGGGCAGGTGCGAACATTGTGCTGCTCACCGTAAGCGACGCCGAGCATTCATGGCAAGAGAGTTTCGTCGTCCACCTGCGCGAGCATCGGGAGGCCACGTCGTCGGCGGTCGCCGTGGCGGAGGACCAACCGCGCGACCCCGGGGCGGCCGTCACGCTGCAAGGAACCCTCACCAACATGGGGTCGGTCCCAGACACCTTCCGCTTTACCTCATCGTACCAAACCGCTTGGCAGATGTCGCTGCCAGGAGATCTCACCCTGGCGCCCGGGGCGACCGCCGACATCTCGGTGCCAGCGGTCGTACCGTCGTCCGGGGCCACGCCCGTGGTGTCCATCCGGGCGACAAGTCTGGGAGATGCAACCGTTGAAACCCAAATCGCGTGGACGTTCGGAGGCTCGCTGCGCTTCATCCTGGACATGGATGGCGACTTCAGCAGGCCCTACTTTGCATCCAACCGGCACCCGGGCATGCATGACCAGCCGGTAGCGGGTACGCTGGTCATGGACCAAGGAGACGAAGGCATTGCCAACGTCACGGTGACCTTGCAACGCGTCCAGGAAACGAGCACATCCACGGTGCTAGCAATTCTTACTGGAGGGGGTGCAGGGGCAACCAGCCCTGCGTTGGCGGTTACTGACGACAACGGCGTGGCCCATTTCTCCTTCACCGACGACGCTAGTCGCACCCCTGGGCGGCATAGGGTGACGGCCACGGCCACGTACGACGATACAACCTACACAGCCATCACGTACTACGAAATTCGTGCCCCGCCTGCTTTGGCGGATTCTTGACATGCCGACGTTGTTGCAGGAGCGGATGTCGGCGCCCGTGCATCACGGGCCACTCGATGATGCAACGGTGGTGGCGAGTCTTGGCAATCCCGCCTGCGGGGATGTCCTGACCTTGCACCTGCGTCTCGTGGGGGACACCGTAGCAGCAGCGTCGTTCGAGAGCTTAGGAAGCCCCTACCAGTTGGCAACCGCCAGCGTGCTCTGCGACTGCATTGTTGGCGGGACGCTAGAGTCGGCCAGGGCACGAAGTCCCACCTGCGTGTTGGAAAAACTGCCCGACCTCCCCCGAAATGCCCGGTACCTTGCCCGGCTTGCTGTGGATGTGCTTCACAAGGCACTCGACGAAGGCGAGGGGAAAGACGTCAGCGAGCCCTGTGGTGATGGTCGGCGCCGCATGGGCCGCGGCGAGGCGGAAGCTTGGCTCCGCGGTCTTTTGCAGGATGGCGCCGCACTGCCCGCTAGTGCGATTGACGATGAGGCGGTCAAGCAAGGCGTTTGTTTGCCGGGGTCCACCCTACAATTCCTGAGCGTCTTGCGGCGCGAAGGGACCGCTGCCTCGGACGCGGATGCCACGACGAAGCAGTGGCTGTGGCGGTTGGCTGACGCTTGAGCGGGTGTACACGATGTCTGGGGCGATGCCTCATGAGCCCCGTGGCCCGCCGGGAACGGCACCCGGGCTCTGACCTAGCTCTTGGAGTTGTGCCCCGGATCTGGCTGGCTCTGCTTGCCGCCGCCGCGCCCCCGGACCAACCGGGCGCAGGCTCGCAGTGTGGCTGGCACGCGCCATGTAAGCAACCATGTGACCGTGAGCACACCGACAAACA
>JBFJXH010000080.1:0-7544 GCA_041623215.1 Thermoplasmatota archaeon
ACGGCGCGTTTCCTGGGAGGTGCGGCCATCATTAGTTTCATCCTGAGCATCGCCTTTGGTGGTTTGGGGCTCATCGTCGGCAAGAACATCTTCGAAACCACGCGCACGGAGGACGAAGCAGGCGCCGAAGAAGCGGTGGACAGCGGCTCCTCTGGCCACGACGGACGCCGCTAGGATGTCGGCGCCAGCGCTGCCTGAAGGTCACCTGCAGCGCTTCCTCCTAGACGTCAATGACCGCTTGAACAGGGGGTACTACGATGAACGCCCGGGCGAGGCGCCACTGGCACAACGGGGCAGCTTCTTGGCAGCGCTCCGGTCCGCCCAGCACCCCGTCATCGCCGAAGTGAAACGGCGAAGTCCAAGCGAGGGGCGGTTGACGGACCGCACCGCTCATTCATTGGCCCAGGAATACCACTGGGGTGGCGCGGCCGCCCTTTCGGTTCTGACCGACCCGGACAATTTCGACGGATCTCTTTCCGACCTCCAAGAGGCGCATCGCGTCGGCTTGCCGCTTCTGATGAAGGATTTCATTATTGACGAGCGGCAACTGGACGCCGCCGCGCGAAACGGCGCCAGTGCGGTGCTACTCATTGAACGCTTGTTTCCATCGACGCCGGAACGGCGCGAGGAACTGGTAGCAGCCGCGCACGACCGTGGGTTGGAGGTGTTGCTGGAAGTCTGCACCATGGACGAAGCTCACGCGGCCTGTGAATCCACCGCCGAGCTCATCGGCGTCAATGCGCGCAACTTGGATACGCTGGAAGTTGACCTTGGCCAAGCGCTCCAAATTGTACGACACGTAGCCCAGCTAGGCCGACCGGTGCTGGCGCTGTCAGGTATGAGTCGCCGTGGCGACCGCATCGCCGCCATGCAAGCCGGTGCAGAAGCCGTCCTGGTTGGCACAGCCGTAGCGAAGGCACCCCATCCAGGTTTGGCGCTGCGTGCCATTCAGCGTCCACTGGCCAAGGTATGTGGCTTGACCCGGGTCGAGGATGTGGACGCTGCGGCCAACGCGGGGGCGGACCTCGCGGGCGTGGTCGTGGCCGCGCCCCGCTCGCCGCGAAGCGTTTCCATTGACGACGCTGCACTCCTTGTTGCCGCGGCCCGCAAATGTGGTGTGCGAACCGTTCTGGTGACGCCGACTGATGATGCGGCTGCACTGGCCGGTTGGGCGGACCTGGTCCAGCCGGATTTCGTTCAAGTGCACAATGCAAAACTCGCCCTGGACCATGTTCGGAAGATGCTCCCTTCGCGGGTAGAAATTCTGGTTGCCCGAGCGCCTGGCGCCGCGTCGCCCGAAATCCGCGAAGCATCCGAATCTGAGGCCGCCGGCTATGTATTTGATACACCTCATACAAATGGCGTCACGGGGGGTGCTGGTGTCACCCACGATTGGCAACTGACCGCTCAAATGGCAGCGAAGGTTCCCAATCATCTACTGACCCTGGTTGCCGGCGGTCTGGATTCGTCCAATGTTGCTGCGGCTATCGTGGCATCGACCTGTCGCGGGGCGGACGCGTCCTCGGCCCTGGAGGCAAAGCCAGGGATGAAAGACCCGGATGCCGTGGCACGATTTGTGGAGGCGACGCATGCTGCCTGATGAGCGCGGCTACTTCGGCGAGTTTGGTGGCCAGTGGGTAGCGGAGACGTTGGTGCCCGCCATTCACGAGATTCGTGACGCCTTCAAGGAAGCCCAAGAAGACGCGGGCTTTTGGCGCGAACTGGGTCATTGGAACCAGCACTACGGCGGTCGGCCTACGCCCTTGTATCAGGCCCGACGCCTTGGCGATGCCTACGGCGCCACGGTCTTACTCAAGCGCGAGGACCTCGTGCACGGCGGGGCACACAAATTCAACAACGTGATGGGCCAAGCGCTGCTGGCAAAACGTATGGGCAAAACGCACATCATCGCGGAAACGGGTGCGGGCCAACATGGTGTTGCAACCGCCATGGCGGGTGCCGCCCTCGGCATCCCGGTAACGGTCTTCATGGGCGAAAAGGATGTCGCGCGCCAGGAGCAAAACGTGTTTCGGATGCGCTTGTTTGGTGCCAAGGTGTGTCCAGTGACTTCGGGCAATGGCACGCTGAAGGATGCCGTGAATCAGACGCTACGTGAATGGGCCGGCGACCCCGCCGCCTACTACTGCGTCGGGTCGGTCGTAGGTCCACACCCATTTCCGCTCATGGTGCGTGAATTCCAGAAGGTCATTGGCCACGAGGCCCGCAAGCAATGCCAAGAGCAGGCCGACGGGTTACCCGACGCTGTCGTGGCGTGCGTGGGGGGAGGCAGCAATGCTCTGGGCATCTTCCATGCGTTCCGGGACGACGATGTACGACTCATTGGCGTTGAGGCGGGCGGCCATGGCCTGGCGTCAGGCGAGCATGCAGCAACCCTCGCGGCTGGCGGCTCACCTGGAATCCTGCATGGTATGTTGTCGGTTCTGTTTCAAGATGCGGACGGCCAAATCATCGAGCCCCACAGCATCAGCGCGGGACTCGATTACCCGGGCGTAGGGCCCGAGCACGCCCATCTAGCGGCGACAGGGCGGGTTACCTACACGAGTGCCACGGACGCCGAGGCGCTGGCCGCGACGCAAGACTTGTGCCGCTTGGAAGGAATTCTGCCGGCCCTTGAGTCGGCACACGCCTTGGCGGCCGCACGCCAGGTGGCGCAAGACTCCGAGGGCAAACCAACGATTCTCGTAAACCTCAGCGGACGCGGCGACAAGGACATACACACCATTCAAACGGCGCTGGGCGAGGCGCTATGAAACTCCCTGAGGCGACGCGCCATGTGGGTCAGGGCGCGGCCATGGGCGTGGCCGACTTGGTCCCTGGAGTGAGTGGAGGAACCGTGGCGTTTCTCTTGGGAATTCACCCCCGACTCGTGCGAGCCGTGGCCGCATGGGGCGTTCAAACGCCGGGAACATTTCTGCGTGCGCTCCGGCGCGCGGACGATGCTGATGCCCGAGCGGCGGCACGCCGGCACGATGTGACCTTTTTGCTGCCCCTCGGCCTGGGCCTCCTAGCGGCGATTTTCCTTGGTGCCAACGTAGTGCACCGAGCCCTCGAGCAATTTCCGGTTCTTGCCATGGCGCTCTTTGCCGGCCTCTTGGCCGCCAGCGTGCCGGTACCGTGGCGTCGCATTGTGCGACACGATGCCAGGACCATCAGTGCAGCGGTGGCCGCCACCCTCTTGGCTGCTACGCTCGCCTGGGTGCCCACTGCGCAAATTACCCTGGCCTGGCCTGGACTCATCTTCGTTGGTGCCATTGCCGTAACGGCCATGCTGTTGCCTGGCATCAGTGGCAGCGGACTATTGCTTCTCATGGGTGCCTATGACGCCCTTCTCGGCGCGGCGGCCAACCTTGACCTGACAATTTTGGCTCCGTTTGCAGCAGGTGCGGTCTTCGGATTGCTGGCCGCCAGCAGGCTCCTAAGGTGGCTGTTTGACCGCCACGCCGATGTTACCCTGGCTGCACTCACCGGGCTTGTGGCAGGTGCCATTGCACGTGTCTGGCCGTGGCGTTCCCAGCCTGGGTTTGCAGCCGGAGCACCGCGACTGCCCGACAACCTTGACGGGGATTTCTGGTTGCCCGTCGCTAGCGCCGCCACTGGCGCCTTCGTGGTTGTCGCGACCGACTGGCTCGTGCGTCGCCGCGCCGTCGCGGCCTCCGCCGAGGTGGTTGAATGAGCCACGTATCAGACGAATCCTCGTACCGCAAACCTACCCTGTCGCTCCGCCTCAAGGAAGCGCTGGCGAAGGCCGGCCCCAAATTGAGCGTCTATCTGGTGGCCGGTCATCCGAGCCTCGATGCGTCGTTCGAACACTTGGCGGCGGCGGTGCAGGGAGGCGCCGATTGGCTTGAGTTTGGCATTCCGTTCAGCGACCCGGCAGCAGATGGCCCGGTGATTGAGGCCGCCACGGCCAGTGCTGTTCGAGCAGGGACAACTGTGGAAGATTGCCTGGAACTGGCGCAGCGTTTCAGGGTCGCGTACCCCAATGTCCCCTTGGTTGCCATGACGTATGGAAATGTCGCCTACCAGCGTTCGTGGGAAGGCTGGGCGGATGCCTTGCTGACGGCCGGCTTCGACGCGTGCATCCTGCCCGATGTCCCGCTGGAGGAAGCACAACCAATCCGGGCTGCGCTGGATCGGGTGGGCCTTGGCTGGATTCCATTAGTGACGCCAACGACGCCTACCAATCGCATGGCCGCTATTGCCGCAACCGCAACAGGGTTCCTGTATGTGGTGAGCAGCACCGGGACGACCGGGCAGGACGGCGCGAGCGAAGCCATGGAGGCAACGGTCCAGAGGGCCCGCCAAGCGATCAGGGATGCCAATCCGGGTCTTCCGCTGGTGGTCGGGTTTGGCATCCGAGCAGCCAGCGACGTACAACGCGTTGTCGAAGCCGGGGCAGCTGGAGCCATTGTTGGCACCGCGATTGTGCAGGGCCTTTCCGCCGGCAACACACCACAGGAAACTACCGCTTGCGTCGCTGCGCTGCGGCCTCCCGCCTAGCCCGGGCTAGTCCAGGCGGTGGGTAATCACCGACAACACGAGGACGGCAAATGCCGCGAGCGTAATCGCCGCCTCCAGGGCGTGGGCCACGTCTCGGCTGGCCCCGAAAACCTGGAGAGCCGCGCCTTCGGTCACGGCTGCAAAGGTCATCAGGCCCACGGCGAGAGACAGCACAAGCATCCCTCGCGCCCGGTGCTTGATGTAGGCACGGACCGTGAACCACAGGAACACGCCGCCTAGGGCAACGGTAAGCACTTTGAGAATGGTCAATGTAAGTAGAATCTCGTGTTCCATATCAGTTCCCCATCTGGTTCCATAGGCTGAGAACGCGGTCCTCGAAGCCGGCGTTTGCCTCCCACGATACATCAATGCCGTGCGCGCTCAGTTGCAGGTTCGCGCTGCGGATGCGGCTTCGATACAGGTCGTAGGGCTTTCCGTCGGCGGTCATGGCGCTGCGCTCCACTGTGAGCAGGCCCGAATCCACCAGCGCCTTGATGCGCCGGTAGGTAGACGCCAAGGGAATGTCCAGGTTGCGACTGATGTCCTTGGCCTGGAGCGGTTTACGGATGCATGCCGCCAGGATTCGCCTGTCGGCATCGTTGGCCAGAGCCTGCTCGACTCTCGACTCAGTCAACGCAACGGAAGGGTGCATGCCTTGGTTCCCAAACCTGGGAACCACGCCTTGGAACAAGGTCGTTTCTCTATCCGCGCGGCCGACTGGACCTCATCTATGGAACGAGGACAACTCGCGGCCATGCCAGCGCTGCTCCTGCTCGCCGTCGCCTTTGCCGGCTGCACTAGTTCGGTCATCGACGCCCCGGTGCGCGCCGATTCAGGCGGTGGAACGGCGACGGTGGACATGCAGAACATTGTCTTTGCCCCGACCACGTTGACGGTGGCGGTCGGCACCACGGTCACCTGGGTCAACAAGGATGTCGTGGGCCACACGGTAACCCCCACGGACTCCGGCCAATGGGGCACGGCTGGCAGCGGCGACGACCCGGCCGACTGGATGATGGAGGGCGACAGGTGGTCGCACACGTTCAGCAAGCCTGGGACCTACCAGTACTACTGCTTACCTCACGCATCGCAACGAGCCGACGGATCCTGGGCCGGCATGGTGGCGACCGTGATTGTGACGGAAAGTGCCAGTGCCAGCAGCGACCAGGGGGACTCAAGTTCTGGGTCAATGAACCCAATGCTGGGGCCTTTGGCAGCTGCGCGCCCAGTGGACGTAGCCGAGATTGGCCTGCCGGCGGACGCTGTTCCCCGGCCGCTGGACCGCGATGAACCCGCCAGCGTGACCTTCGACATCACGAGCCGCGAAGTTACCGCTGAGCTAGCCGATGGTTCCACCTACGAATACTGGACCTTTGACGGCACCGTTCCGGGCCCCATGCTTCGAGTGCGCGAAGGAGACACGGTCACCATCAACCACCACAACGCAGCCAGTTCGACCATGCCACACAATATCGACTTCCATGCGGTGACCGGCCCCGGCGGAGGGGCACCCATGCTGTCCGCGCCCCCCGGCGAAACCGCCACGCTGACATGGAAGGCGCTTCGGGCCGGCCTTTACATTTACCACTGTGCGCAAGATGACCCGCCGCTACATATCGCCCGCGGCATGTATGGCCTCATTCTGGTGGAGCCGGAAGGCGGCTTGCCGGAAGTTGACCATGAATTCGTGGTTGTCCAGGGAGAATTGTACAGCACCCACTCCTACAAGGACGACGGGCATCACGTCTTTGACGGCGACAAGGCTGACGATGAGCGGCCCTCCTTTGTTGTCTTCAACGGACGGGTTGGCAGTTTGACGGATGATCGCCAGATGCAGGTTCGCGTTGGCGACTCGGTCCGCATGTTTGTCGGCAACGGCGGCCCCAACCTCGTCAGTAGCTTCCACATCATCGGTGAAATCTTTGACCGCGTCTGGAGCCAAGGTAGCCTAACAAGCGAGCCCCTGACCAATGTCCAAACGACCCTAGTCCCCGCGGGCGGGGCTGTAATGGTGGAGTTTGATGTTGAGGTACCTGGCCCCTATTTCCTCGTGGATCACAGCATTAACCGCGTCCACAAGGGTGCTTTTGGCGTCTTGACGGTCGAGGGCGAAGACGCGCCGGAAACCTACCGGGAAGGTGCTTGATGCGTCCAGCTTCCGTGGCCGCCGCAATCCTGGCGATTCTGCTGGTCTGGACCATGATGGCCATCGCGGGCGCCGGCATGATGGCGCTTTTGGTGGGCGAAGCGGTCCTTTGGGCCGCGATTGTGTTGTTATCAATCTCCTTTGTCAAAAGCGAAGCAGGGGCCGAATCATGAAGCCAGCTTGCGAAGCGGTCCATGTTCTTGGCGGTTCGTTTCACCGCGCCCGCACCATGTGCTCTTGGGGGCTCGCATGAGTCGTCTTGCGCCGGCGGGCACCGGGGAGGATTTGGCATCGCCGCGCCGCGCTGCCGGCTGGGCCCCCAATCCCGTGAGCCGCGTCGTGGTCCCGGTTGAGGGTGGGGACGATGAGTACCTTGCCCAAGAGCAGGCGGTTCGCCATGCGGCCGCGCTCGGTGTGCCGGTCATGGCCATTCACATTGACCCGACCCTGGACAGTGATGATGAGCGCCTCTGGGGCTACTTGACGGAGCAATGCGAGCGCCAGGGGGTCACGCTCCACACCATGGTGCTTGGCGGCCAAGAAGCCGGGGAGGCCCTCGCGGACGAAGTGGACGCGATGGACCTGGTGGTCATCGGCACCCGACGTATTGGGACTCGTTACCATATGCACTCGGTGGCGGAACATCTCATCCGGCATTCGCCCGCAACCATCCAGGTGGTCCGTCTGCATGACTGATGTCCTGCGACCGGGCACCCGCGCCGGCCAAGGCCCAGGATGGCTGCTTCTTGCCTGCGTAGCCGTGATTGTGCTCACCATGGCTGACCTGAGCCTGACAGTTGGCAGCGTGCCTCCCGCTGCCGCTGCAACCGAGGCCGTTGCATGGGGTGGCGCACCTTGGCTCATAGCGGCTGCCATC
>JBFJXH010000081.1:0-7531 GCA_041623215.1 Thermoplasmatota archaeon
CCCCGGCCGCAACGCATTGCCGAAGCCGAGCATGCCCCGCCTGAGCGGGAGGCGCAGCCGGTAGTTCGCGTGCAACCGCCGCGGCCCTGATTTCTGTGCCGTTACCTAACCCAGGCCCGCCTTCCTACCTACCACCGCATCTAGGCGGGCCTGGGCACACCACCATGGGGAGAGAGGCCAGATCCGCCTTGACAGTGTCGCTTGCCACCAAGCAAATGCAATCGGAAGCGCCAACAAGCTGACAAACCTGCCTTGGCCCGTGGCTCGCAACGACGCCCCCTTCGACGCCTGGAGCCTCATTCATTTTGGGGCCGCCGTGGTGCTGACATGGCTGCTGGGGCCGCTGGCGGCCCTGTTCATCGTCGTCGCCTGGGAGCCTCTTGAGGTGCTCGTCTTGTCCCGGCTTGCAGCACGATGGTTCAAGATTGAATTCGGCAACGAGGGTCGCGTCAACATCCTCTTCGACCTCATTATGGACATGGCAGGCGTCGCCTTTGGAGCGTGGATTCTTCCAGCGCCATGGGGTTGAGCTTGACACGCATGGTCCGGTGCAATCGGTCCCGCGCCCGGCTTCACTGCGCTTTGTAGCCGGGCGGCTCCCAAACTGGCGCTAGCCCAAGATCTTCGCCGGCTGGATGCCCTAGGTCATGGAGACATTGTCTAAGGAATTCCCTTGTTGCCACGTCCGGGTCCACGGTGTCCTGCCACACGATGATATCGAGATCGAGCTCACGCGCCGCCCACCGATCTGCGCTGCGAACACGGCCTTCCCGTCGTTCGATGTCCCGGCACAGTTCCCGAAGTGAATCCGAGTCATCGCCCCAGGCCACTTGCACGCACCCGTTCCAATAATCGGCCTGCTCCAGTCGGTGGAGGGCGGCCGTCTGGTAGAAACGACTGCTGGCCTCAATCTCCGCCGATGCGTGCAATTGCTCAAGGCCTCGCGGCACGTGGAGTTCGGGCTCGATATTGCTGCCGACCGCGATAATTGTCATGCCGTGGCCGCTTGCGCGCGATGAATTTCGACGGCGACAGAGTCAGAAAAACGCAAGGCCCCCGGCTTATCCACGGACACATCGACGGCAATAACGTTCGCGCGCGACAAGACCTTACTCGCTAGGTGCTCGGCCAGCGTTTCAAGTAATTCGTGAGGCGTCGACTCAACGTAAGCAACCACTTCGTCCCGGATGCCTTTGTAATCAACGGTGAACTGCAAATCGTCGGTGGCTGCCGCCTTGCGTTGATCATGATGTATGGTGATGTTGATGACGATGTCTTGGCGGGCCTTCTTTTCCCACTCGGCAACACCGATATTCATGCGCACGCGAAGATCTCGGATGTGAATGCGGTCGCTCACGGCCAGCCATGGCGGGTGACGGACAAGACTTGTGCGGTTGGATGGCACCGCAGGCAGCCGTGCGCTTGTCCCCATCCAAGAGAATGAGCCTGGCCCCTTATGGCCCCGCGCAAAGTAGTGCCTTCATGACCCAAGGTATGGTCGCGACCGTCCGCTCGCCTTCGACCCGTCGCCCGTTTGGCCGCGTAATTGTCCCCGTTAAAGGCGACGATGATGACCTGTTGGTCCACGATGCGGCCACGGCGCTTGCGCAGTGCCTTTCCATCGGTGTCCACGTATTCCATGTGACCCCTCAACGCCTCGACGCTGACGATGAGGGCGCACTTTTCGGGCCTGTGTGGGCCATGGCGGTAAGTCGCAAAGTGCCTGTTGAAGCTACGGTGCTCATTGGAAATGACGTTATCGCGGAATTGCTTGACGTCCTAGACCCGCATGACCTCGTTGTCATGGGGACCCGCCGACTCAGCGAAGACTACTACATGGGAAGCGTGGCGCGGCGCCTCATCAGTCGAGCCCCTTGTCCAATTCAGGTCATGCGGCTTGATCCATAGGGGTCCGGCACCACGCTGCGGGGCCATCGAACGAAGTGCCCCTGCTACCTGGGCTGGCGGGCAGCGTCGCGTGCCGCCACCGGGCACCACGCTCAAGAGCCCGCGCTGGTAGCCCCGCTTGTGCAGCCACTGGTTCGCGCTGACGGCATCAGCAAATCGTACGGTTCAGCGCACATTCTGGAAGGCGCATCGTTTGTCATTCATCCCGGGGACAAGGTGGCGCTAGTTGGCCCCAACGGAAGCGGCAAGACCACGCTGTTTAAGCTCCTCGCTGGCCACATTCGGGCCGATTTAGGCGAATTCGAGACCAAAGGCGACCTGCGCATCGCCTACCTCCCCCAAGTGCCGGACATTCCCAGCAACACGCCCGTCGTAGATTTGCTATCGGCACCAACGGCTCGTGCTCAAGCGTTGGAGCGGGATGTGGCCGCCATCGAAGCCTGGATGGCCCAACCAGACGCGTGGGATGCCCCGGATGCGAGTGAACGCATGGAGCGCTATGCGGAGCTACAGCAAAGATTGGGAGAAGAGCGTTCGAAGGGCACCGCCACGGATTCGCCCTTGCTCAATCACCTTGGCATCCCCGAGGGGACCCTGGAGAAGACGTTCGGGCAACTATCCGGAGGCGAGCGAAGCAAAGTGCTCCTTTGCAAGGCACTCTCGGCCGCCAAGGACACCGACCTGTTGCTGCTGGATGAACCCACGAACCACATGGACATCGACACGGTCGAATTCATTGAGAGCTATGTTCGCGATTTGGACGCGGCCGTCTTAATTTCGGCCCATGACGAGTACCTGCTGGACAACATCGCCACACGCGTCTTCGAAGTGGACCATCGGCGCGTCGCGCAATACGCCGGCAATTACTCAAGTTACCGCGGCCAGCGCGAGGCGCTACGGCGCGCCATCGAAGCCAAGAAGAAGCGTCAATTCAACGAGGTCAAACGGCAATTAGCCATCATTGAGGAACTCAAGAGCCGCAACCGGTTTGACGCGCAAGTCAAGAGCCGCAAGACGCGGCTGGCCGGGCAGCAGGCGCAGGACCGCCACATTCCGGAAGCTCCCACTGCCCGCAAAGGCTTCCGGCTGTTGTTTGACAACGACAATCCCCCTCGCCAATCGATGCAGTTTGACGGTCTTGCCAAGCGCTTTGGCAATCGCGTACTGTTCGATGGGGCCACGTTTGAAATCGAGGGTGGCGACCACGTCGGCGTGATTGGCCCCAACGGTTGCGGGAAATCGACGTTTTTACGCATGCTTACGGGCGAACATGAGCCAGACGGCGGCCACCTAGAAATCGCCCCCGGCGTCAAAGTGGGCTACTTTGACCAGCACCATAGCTCGCTGGATCCTGAGCGCACGCTCATCGAGGAAGCCCGCACCCTTCGCAATCCGCCGCCGCCCGATGAGTGGACGCGCGGTTTGTTGGGGCGCTTCAAGTTTAGCGGCGATGATGTGTTCAAGCGTGTTAAGGACCTTTCAGGCGGGGAACGGGCTCGACTGGCGCTTGCCAAGTTCATCGTTGATCGCCACAACACGCTGATTCTTGACGAACCCACGAACCACTTGGATATTGAGTCGCAGCAAATTGTCGCGTCGGCGCTGCGAGACTACGAGGGAACCATCATCGTTGTGAGCCACAACCGTGCCTTCCTCGATGCCACGACCGATCGGACGTTGGTCATTGCCCACAAGCGACTTCGCATGTTTGGTGGCAACTTCAGCCATGCACGTGCATCCAAGCAGATGAGCGACTTCATCCAGACCGGAGTAAAGGGCCGCTACCGCGTCATGAAGACGTTCAAGGATTGGGAAAAGGACGAGAAGCACTACCAGGGCACCACGTTGGAAGTAACCGGGCTAGAGACCCAAGGGTTCAGGAGATTGCTGCGGACGGCCGAGGCGGAAGGCTGGATTGAAAGTGTGACGTAGCCACCGCTGGGGCGGGTCTAGGCGCCGGCGGTTCGCGCCTCGTCATCGGCGGCCCATGCATCCAAGACCGAGCTAATCTCGCGCTTGCGAGCGGCCGCAATGTGGCGCTGATTGGCTAGCAATTCCTTCGCCACCGCCATGTCTGCCCGGCTGAATTCTCCATCCTTGATGAGACGCTCCAATGCCACGACCACGCCGTGGGGAATGTCTGCGTAGTCGAAACCGAACGCGGCCAGGCGGGCCCGGACGTAGGCGCGATCGAGACGTGTCTCGACGATGCCGTAGTGGTCCGTGGGGATGCGCCCTTTATCCAGGGCTCGGCGCAAATCTCGGTGGAGTGCGGCAAGACTGTTTTGCAGGGCGACGGGGTCTTCGCTATGCTCTCGGCGCAGGCGGTCAACGTCCCGAAGATACGCACGGAGGCGGGCGCGGCGCCGAAGGACGAGCCCGGCTGAAACGAGCACCGTAAGAATCGCAAGCGCCACCCCGATGATGTCCCAGAAATTCGTGATGCCGAAAGGTTCCGCCCAAAAGCTGGGTGGTGCAACTGCACTGGCAGACGCGAACGCAAGGACCCCGCCGTCCCGCTCTGCCGTATCAAGGACAGAAACCGCAGCGGAGCCAGTGGCCGTTGTGCGCAGTAAAAACGTCCCGGCGGCCAGCGTTTCTAGTGGCTGCTCCAGGCCTTGTGAGTCGCCGAGGCAGGCTCGCGGCGCGTAGATGGCCACGATGCCCGCACCGCTTCCCGCGGTGACTTGGCCGCGACCAGTGGCGGTCCACGGTACGCCCGAGGGATCCGTAGGATTGGGGCCAAACAGCGTGTCCTGGGCGCAGAAAGCCGTTCCTGCTTGACCTGTGCGCAGGATGTAGCCCAGCATGATGTCGCCACCGTCAACAGCCGTTTGCACGGCGTACACCACGGCGTCATAGCCCAAGGGGACCTCCACGCTGTTGAGGTTTTGGACTTGGACCACGGCGCGCGCTTCATGCTCGCCCTCGCCCACCAAGCTGAACCCCGTAATGTCGAATGCGCGCGGGTCCTGCCCAATCGTACTGAGGTCTGCGGGCAAGACCACGTCCCCTTCGTCGTCCTCGCCCGAGATGCCTTCAGCCACCGCATCGTCGGGTGCATCAAATTGGAAGACGTAATTGGGCCCTGCCGCCAAGTCAGTCATGCGAAGGTTTTGGATGTACGAGTAACCCAAGGTTTCTTGGAGGATGGCCGGGGGGTATTGCGAGCTGCCCGTTCCTGCCAAGCTCATAAAACCCTGAACATGCGAGCCTGCAGCAATGGGTCGCAGGTCCGCTCGTCGCAAATGGAACGTCACGGTTCCGGGCTGGCCTTCCTCGACTTCAACCTCGGCAGGCACGTTTTCGACGGGGCCGACACCGGCACCCAAGTCTGAGTCTCGTTGCACCGTGGTGGATTCAACGCCACCCGTGCGGAAATAGAGTAGCACGTAGGATTCGTTGCCAGCTACAAAATTGACGCCGGTGCGAATGTCGGCTCCAGCAGCAATGCGCCCGTAGCCAACTTGGACCGCAAGGTGCGTCGGAGTCTCGTTGATGCCCAAATGCACGATGTCGAGTGAGGGGTCCTCAGGAGTGCCGATGTCGATATCAGGCAGCATGCTCGGTCGCTGATTGGGGGCGGAGGCCAACGGCACTTCAAGGCGCCCGCCATTCTCGGTGCTATCCACCGAATATCCTTCGCTGTGAGGGATGTACAAGGTCCCGCGGGTCACCACGCCCCCGTAGCCAATCCGCCAGGCACCCCACTCCGGGTCGAACACCACATTGGTGCCAGCGGAGAAATTGTAGTAGGGGCCCGGACCAAGCCACCATGTGGGTGCCCTGAAGGTGACGGCTCCCGGCGTGCCAAACGTTGCTTCCATGTCCGCGTGCACTAAGCAAACGCCGGCCCGGCCACTACATTGGCCACCCCACTGGTCGCCGTCGGTTGCCACGCCGGGGCACACGTTGTGCAATCGCTGGGCGACTGAAATCGTCGTCAGTTGGCCGTTCAGGGGATACACGAAGCCCCCAAGGGCGTTGGTGCAATCGCCATCGTCCATCCGGTCGAAGGCAAGGCCAAATTGGGCGCCCAGGCGCTGATCTGCATCCACCGCGTTGGCGAATCCTGGTTCCAGGGATGCCAGGTGAATCGTTGCCTCAAGGTGGCCATCCACAATGCGGCCTGAGAGCCCGGTGATGTCTAATCCCTCGCGCGCCGGGATGCCCTCGATGGGGGCCTCGCCGCCCACGTCCGAGCAAGTCCCTTGCAGGTCTCTGACGGCGGAGCAGCCGTTCACGAGAACGTCGCGAAAGTAGTCGCGATTCCATTCCCGGGCATCTCCCTCGGCGTCTTCTACCAGCATGACTGGCTCTTCAGGCGCCGCTCGTGCTGCGCCGCTGCCATCGTCGCGGCTGTCGCTCGGGGCCCCGCTGCCTTGCCCACTCTCGAGGGTGGTAGAATCTTCGCCCTGGCCCAGGCATCCGCTGAGCAAAAACACCAATGCGAGGAGGACCGGGAGGACCGGCGGCCGGCGAGTCACGGAACGCCACCACTCTTAGGCCTCTTGAAGGGCACGGCTGGCATCGCGGCGACAATCGGGACGGGACCTTCCCCCTTCATGTGCCGTAGTTAGGCCAAGGCGGCTTCCGTGAACTCGTCTTCCCGATGAGCTAGAAGGAGCAGAATCATGGCCGTAATGGCGAGGCCTGGGCCCAGCACATAGAAGCCCAATCCGGCCACACCCGCCACGGCACCCAACCAGCCTGCCCACGGCCGGCGAACGTGGAATACCTCGAAGGCGCCGTACAAGGCAATGGCGCCAGCAACGACGTTGATGAAGGCAAAGGTTGACGGCGTGTCGGGAAAGAGGGGCGCAGTCAAATTGTCGGCAAACAGCATGCCGGCCTGGAAGAGGCTCACGATGCCGGCCACAAGGAGCATCAAACTGGCGGCCAGCGCCTTGTCGGGCCAAAGGCTCGCGTCCCAGGTGTCATCGTCGTGAATGGTTTCTTCACCCTCCACATGGCTCATCACCAGGAAGATGATGGCGACCAGCGAAAGAATGGGTACGAGGCCCAGCATGCCCATGCTGATGAGGCCCGCGACCACACCAAGCCATACCCAGACGGCGGCTTGGAATCGAATCGCCAAGGTGCCCAGCAGAATCATGAGGGCGCCCGCCAGCAATCCAACCCATGGCGGGTAGGGTAGGAGCCAGCCCGGAATGTCATTTCCAATGGTCGCTCCAGTGGACATAAGGAGCGAAAACAGGACGGCAAGTCCTCCGCCAAGCGTCACCGTCATGGCGGCGAACATGATCTTGTCGGGCCATTCGGGGTCGTGTCCGGCCTCAGCCATGCGTCCCTACCTACCACTGGGCTCATGAATGTTGGCAGTTGCTGCGGGCGAGCTTACGCCTGGAGAAAATTGCATGCCTCGGGACACCGACGTCCGACCTTACTCAACATCCGCTTCGATGGCGTCCGCCAGCGGGGGATTCTTTGAACGGCCAGCCAATCCCGGCGCGTGGAGCAGCCACCCGCTTTGGAATCACCAACGCCAAACATGGCCGCGTGGGCTTCCACTCCGGCTCGCGACGCCATGCGTGTCGCCACAGACCTCGCAGCCACGCCGCATGACAAGGGGGCCATTAAGGCAAGCTTGCAAGAAGGCCGC
>JBFJXH010000082.1:0-7477 GCA_041623215.1 Thermoplasmatota archaeon
AACCACGCCATTTTGTGGCACCGCAAAGCATGTGGTGTCGGCGTGAACGCAGCGCGCTTCTAGGACGAATTCGCCGGCATAGTAGTCCGACGTGTGCCAAGTCGTGGCCTGGGCGCCGGCAAGGCCGACGATGAGGGCCACTATGCACGAACCAGCCAACCGTCGCATGAAGGCTCAGTCGTGCCCGCGTTGATAGGATTTGGCAACCGGGCGCCGCGGCAAGTTTTCGGCGTATGTCGTGCAGGTTCCACAATCGTCGAAGCGGATTTCCCGACGCTTTTTCATAGAGGCCGTTTCGCGCGCCCGTGGCCATTGGCATCCTCGGCTATGGAGCGTACGTCCCCCGGTACCGCATTAGTAGCGACGAGATTGCCCGCGTATGGGGCGATGATGCGAATATTGGCGTAGCGTTGAACGTCCACCAAAAGTCCATCCCTGGGCCGGATGAGGACGTTGCGACCATTAGCGTTGAGGCCGCTCGCCAAGCCATGCGTCGGGCAGCCGACGGCGGCCACCACGACCCCCAGCACATCGGCGCCATCTACGTTGGGTCCGAATCGCACCCCTATGCCGTCAAGCCAACCGGCACCATTGTTCAAACCGCCATCGGCGCAGGCCCGTACCTGACCATGGCGGATTACGAGTTTGCCTGCAAGGCCGGCACAGCTGCGGTCCAAAGTGGCATGGCCATGGTTGCGTCGGGCATGGCCAAGACGGTCTTGGCGGTTGGAGCGGATACCAGTCAAGGCGCACCTCGCAATGCGCTTGAGTACAGCGCCAGCGCGGGCGGTGCGGCGCTTCTCATTGGCGACGACAAAAAACGCGTAGTTGCTGAACTGAATCGAACAGCGAGTTTCACGACGGATACGCCCGATTTCTGGCGTCGAGAAGGGCAGAAGTACCCAAGTCATGGCGAGCGTTTCACGGGCGAACCGGCCTATTTCCGGCATGTTCGCGAAGCGAGTCAACGGCTGCTTGCCGAAGTGGGGGCCAAGCCGACCGATTATGACCACTGTGTCTTCCATCAGCCCAACGGCAAGTTCCCCGTCGCGGCCGCCAAGAAGCTGGGCTTCACCCCCGAACAGTGGAAGCACGGCTTGTTGGCGCCGCGCATTGGCAACACCTACTCCGGCGCCGTGCTATTGGGCCTCGTCAACATCTTGGATCACGCCGAGCCAGGGGACCGCATTTTCATGTGCGGCTACGGCTCCGGGGCTGGTAGCGATGCCTTTGACATCACGGTTACCAAGAACATCGCGCGCTACCCGCGCGGCGACGACGAAAGGCTTGAGAGCCGCCTGGCCGAGACGACGATGGTGGACTATGCGACCTACGCCAAGTTCCGGGGCAAGCTGGTGATGGCGGAGGGGGTCGTATGACGCGGGAAGCAGTTGGCGTCGGCCGGTCTGCACCGATGGATGCCTACGTGATTGGCGTGGCGCATACCCGCTTCGGCGAGGCATGGGACCGCTCGCTGCGGGACCTCATGACGGAGGCTGGCTTAGCTGCCATCGAGGACGCGGGCGTCGCGGGCGAATCCATCGACGAAGTGTTTCTTGGCACCATGAGCACGGGCAAACACGTTGGCCAAGAACACGTGGCCCCCTTGCTGTTGGATGGAGCCGGCCTTGGTAGCTTGCATTTGCCAGCGACACGCATTGAGGCGGCGGGAGCAAGCGGCGGCGTGGCCTTCCGGGCAGCGGTCACCAATATTCGCTCCGGTGCAAGCGACGTGGTCGTCGTGGGCGGCGTCGAGAAGATGACCGATGTGAGCGACCGCGACCAGGCAGCCATCCAGGCGAGCGGACTCGACGTAGAATGGGAACATGTCCACGGCGCCACCCATGCCAGCCAACACGCGCTATTGGCCAAGGCCCACATGGCCCGCTACGACACAACGCGCGACCAATTGGCCGCAGTGGCAGTGAAGAATCACGCACATGCCACCAAGAATCCTCTAGCCCAATTCCAACGGGCGATTCAGCCGGAAATGGTGACGGGTTCGCCCGTGCTGGCCGACCCGCTTACGATGTTTGATGCTGCGCCAGCCAGCGACGGAGCCGCCGTAGCAGTCCTAGCCAGCAGCCGAGTGATTGACCGCTTCAACCGCAAGCGGGCCGTCCGCGTCTCCGGCAGTGGTCAAGGCAGCGATTGCCTCGCGCTGCATGGACGAGCCAGCCTCACGGCGCATGAAGCAACGCGGGCCGCAGCCCGCCGCGCCTACCAACAGGCGGGCATTAGCCCCGCAGACATCGATGTTGCCGAAGTTCACGACAACTACACCATCAGCGAGCTTCTTGCCATCGAAGACTTGGCCCTCGTCAAGCCGGGCCACGGCGGCCCAGCTACGATTAACGGCCGCACCACGTATGGAGGCGACCTTGTGGTCAACCCTAGCGGCGGCTTGAAGGCAAGGGGACATCCGGCGGGTGCCACAGGCATCGCCCAAATCTGTGAGATCACGTGGCAACTTCGTGGAGATGCGGGCGAACGGCAAGTGCCGGGGGCGCGCATCGGGGTCGCCCACAATGCCGGGGGCACTGGAGCCACGGCCGTGGTGCATGTGCTCGAATGTGCTGAGGAGGCCACCAAATGAGCGTCCCTCGCTTCTGGCGCGAAATACCCCAGCGCTACAACCTAGAGGCAAGCCAGTGTGGCAACTGCCAGCGCATTCACTTCCCACCACGGCACATTTGTCCGACCTGCCGCCGCGCCAGCATTGGAAAAATGCAAACCACTCAACTTGAAGGCCGTGGCACGATTCTGGAAGCGACTCGGGTCCACAAGGCTGCACCCGGCTACGAAGGCCAAGTGCCCTACTACGTGGCGTTGATTCAGACGGCTGAAGGGCCTGTGCTCACCGGACAAGTCGTCGATTCGCCCTTCGAGGCAATCGTGCCGGGGGCCTCCGTGGCATCGGTCTTTCGCCGCTTGGGCGCAGACGGCGACGCGGGAGTCATCCATTATGGCACCAAGTGGCAGGTGCGCGCCTCGAAGGAGGCGGCTCCCAGCAAAGAGTATGACATCGCTTAGAGATCGGTGTCAGGTTGACCCGGATGCGGTCCATCCAGGCAGCAGGAATGGGGAATCGGGGACTCGAACCCCGGATCTTCGGATTATGAGTCCGACGCCCTAACCAACTAGGCCAATTCCCCAGGCAGGTCCGCGCGACGCGACCTTGCGGCCTTGGCGGCCGCACAAACTGCGCCCACGAATGCGAGCGGTGGGCCCAAGAGCCCAGTGGAGCGGGAGGGATTTGAACCCCCGGCCTCGTCCATGCCAAGGACGCGATCTTCCAACTGATCTACCGCCCCGAAGCGACGGGCAAAGCCCGTTATTTCGGCGCCCTCTTGGTGCTGCCAGGAGGACGAGCCCCGCGACTTGGGGGCGCTATTTGACCCCTTCTATGGGGGGATGTAGCGTGCCTTGTGGTCAGTTGGTCAACGCCTCGTGGTCTGCGTGCTCGCTGGCGTCCAGTTGTGATTCTTTGCTGCGCACCGCATCCTGGATTTGCTGCACATTTTGCATGATGATTTTCGTCACCAAGGCATCCATGCGTTCGTCCCGGAGCATGTCGATGACCACCCGTTGGCCAATGCGGCTGGTTCCCTCTACCACGTCGTCAAAGAAGGGCAAGTGGCGGATGCGACCCAAGTCGGGATCCTCCTTTACCTTCTCAACCGCAATGTGCACCATGTCGTCCCCGTATTCGTCGAGGGCATCGGCCAGGTTGCTGCAATAGCGACCTTTGCCCATGACTGCCGCGGTTTCATCAAGCACACGAAGCGTTACGATGCCGCTAATGGCATCCGCGATCGTGCGCTTGAAGCGGCGCACAACCCTGTAGGTGAATTCCTCGCCAAACGCTCGGTCGGCGGCCCTGCCAAAGCGCGACAGAATCACAATGATGCGGATAAACCGTAGCAGACGGAAACTGCGAATGGCCGGGTGGCTGACCGGAATCATACCCAAAATCTCGTACCAGTTGCGAAATGGGAATTGCTTGGGATTGTCCGACTTGGCCCAGCGGATGCTGAATTCGACGGCAAATACGGCGATGATCGCCAAATCAATGCGGAAGACTGCTTGCTGCTGGTCGGGACTCAGGTCGCTTGTCATTTCCCACACTAGGAGCGCAATGCTTCCCAGCGCTAGGCCAAGCATGATCCAGTCGGTGATGCGGATACGGGGCCGCGCCATGCTAGGGCCACGCGGGCGGCCACTCAAAGGTCTGCCTTCCTGGTTCCATGTAGGGGCCGCCTTGTTCCGCAACCGTCTTAAAGGAGGAAAATCACGGATGCTTCGGGTAGTAGCCGTGCGTAAAGTTGCCATGTCCGCCTTGATTGCAGGACTTCTCATTCCATTCGTCGCCGACGCGGACCACTCCACCTACGACCCCGACGGCTCGTTCTATCGCGATTGGGATTACCGCCTAACCACGGAGGAGTTCTTTGCGGGAACCGGCGATGGCAATGTCTACCTGGACCGAACGCTGGCCGGCAAGAATTTCGGCGGCGTAGAATTCCACTTGGATGGCATTGAACGGGCCTTCCGGTTGACGGCCTACAACACGCTCGTCGTGCCGGATACGGGGCCAACAAAGGTTGGCTTCCGTTACTTCATCACAGATGAGGATGCCAACGTGCTCGCTAATGGCCACGGGTGCCTTCGCATCTGGCCCACGGGCGACACCTACCTGCCGGTGCCCGACGGTGCTACCCACTTGACCGTCTACGTCGATGAGGTCATCGGGCCGGAGAACTGCACACCCTTTAGCCCGGCACCCGGCACGGCGCTTCATGGCTACGTGGACGCAGAGTTCATTGTTGACCGCGTCTGCACGCGTAGCGAGTGGCACAGCTACGAGGCGGCGCCGGTGCCACCGCATGGCAACCCCTGCGTATGGATTTGGGAAGACGGCGGCCTCGTCCTGAGCGAGACCTAGGTTGTCTGCAGCATTCCACGTCAGGCGGCGCGTTCCCGTTGGCCACTAACCGTTGGACTCACGGGCGGGCTTGCTACCGGACTTGAAGGCCAACGCCGCTGAATTGATGCAATACCGCTCTCCGGTTTCCGTTGGGCCATCAGGGAATACATGGCCCAAATGTGCGCCGCACTTGGCGCAGCGTGTTTCGGTTCGCAGCATGCCGTGGGAGATGTCCTTGCGGCGTTCGACCGAGGTCCCTGGGCCACCGGCCTCGCGGTCAAAGGAGGGCCAGCCGCAGCCGGCGTCAAACTTGGCGGCAGACGCGAACAAATCTGCATCGCAAACAACGCATGCATAGGTGCCTTCGCTCCAGTGTTGGTCGTATTCGCCGGTACCCGGTGCTTCCGTCGCCCCTTGTTGGGTGACGCGATATTGGATATCCGTGAGCCGACCTCGTAGCGCCTCCGGCGAGTCTGGCTGCGTGTCCTTCATGGGTCGCCCATGGAACTGGCACGATTTGGCGTCGTCGGCTGGCGCCAATGGGGGCTTTGCCGCAGGCCGGGGGTCGCGTGGGTAGTGCGGCGAGCCCCTGCACAGGGTCTGCCTAGAACAGCAGGCCGAGGCTGCCGAGTTCGGCCGTAATCTTGTCCACGGCGTCTTCGGCATCGGTCTTTTGGCGGGCGCCCGTGCAAACCAGCTTGCCGCTGCCGAAGATGAGGACGACGACCTTGGGGTCGCTGAGGCGGTACACGAGGCCGGGGAACTGTTCGGGTTCGTATTCGACGTTCTCGAGACCAAGGCCGATGGCGATGGCGTTGAGGTTCAGTTCGGCGCCGAGGTCGCTGGTAGCGACGATGTTTTGAATCGTGATTTCGGGGTCATCGATGGTTTCGAAGCCGTGTGCGCGGAGGCGATCACAGACGATGCCGACGGCGGTGTGCACTTCGTCGATGCTCTTGGCGCCGGTGCAGACGACCTTGCCACTGCGGAAAATGAGGGCCGCGGTCTTGGGTTCGGGGACACGGAAAACCAGGCCGGGGAACTGCTCCGGTTCGTATTCGGCATTGCTGAACGTGGCACTGATGGCGTTGAGGTCAAGTTCCTCTCCAATGCTCGTGGATGCGACGACGTTCTGGATGTGAATGACAGCCATGGTGTTCCTCGATTGGGCCGAGCCTACTGGCCTATTTAAATGGCCAGCCACGCCTTATAACCTAGTATTTAACGCTAAAAGCCAAAGGGCATAAAAGGGGACCTTGGTCGAAGCGCGTGGGCCTTGGGTCAATCGTGTTCTGGTCCGTCATCGGGACTACGCCATTTGCCCTCCTGGTAGCGACCAAGCGACGCTACGACGTCGGGCTGCTGGCCAACCTTGCTCGCATGCTGCGAGAGTACCCGGCTCACTTGCTCCTCTTCTTCGCCATCTTGTTCGAAAAGAACTGGGTGGATGGCCTCAATGATCCGATTCGAGGCGTCTTCGGCGACTTCACGTGGCTGCTTGCTGAATTGGAAGGAACCCTAACCTACACCATTCAAAGCGCCCTGGAAACCGCCTGGCTCACGGCGTTCCTGAACATCCACTATCTGTGGATGTACGTGTTCATGAACTACTTCACCGTCCTGCTGTTCGCTTATGTGGATGACCGTGAACTCGCCAATTTAGCCGCGCTCAACTACTCGGTCATCTACTTGCTGGCGATTCCGTTCTACATTTTCTTCAACGTGCAGGTCACGAGCGACTATATTCCGGGCATGAAGAGTCTCCTGTACCACTCCGGGGCCGACTTCTTCGCCTTCTTTGTGGCGGGGGACCCGCTCGACAACGCCTTCCCCAGCCTGCACATCGCCATTCCGTTCGGGCTCATCCTGTGCCTGTACTGGACCATGCGGCGGCGCGGCTACACGCTGCGCGATTGGGAGTTTCGCGGTTACCTGTGGTTCCTAATCGTCAATACGGCGGTCTTTGGCTTCAGCATCCTCTACCTGGGCATTCATTGGGCCACCGACATTCCAGGAGGCCTGCTGGTGGGATTGCTGGGGGCGACCGTTGCTGATGAATTGCACTGGGGCTTCTTCGGTGCCTTCGAGCGGGCTCTAAAGCGGCCCTTGGATGCCTTGGACCGCGTGGTAGATTGGCTGAGTGGCATGGCTCGCAGGCGTCGCAAGCTTCCACTCGTGGGCGACGACCGTTCGTGACGCAAGTACGTCCACGCACGCCAGGCCAGGGCTTTTGACGACAGGTTTGTTACCAATGCTGTGGCGATGATTCAAGGGGCCCTCCGGGGGCCTGAAACGGTTCGCGACCGCATCATCGCCTACCTGCGGGACGCCAAGAGTGACAGCATCAGTGGCATTACCCGGCACCTGTCCGAAGGACGCGCTAAGCCGCTCCATCGCCTGACCATTGCAGGCCACCTGGTATCCCTCGCGGAATCAGGCGTGCTAAGGGAGCTGGAACGACCACCAAGCAAGCACTATGCCCTTGCCGATCCCACGGTTCATCAGGATCTGTATGCGCGCCTTGGCCGCATCGCGGCCAACGTGGTGCCG
>JBFJXH010000083.1:0-7371 GCA_041623215.1 Thermoplasmatota archaeon
CAGACGTCTGGCTCCATGGCTGTTCGCACCTCGGCCGGCCGCTCCTGGGACTTGTGGGCATCGAGACGCTCGGGCAAGGCAGCAAGCGCCGCATCGTCAAAGCCGGTGCCAAGTTTGCAAACGGTTGGGAACGTATCGGCATCGCCATCGCGCGCCGCCATGAGAAGTGCCCCGTACCAGCCAGCGCGGCGGCCGCGCCCGTGGAAGGCACCCACGACCACGAGGTCCATCGTGTCCACGAGATCCTCGGTGTAGTCGGTCTTGTACTTAATCCAGTCAAAACCACGGTTGCCCGCCTTGTACCCCCCGGACAATCGTTTGGCCATGATGCCTTCGCCGCCTTCTTGCACGGCCTCCAGGAACCAAGACTCGGCCGCCGCCACGCTGCCGCAAATCCGCATATGGGAAAGGCGGACGTCACCGCGGTCGCTCAACTGGAACAATTCGGCTAGCTGCTCGCGCCGCTTCAGATAGGGCTCATCCATCGTGGGCTTCCCGTCCATGGCGAGGCAATCAAACAGGAAAACGGCGACCGGCACCTCGTCCATCATGGTCGTGGCTCCGGTGCCGCCGTCGGCCAGTGCTGATTCCTGGCGTTGGTCTTCCCCAAGTCCCGTTTTCCGTCCACGTCGCCGACTGAGCTCCTGGAATGGGCGAAGGAAACCTTTGGCATCAACGGCCACGCATTCCATTTCGACAATGCAGTCGGGGCCCCGATGGGCTGCACGAAGCATGGCTTGCACGTCGGGGAATTGGGCGGTCAGTTCCTCCATGCGCCGGCTGAATAAGCGCACCGGCTGATGCGGGTCCCGCGGCACATGCGCTTGCATCCGAAGGCCGTCGTACTTGACTTCAATTGCCACCGCCTGAGCTTCGCCTTCGTCCCCGGAGCCGCCCTCGGTCCCGCCGCCGCTTGCGCTGGATGGCGTCGGTGTACCTCCCTCTGGCATTGCTTCCCCAATTTTGGCAAGAATTTCGTGCAGTGTCTTGAGGCGTTCGGCCGCCATGGGGCGCAGGGGAATGCCCAGGGTGATGGGAATCTCATCAACGGCGGCAAGGCCCTGCGACGCAGGCGCCGCATCCTCGTCCAATGGCCAACCCACTGCGGCGAGAGCCCGGGCGACTCGGGGAAGGTCGCTGCACCGGTCATACGCTGCTTCCAGGCGTGCCCGGGCGCCCTCCAGCATCTGACGTTCATCGGCGGCGCGCTCGGTGACGGATTTGACCGTGGCATCGGCCAGCGTGCAAATGGCCAACGCATCTAGCACACCCATGTCGTTGACGCCAAGTCGTAGACGCCCTGCCACAAACCGCGTGATGAAGCGTGCTTCCAGGGGCGTGGCCTCCGTGAGCAACTTGGCCAAAAGCTGCTGCTTCAGGTCTTGGCTGCCGGCCCCCTGGGCGCGGGCGATGCCTTCTAAGGCCGCCACGACGCCGGCCACGGTTAGTGGCTCGGGCCCAAACAGGGTGCTTTGCCGTGATCCGCTGGTGGCCATGACTGCTTCGGCGGCCGACCCCAGGTCGCCTGTGTCGTGGTAGCGCTTGGTGACGCTTCCGGCGTCTGTACCGCCGGCTTTGGCAATCGCACGCACCACCAATTTCTCGGCCAAGCCCAATTCCAAGCCTTCCCAATCTGGCGCAATCTTGCCGTCGAGGAACCGCACCACTTGGCCTAGCGTATCGCCATCAGGGGCCGCCCGAAACAAATCAACGAGGATTGCGGTTCGCTCGAGGCGCTTCGTCGTAGCCTCCAACCGAGAGCTATGTTGAGCGACGATGGCAAAGTCCACGCGGCGGGGAGGCCGGGCTTCCTCAAAACTCGTCGCCACCCGCGACGTGGCAAGCCCGGGCCATCATGGCCGGCCCCATTTCCGGCTCTTCAAATACCGGCATTCCAGATGGAGACTCATGCATCCGATTGCCAACATCCGTGGCGCCACGAGCCAGCATCTCAAGGGGCGACGCATTGTGTTGGCGGTCACGGGCAGCATCGCCGCCGTCAAGACGGTCGAGTTGGCCCGCGAATTGGCGCGCCATGGAGCCGAAGTGCAGGCCGTCATGTCCGACGCGGCAACGCGCATCGTGCACCCGGATGCCTTGCAATTCGCCACAGGTTTGCCGGTGATCACGCGCCTCTCTGGCGGCGTGGAACACGTTGCCATGATGGGGGATGTGCCCGACCCCGCGGACCTCCTGCTAGTCGCCCCAGCCACGGCGAACACCATCAGCAAGATTGCCCTTGGCATTGACGATACGCCGATTACCACGTTTGCCACGGTGGCGGTCGGCGCCAACGTTCCCATCGTGGTGGCGCCGGCCATGCACGAAGTCATGCTGGATCACCCTGTGGTTGCCGAGCATGTGGCCACCCTGCGCAACCGGTTGGGTGTTGCTTGGGTCGAGCCTGCTCGGGACGAACACAAGGCCAAGCTGGCGGATGTTGAGGCCATTGTAGAGACGGTGATTCGCCGATTAGCGCGCACCGGGGGTGTCCTATCAGGCCAGCGCTGCCTTGTGGTCACGGGTAGCACCGAGGAGCCCATGGATGCGGTCCGAGTCTTGACCAACCGGTCCTCCGGTCGAACGGGACGCATCATTGCGACGGAACTTCTGCGGCACGGGGCCGAGGTCACCATCTGGGAAGGCGGCACCACGGAGGCTCGGCCCGCGCACCTTGATGACTTCACCACAACCTTTCGGCGGCACAGCGATTTACAGCGCCTGGCCGACGAGGCAGATGTAGGCGGCCTGGATCAAATCTGGATGCCCGCCGCTATTGGCGATTATGCCCTCCAGGAGGCTTCGGGGAAAGTGGCCAGTGGACGCCCTGACCTGACCTTGATTCTGCGGCCACTTGGCAAGATCATCGAAACGCTGCGCGACCGCGTCCCACGAGCGACATTGGTGGCGTTCAAGGCGGAAAGCGACGTGGAGTCTCTGGTGCCGCGTGCCCGCGACCGGCTGCATCGCTATCGGGCACAGTTCGTCGTCGCCAATGACAGCACGGCGTTCTCGAGTCGCGACACGACGGCTCATCTCGTGACCGCTGGCAACGTCGAAACCTTCCGCGGCGACAAGCGGCGCGTATTTGCGGACCTGGTCCTGGCCGTCGCAGGAGCCAACCCTGCCCCGGCGCGGCGCCCCCCGAGTCGCGTGGCCGACGCCCCACCACCCGATGAAACCAAAGACGGCTCACCAAGGGACCCCGAATCCTCCGCCCCAGCTGACCCGTCGCATCGGGGCGCGGAGCACGCCCGCCCGGGCCAACCACCCGTGCGGGAGGACGCCGAAGGCGAGGCGCAGGCGTCGGCTAGGTTGTCCCCGCGCCCGCCACTGGCATTGGACCCGCTGAGCTTGCGTCGAAAACATCCGGTGGATGACTTGTGAGTACCGCCTTTGCGCCGGGCCACGTAACGGGCCTATTTGCCGTACATGACGACGCGCCTGACCCACGCGCACGGGGAAGCCGCGGCGCTGGATGGTGCATCGACAAGGGTGCATGGGCCACCGCGAGGGAGTGCGCGGGGCCATCAACCGTCACCTTGCATTTGCCGGGGGGCATGCGCACTGAGCAAGCGCCGGTGACGCATGCTGCGCTCGATGCATTAGGGCTGACGCGCCAAGTTGAAGTGGACATTTGGATGGAATTGCGGCCGGGGCACGGCTTTGGCATGAGTGCCGCGGGTACTTTGGCGGCAAGCATGGCGGCCCTCCACCTGGTGGGCCGAGAAACCGATGAAGCGTTGGCGGCCACGCACGTAGCGGAGGTCTTGCATGGAACCGGACTCGGAGATGCCGTCGGCAGCTGGTTTGGAGGCGGCGAACTACGCCTGGCACCGGGATGTCCGCCGCAGGGCCAAGTCATGCATGTGGAGCCGCACCTCGACCCCATGTTGTTTTGCAACTTGGGCGACGCCTTGCCCACCCATCGCGTCATCACGGACGCCAAATGGAAACGCCGGACCCGCCGGTGGGGCGACACTGCGGTGGACCGCATCCTCGAAGGCGGGCGCCAAGATGCTTGGGTTAATCTACAACGTGAGTCGGCTGTGTTTGGCAAAATGTTAGGACTCATGCCGGAGCGAATGGAACTACTGGGCGAGGACATGCCCGACGACGTGCTGTGGGGTCAAGTGATGCTTGGAAGTACCATGTGGGTGGCCGGTCAAGGCGGAGACTTGCATCGGGCGGAGGCGGTGCTGGAAGGTCAAGGCGACTTGTTCTATGCGCACCCCGACCCGAACGGGGCCCGGATGGCCCGAGGGGTTCCGGCTGCCGTCCTGGACGCGACCTCCACGTCGGCTCAATAGCACGCGGGCCAACGGAGGCCCACGGCCGCGACTTAGCGCACGGTCGCCCAAGCTTGCCATGGGTGGTGGCCCGCTGTCGGGCGGCGGTCTGCCGGTTGGCAGTCACGTGGCAGCACGCGCCTGGTGGTGCCTAAGCCGAAAAGCTGGTGGGCAACTTGAGCGCGGCATGGCGCTTCATGATGTCGGCTTCCGCGATTGACCGGAACCCGTCTTGGTCAACAACGGCAATGTCCATGCCATTGCCACTCGCCGCGTCCCGGCGCATGGCTGCATTGAGCCCGCGAATTGCTAACTCAATGCCGCCCTTGGTGTCAAGGCCGGCTTCGTAGCGATCCTCCATGACCCCGTACACGAAGGCGCTGCCGCTCCCGGTGCAGGTCCATTCATCTCGGATGGAGCCGCCGGCGGAATCGACGCTGTAGACGTGTCCGCCGCGCAAGTCGTGTCCACCCACAATGAGTTGCACCCAATAGGGCATCATCTTGGATCGGTTGAGGAGGTTCCCAAGCATGGTGGCGGCACCCTTGACCGGCATGGGTTGGTCCCGCTTGAGGCGATAGAGGGCGGCCTCGGCGGTGAGGATGCGGGCTAATTGTTGGGCGTCGCCGACCAAGCCAGCCGTCGTCAAGGCAAGGTGTCGGTCAACGGGAAACAGCTTCTGCGTCTGTTTATGGCCAATCAAGTGCCCCAAGGTGGCGCGGCGCTCCGTAGCCAGGACGACGCCGTCGCTGCACGCAATGCCGAGCGTCGTGGTCCCCGTCTTCGCCTGCGGGGGCGCTCCGTCCGTGGTTGCATTCATCACAATACGTGCACCCGGCGCTCCCTTAAAGACGCCGGCCAGTGGGCGTGCCGCTCATGGCGTTACGCGTGTTGCCGTCCCTGCTGCGACTTCCCTTCCAATCCCTGCGGCGCCAACGCCATTCTAGGGCCGCCGGACGACGCAACGCCGATGTCTGCAAGGCGGCCGCGGGCCGCGCTGCGATAGTCGCCTTGTCCCTCGTAGCCATCGCCGTTGCCGGGTGCACGGCCACGGGACCAACGACCTCGGACGACGGAGGCGATGCGTCTCTTGGCAGCCCGGATTCAGCGCACCCAACGGCGCTGCAATCCTTGCCTGCGGCACGCGCCCTTGCCGACGCATGGCATCCGGATGCAGCTTTGGCCTTGGTCGCAGGCTACGAGCGAACCGGCCCCCATGCACCGGGGGGCGGACCATTTTCGTCTGTTGACGCCGCCGATGATGGGCGCCTTGATGGCCGGGCTCCCGCGTGGGTGTACGTGTTTGGGCCACGAGACGCGTTGACGACCGGCAGTCGCGCCAGCGACGACGGCTTCTGGGTGCTTATCGAAGCCGGCCAGGAGGCTCGGGGCCAGGAGGGCGAACTGCCCCCCATCGGTATGCCGCTGGATGCCGATGCGCTCATCAACTCTGACGCGGCGGCCCAGGCGGTCCGGGCCCATCCCTTCTTTGACCACGACTTGGGCGAGGAGCCTGATGTAACCTACAACCTCGCCGACGTGGGTGCGCTGGGTGGGAACCAAGGGCCAGAATGGCGCATTGTTGTTCGCGGCGACCAAGGCGATGACCGCACCTGGCGGGTCAACGCTCACACGGGCGAAGTCAGCGGCGTCGAATAGCGGGGCGGGCCAACGGCTTTGACGGGCACCGGACGTCGGCCCTTCGTGGCCACCGCCTTGCCTCCGCCCGTCGTCATTTGTGTTGGCACCAGTCACCCCGGCAACGTCGGGGCCATTGCGCGCGGGGCGGCCAACTTTGGCGTCGAGCAACTCCGCTTCGTGGCGCCCCGATGCGAGGTGCAAGGGCCGGAGGCGTTGGCGCGGGCGAAGCATGCCCGGGGCCTCCTGGAATCTGCCGTGATTGTGGGGACCCTGGATGAGGCCCTGGAAGGCATTGGACACGCGGTGGGCACAACGGCGCGAAGCACCCTGGCTGCCAAGCGCTTCCTTCGCAAGCCAGACGATGTTCGGGATTGGGCGGCGCAGATTGGACAGTCGGACACGGTGGTTGGCCTCGTGTTTGGGCGCGAAGATTCGGGTCTTACGGGAGATGAAGTGAATCGCCTCGATGCTTTGGTCACGGTGCCGACGGCGGACTATAGTAGTCTCAACCTTGCCCACGCGGTTACCCTGTTGTGCTACGAAGTGCATCGCGTGCGGGACCTTGAATCGCGGTCCCCAGAGCGACAACTAGACCCCGCAACGTTGAGGCACCTGCATCGGGCCTTTGACGCCTTGACCGACACCGTGATTGACAAACCGTGGACCCGCGATGCCAGCAAAGGCATGTGGCGGAAACTGATTGGTCGCAGCCAGCCTGACGACCATGAATTGCACGCCATTTTGGGGGTCTTCACGAAGACCTTGAAACGGTTCGATGTGGCTGGATTTGGCACCGCGCGAAGCCAGCACCGCCTGGCAGAGTTGGGTCTACTCGTTCCCACGGTGCCCGGCGGGGCGCAGCCCAGCGACCGGGCCAGGGACGAGGAAGAATAGCATGGCCTCGTGGGTCATCCACCTGGTTATTCCGGTCTTGCTTGCCTTAGCGTTTCTGCCGCAGCAGCGCCGGAGAGTCCTGCTGCTTGCGCCGTTCACGTTGCTGCCCGACGGCGACTGGCTGCTGCCCTTCCTGCATCGCGGGCCCACGCACAGCCTCCTTGGGCCCCTGTGGCTTGCTGCCATTGCCCTAGCAGTGGCACGAACGCGACGCGAAACCCCGTGGACCTGGAGTGGGCGCGTGGGGGCGTGGTGGCTCGCGGCCTTGTTTTGGGCTAGCCACATCCTTTTCGACCTGTTTCTTGGCGGCGTGCAAGCATTGTGGCCGCTGACGCCCCATAGCTACTACGTCTGGGTCGCGTTGTGGGTAGAAACCGCCACCAACCGGATGCATTGGGACATCGAATGGGGCATTGTCCGCGATGGCGTGCCGACCGTCTCCGAGCGCTACGCCTGGATTGGCTACAGCGACAGCGCCATCCTGGTCCTGATTCTCCTGACAGCACTCGCGGTTGGTGCCGTGCAAGGCCGGCTTTGGTGGCGGGCC
>JBFJXH010000084.1:0-7347 GCA_041623215.1 Thermoplasmatota archaeon
ACGCCGGCCAGCAAGCCATGTTCGTCAAGGACTGGGAAGCCGTTGTGGCCTAAATCCAGCATTTGGTTGAAGGCGCGACCAGCTTCCATGTCCGCTGGCAGCGTGTCCACATCGCGGGTCATGATGTCTTTGACTTGGACGGTGTCGAGCGGAGACTGCATGCGGTCGTGGTCGTACACGATGCCGCGCTGGCGCAGGCGCACGGTGTAGATGCTGTCGCGCGACAGGCCAACACTCACGGCGTCGGCGGCCACAGCGGCGAACATGAGGGGGAGCACAATCGTGTATCCGTTGGTTAGCTCCGACAGCAAGACAATAGTGGTGAGTGTCGCGCGGCCGGCGCTGGCATAGAAAGCGCCCATGCCCACCAGTGCATAGGCGGCGGGCGGTGCCGATTGAATGGGTGCAAACCAATTGATTAGCAGGCCCACCAGGGCACCGTAGAGAGCACCCTGGTACAAGCTGGAACTAAAGACGCCGCCGCCACCACCGCTGCCAATGGTGATGCTGCTTGCCAATGGTTTGGCCAGGATGAGCAGTGCCAAGAGTGGCACAATCAGCATGGTGGGTTCGCCGCGCAGAATGGCATTCACCGTGGCATAGCCGGTGCCGTAAATGTGGAAGTGGCCGGTGGCCAGCATGATGAGGACGCCCAGCAGGCCGACCACCAAGCCACCAAGGGCAGGCTTGGTCCAGTAGGGCAACTGAATTTTTTCCCCAAGTTCGTTGGCGCCGGCCATCAACTTGATGAACAAGACGCCGCCGAATCCGCACAAGATGCCGAGGGCAAGGTAGGCTCCCAGTTCCCACGGCGAAACCAGCGCGAATTCGGGAACAAGGAAGGCGGGCTGGTCCCCCAGGATGAAGGTGGCGACCGTCACACCCAGCACCGTCGCGATGACGACGGGAACAAAGGCATGGGTGCTGAACTCGGGTAGGATCAGTTCCATCGCAAACAGTACCCCGCCCAGCGGCGCGTTGAAGGTGGCCGCGATGCCGGCGGCCGTACCGGCGCCCAGCAGCACCTTAATGTCGCGGGCGCGGAAGCCGAGGCGTCGCCCGAGGCTGCTGCCAAGAGCTGCGCCGATGTAACCGATGGGCCCTTCTCGCCCCGTCGAACCACCCGTGCCAACGGTCACGGCACTGATGAAGGCGTGGCCCCACGCTGTGCGCCCTTTGATGATGCCGCCACGGGCTTGCACGGCGGCCATGACTTCCGCAATGCCTTGGCGGCGCGTTTCGGGGAAGAAATAGCGCACTCCTCCAATGATGATGCCGCCGGCAAAGGGCACGAGGAAGACGAGGAGGCCCCAGCGGGTGCTGAGAAACGTAGCGTCCTCTGACAATCGGAAGGAGAGTTTGCCATGGAAGGCGAGGTCCTCCACGAAGCTAATGGCGCCGCGAAACACCACTGCGGCGAGGCCGGCTAGAATGCCCACTAGGATGGCAAGCCCGTTGAGGGCCGTGAACCGCCTAGTCAGGAGCACAGGGCGGCGACCGCTGGGCGCATCATAAGGGGACGGTTTGCGGCTGACCACCTGTCAGGGTGGCGGCCGGCTCGCGCCAGCACCGGTCGTCTTACCCGGTCCTTAAGCCGCACCGGCGACCGGCGCATCAGCGAAGTCCACCAGCGTGCCGCGCAGAGATTGCAGGTCGACCAGCGGCATTTTTGCCGGGTCGGGTGTAAAGTTCAGCATCTTCTGGTACAAGGTCTGGCTTTGCCACGTGCCGCAGTTGATGTTCATGACATTGCGGTAATGGCGGATGCCGGGCACATGCACGTGGCCGGTGACGAAGATGTCCGGCACATCACTGATGACGAGGTGGTCGTGGTGCTCGGGTGCCAGGGGCGTTCGCTCGCCGTAAATGGGGGAGAGGTGCCGGCATTGGAGCATTTGCTCCATGGTTGCCAAGGGGTCTTCGTAGTCCAGGTGCGTGACACTGGTGGCAAAATCGATGAGGCTGAAGCCGTGGTACCCAAGCGTCAATACATCGTGCATGCGAAACCACGCCGGATTTGCCACGAAATCGGTACCGTGGTGGTCGAAGGAGGTGCGAACCTCTTGGCTGAACGCTGGCTGGGGTTCGGCCGGCCGTGCAGCATCGTGGTTGCCGGGCTGCACAACAATCTGCAGGTGGTCCGGCAGGTGCTCCATCCAGCGCCCGAACTCAGCGTACTGGTCGTAAATGTCCCCGATGGTCAATTCGTCCTGCTGGCCCGGGTAGATGCCGATGCCATCAACAAGATCGCCCGGGATGATGAGATACTTGACTTGGCCGGCGGCCTGGCGGCCCCGACGGGAGTCTGCGTCGCCGCCGAGCCACTTGATCATGGCAGCAAAGTTGTCCGGCAGGAAGGTGTTACTACCGACGTGGATGTCCGATAGGAACGCGGCCGACAGGGGTACGTCGCTGCCTGACTTGCGCTGATTAAGGGGAACATCAGGTCGCACCAGCGACTCCACGAACAGCAGGTCGCCTTTGTTGCTGGCCGTTGCCACCACCCCAATCACTTCGTCGGGCACGAGGGTATCCGCGAAGGTTGTGAGCACCTTTTCGTCTGCCCGAACCAGGGCCGTGATCGTGCCGCTAGGGTCTTCCAATTCGATGCGGCGGTGGCCGTTTTTTGTGGTCGCCGTGGTTTCTACCATGGCAATGACGGCTACCTGTTGCTGGCCGGCTCGGATGCGCTCAATGGGAACCGCCGAGCGAAGCTCGCGCCGCTGCCGGAGCATTTTGCTGATTTGCTCGTAGCGGTCCTGAAAATAATCCACGAAGTCGCTCGTGGTGCCCTCGCAGGTGCTGTTGCCAGTCATGTCGCTGACAACGTCCAGCCGCGCTTCGTGCTCCGCAGCCATCGGGCGCCAGTCGCTGCGGGGGCGAACTACCACATGGGTTGCCTCGGCGCCCAGCGTACGGGCGTTGCGGGGCGCTTCCGGGTGAAGGTCTTCGCCGTGGTCCTCCACGACGTCATCGTCTTCGTCGGCGTCGGGTGCCGCTTGGGCGCCGTCGTAAATGGCGGCAAGGGCTCCCTTGAGCGCTTGCTTGGCGGCTTGGCGGTCGGGGCTGGCGGCCGGCTGCGATTCGGCGGGTGTGCTGGCAGCTTCACGGGCGCGCGCCTCCAAGTCTTCCCACAAAGGCAGGTCCATGTGGAAGGGGACTTCGGATAGCGTGGCAAGCAGCGCCTGCGCGCGCGCCACAGGGTCACCGCCGCCGTCGGCCAGCAAATGGTCAAGCAGGATTGGGTCAAGAAGAGCGCCGTGGCTGTCGAACAAGGCGACTAACTCCCGGCGCGCATCCATGCCCACGTCGCGGCCATCCTAACGGTCGTCAAAAGGCTACGCCGCCGCCCATCGAGTGCGGGGTGCAAAGCGGTGCGCGGCGCGGGTCGAACGCTAGGCCGAGAGGCGCACCTTGCGGTTTGGCTGCTACAAGTTGGCTAGCCATGCCGCGACCGCATCAACGACGCGGCCGTTGTGGCTTGGCTCGAGAAAATGACCTGCGCCGGATAGGACCTCGATGGCGGCCTTCAGGCTGGCGGCGAGACGTCTTGCCTCCGCTGGTGTTACGAACTCATCCTGGTCGCCCACTATCACCAGCGCTGCCGTCGGGCGAAGGTTCGGGGCGTCTTGCAGGGGGGCCAGCGTTGATGCCGACACTTCGAGTGGCGTGCCCACCACGACGAGGCCCGCCACTTGCTCGCGGGTCGCCAGCCGGACGGCGACGCCGCCTCCGAAGCTATGTCCCAGCACGACCGGCGCGGCACCCCGGCATTGGTCTTGTAGCCAGGCAAAAGCTGCCTTGGCGTCCGCCACCTCTTCGTCGCCCTGCCCTTTCCCGCCATCGCTGCCCCCGACGCCCCGGAAATTGAAGCGCAGACAGCGATAGCCCGCCGCGGCGAGAGCCTTCCAGAGGTCGTATGTGAGGCGACTTCCCATGCTGCCCTCAAACAGGGGGTGCGGATGGAGCAACAAGACCGGCGGGCCGTCAACGGGACCTCGCAACCGCCCCTCGAGCGAACCAACTGGACCGGGGATGACGACATGCTCACTCATGGAACCTCTTGCCGCAATGCGGCTTGATGACGGACGCGGCCGGATTCGAACCGGCGACCCCCGGCTTAGAAGGCCGGTGCAGTATCCAGGCTGTGCCACGCGTCCAAACCGGCCACTTATCCTCCCCTGTTAGGGTTGCGCTTCCAAGGCGCTGCGGGGGTGGCGGGCGGGGCTGCCAATCACCTCACGCTTGCACAATACCACCGACGTGTTTAACTAAGGATGGAAACCGGTCTCTTGACCATGCACCGCCGCATTCCCACCCTCCGCATGTTTCTGACCGTCGCCGTCGCCGTTGCCATCGCCGTGCCTGTCGCCCTGACCGGGGCCTACGCCAGCCAAGACGACCCTGGGGCCGGGCAAACCTTCTCCGGGGACGGCTCGCAGGCGAGTGACGAACCTGAACGACCCGGCATGCATCGCTACCGAGGCTTCATCGATGTCTCGGCGCGAGCCGACGTCGGAACCCCCAGCCTCATCTTCAACGACCAAGAAGGTCGTGGCACCTACTTCGACATCGACGACTCCACCGGCGTCGTCTTCGAACTGGTGTGGGCCCCCGTCGACCCCTACCTCACCGGGGAGCGCGTTGACCTTCACTTGGATATTGACCACCCTGGTGGCCATGACGTTGGCATTGGTACCGGCACCGGTAGCCGCTCCGACCCCCTGACGTTCACGTACCTAGAACCCAAAGACGGCCGCTGGCACGCCCTAGCGGTCGCCGAAGATGCCGCTGCCCAACAGGAATACTACCTGTACGTCAGCATCTTCCGCGACGGCCCCCCGCCCAGCGGTTACACCGTGTTCGATTACCTCTGATCAAGACCTACACCCTCGCCCTCTTCCCCCTCGTTCCCTTGAATCACAACCACTTGCTGTTGTTGCTGTTGTTTCCCGGACGAGCCGCCGCTAACGGCTGCCACGATGGCACCGATGGCCCCCGTCATGACCAGAACGACGGCCAGCAACACGAGGCCACCAAGCAGAATGGCCGCCGTAATCATGCCCTCCCAGTCCTCGTCACCCGGGCCATAACGGTCCGGCGCACAATCGCCAATGCAGATGCCCCCGCCGTTCGAGGAGGATTGACTCGTGCAACCCGCCAGGAAGGCCGTCGAAACCAATAGCGCAAGCAGCAAGAAGCGGCCCATGGAAGAGCCGGGGTCAAAGCAACCCTTAACGCTTGCCGCCCACGCCTCGACGCCCGCCGATGCAGCAGAGACCGCCGTCTCGGCGAAGGATGAAAAGTGGGCCCCATGCGATTCGAACGCACGACCTTCCGGTTATCAGCCGGATGCTCCACCAGACTAAGCTAGGGGCCCTAAGGGCGCTCTTTGGAGCATCCGGCTGCGGTACCCCAATTTCTCCTGTTGGAGACGCGAGGTGCCCCGTACCGATGCCCCAGAGGACAGTCCCGGCGACAATGACGCCGACTTAAGCACTACGGACGTGGGGCCTTGCCCCTCGTGGGTGCCCCATCATCGCCCTACCCTTGCCCGCGGCGGTCGCCTAGTCCTCGTGCCACCTGGCAAAGATGGGCTTCTCCGTCGGCCACGCCTGCGAGACGGCCAGCCCACCGGCCGACGCCCCCGGGGCCACCTAGCAAATGGTCCCAAACCACTAGGGCCCATTTGCCCCAACCGGCAACCATATCCGTGACGGGGTCCAATAGAGAAGGGCGCACCCATGTGGTGCGTCAACCGGTGACGGACCCTTCGGGGAAACCGAACCGGGACCCAGAGGTAACGAAGGGTCACGCCATCCAACGGGAGAGCAGCGCGGCATACTCGCTGCCCCGGGCACGGACCGGAAACGGCACCGGCTCGGACCGAACCGGAGGGGCCACGGAAGCCTGCAAGGGCGACCGGCGGGCGCTGCGGCTTGTCCAATGCGTCTGACTGTAGGAAACCAGTCCACCTGATCCTGCTATCGCCTGGAGAAATCCAGGAAAGAACGGCCTTAGGGGGAAAAACCGCTGGAGCCCCAACGAAAGGACGGGCACAAGAGGCGCGTGTGGACCACCCCTGCCGCTGGGTGAACCGCACGATCACCTTTGGCCCGTGTGGGCGAGCCTTCCAGGCTCCGATGCTTTTTTGCCGACGACCGAGTGGCCGAACCCATGGTAACAGTCGGCGAAGGCGTCCTTGAGGAAGAGGCCTTCGCGGCCTTCGAGAGCCTGCGAACGTTTGACGCCGAAGGCGTGGCCCAGCAATTGCACGAAGGCTGCACGCTGCACGGTGGCTGGTTGGAAGTGCCCCTCGAAGGGCGCGAGGCCATCCAGGCCTACCTGGCCGAGCTGCTTGGAGACCCCGTCAAGCGCCCTAGTTTCAGCCTGCTGGATGCGAGCGGCGACGGCAGCGTGACGCGGCTGGCCCTATCCGTGAGTGGCCGGTTTGGCAAGGCGCCCCAGAAAGTACGCGTTGACATTTTGTCCCTCAAGGGCGCCATCCATCAGATTGTCGTTCGCGACGCGTAGACGCCTGGTGCCCCATGGGCAACGGTTAAGTTGCCGCAAGGGCCCTGAGGCGGTATGGAATGGGTAAAGGTAGGTATGAGCCTCCTGGCGGTGGGGCTGTTCTTTGTTCCCGCTGAAGCCTCGCATGGCTGGCCGTCTGCCAAGTATTACTACGAGGATGGAGCCTTCTTCGACGCCTCGTGTGGCCCGGGCATCACCAATGCCATGTGTGCTGACGTACCCGCCGGGACCCAACTTATCCTGGTTGATTTCTACCAGCATGCCGGCATGCCAATCATGCCTCGGGTGGGCGCTGACCCGTACGACTTCAACGACCCTGTGACCGTCACAAACGATGACCGGCAATTTGTTTCCGGTGTGGTGACAATCCACCCGGCTACTGGCATTTCCTACAGTGAGCCGTTCTGCGGCGGCGCCAACATTGACCTCGCCTTGCGTGGCATCTATGATGCCACTTCGGTGAGCATCGCGTTCCGCAACGGTGGCATCGATGGCCCCGCCCACGACTGTAGCACCCTGGGTGGCCTAACGCTCGACGGCGCCAACGGCGACACGGGCTATGGCGAAATTCTCTTTCGGCACTACTAGCCGGTAAGGGCCGTCCGCTTCGATTGGCAGCTAGCGCGAGCAAGGCACCGGCCGTCGCGAAGCATGGCATTTGGGGCCAGGGCAATGACAAGTCGTCGTGGACTTGGTCAGGGAGCTAACGCTGGTGCGTCGGCCTTTCCCAGCTGGCCAGAGCCAGCTTGCCCTTCCGCGTCCTTCTTCTCTTCGAACTCGGCGTCAACGACATCGTCGTCCGAGTCGGGGCCG
>JBFJXH010000085.1:0-7236 GCA_041623215.1 Thermoplasmatota archaeon
ACTGCCACCAACCATGGCTCCACTGGCTTCGAACAATTCACCGTCCTTGGTGACGATTCGCACGCCACCCATCAGGCGGCGTCCGGCATTCATGTCTCGTGCGATGAGCGTGTCGCCAAAGACGTACCAGAAGGCGTTCTGGTAGCGCGGATTGTAATCCACCAGGTCGAGTGCAAAGCCATCGCAGCCATCCTGCTTGACCTTCATGAGGGCCTGGCCACGGGGCCGACCCGGGACCATTTTGTTGAGTGGCAGCAGCGTTGCGCGACCCGCCCGGGCCGACTTGAGTAGCTCAATGCATTGGGCGGCAACGCCGTCATCCTCGACGACGATGGCTTGCATGCGGCCGCCGGCGGCCGTTTGCAAGGCGGTTTCGTAACCGGATTCAGCATTTGCCAACTCCGCAATGGTGCCGATAACGCCCTTGATGGCGCCGTTTTCCCGCGCTGCCAGGACCGTTTCCACTGCTCGGCCGAAGCCTCCCTTGGCGCGGTCCGCTGCGTCACGCTGGGCTTGCAATTCGGCCAATTCGCGAGTTTTGCGGCGAATCCGCTGCTCCAGGTCCTCGGCCTGCCGTGACAATTCAGCCTGTTCCTTCTCCAGCTCAAACAGCTTCTTGGCATCCGCCTTGCTGCCGCTGGCCGCCTTGGCTCGGGTGGCTAGTTCTTCCACGGCCACGGCCGCCTCAGCTACATCCGTTGCTGCCGCCTCAGCGTCGCTCGCTGCTGCTTCGGCGGCCTTTTCGGCCGTTTGTTGAGCTTCCTCCAACCGGTTGCGCGCGAGTTCCACGTCATGCAGCTTCAGCTGGGTCGCCTCGAAGGTCTGTTTGAGCTTGGCTAGGTCGCGATTGATCCGCTGGGCCCCGTCGTCGCTGCGACTGATGAGGTCACGCACCCCATCCAATTCTTTTCTCCGCGCAGCTAATTCGATGGCTTTGCCCGCCTGGTCCTCCTCGGCCTTGCTGGCGGCATCCTGCACGCGCTGGTGTTCCTTGGCCACGCGGCGGCGCTCCTCTTTGAGTGGTAGCAGGTCTTCCTCGCCATCCTGCAGGTGGCTGCGCGCATAGTTGATTTTCTCTTCCAGGCGCACCATGTTGGTGCGAACGCCCTCGACCTTTTCTTGCAGTTCCTTGGCTTCGTCGCCGCCCTCCTCACGGATGCGGCGCTCTAGGTCCGCGAATTCTTGCTGCTTGGACCGAAACGCCTGCTCTTCGTCCTTGAGTTTCGCGCCAAGCGTCGTGCGCTCTTCCTGATACTTGTCAATCTGGGATTGGACCTGGGCGATTTGCTCCTCAAGGTCCCGCTTGCGGCGCCATGCAGCGAGCCCTTTGGCTTCGCCAATTTGGGCGGTCAGGTCCCGGTGCTGTTGGGCCGCCTCTTTTTCCCGTTCCAGCGTCTTGAGTGTCCGTTCGATTTCTTCGAGGACAATGCCGATGCGCTCGAGGTTGGCCTCTACCTCGCCCCGGCGCTTGTCCGCCTGGCCAATATCGTTGTCAAATTCCGTTACGCCGGCAATGTTGTCCAGAATCTTGCGGCGCTCGACGTTGCTCATTTGACAAATCTGCAGCACGTCGCCCTGCTGCGTAATGTTGTAGCCATCCGCGCTGATGCGGGCATGGTTCAACAGGTCAACGAACTCGCGCTTCTTGCTGGCGCGTCCATTGACGTAGAAATAGGACTTGTAGGCGTCTGGCTCGCCGCGCTTGGGCGCCCGTCGCACCTTACGGGTCAGCACCACATCGTCGGCATCCACTGGCATGACGCGGTCCGTGTTGTCAAACGTCAGCGAAACCAGGCATTCCTTGGCTGGTTTTCCTGCTTCACCGCCATTAAAAATCAGGTCCGTTAGCCGGCCTGCTCGAATGGCACGGGGCGAGTTGGGGCCCAGAACGAACAGAATCGCGTCTCCAATGTTTGATTTCCCAGACCCGTTGGGCCCGGTGATACCGGTGAAGCCGGGCTCGAAGGGCACGGTAAGGCGCCGGCCGAACGACTTGAAGTTCTCCATGTGGACACTTTTCAGGTGCATGAGGGTCCCATCGTTTCGGGATGCGGCACGACCAGAACCCATAGCTGCCGCTGGCTACAGCGGCTGACGGACGGGTCCGTAGCGTGCATCCTATCCCAAGATGCCACCCTGTTGCTCTCCTATAAGGCCTTGGAATCTGTTACGCCCGCCCTTTGGGTGGCTCCGGCGGCGCTCCAGGCGCTGCGCGCATCTCGTCGCGGACATAGTCCAGCATGCGGGACGGGTGCACGAGGTCCATCGCTTGAGCCACTTCGTGGCGCCCCACCTGGCGAAGCGCCGCGAGGCCTGCTAGGTATAGGAGGCCAAGCGCCAAGCAAGCAGCCAACAATTCCCACACGCGGTCAATGCCACCAAAAGCCGCCCGCACGGCGGGTAATGCCATGGCAGCCACCGCAATGGCACCAGCCACCAGCTGTTTCACCACGCCGCGATGGAGCAGCCAAGCACCCACTTCACGGCGCGTAGCTACGCTAACAAGCAGGAAGCCCAGCACACCGGCGGCGAGTGTGGCCATGGCCGCCCCGGGCGCCCGCAGGCCCGCCAGGGGTACGCCAAGAATACTGGTGGGGATGAGCACCGTGTTGAGCACCAGATTGAGCACGGTCGTAATGACGGCCAGCTTGGCCAAAACGCTAGGTCGGTCAAATCCTTGCATGACGCTTCGATCAACCAATCCCAGTCCGTTGACAACGACGTATACCGCTAGTAATCGAACCACCGGCGCCGCCGGCAGAAAGCCGTCACCAACCAGAATATGGAGCAGTTGCCGAGGAAACGCCAGGAACGGAAGCGCCGAGCCGATGATGAGAATCCCCACGAGCCTGTGGGTACTGCGGGCCACGGGAATGACGAGGTCTCGCCCGCCCCTGCTGGCCATTTCACTGATAAGTGGGAAAAAAATGCCGCCGACCAGGGTTGGGATGATGAGGATGAAGGAAATGAGGCGTTGCGCCCCATAGTAATAACCAACCTCCGTCGCCGACCAAAAATAGCCCAACATGACCCGGTCGACGGCCAAGGAAAGGGTGCCGATGACTCCCACCAAGGCCAATGGCCTGGCAAACCGCCAGTAGTCGGACGCCATAGCCTTGTCAAAGCGCCCTGGTCGAAGCCCGAATCGCGCGAGCAATCCAACGGTCAGTAACAGGCTGCCGAGGACCGAAAGCGCGTAGGCTGCCAGGATGAGCGTTGCGCCATGCTCCTGGCTCCAGGGAACCGGGCCAGCCATCTCTTTTAACCACCCCCCGAAGGCGGCGCCGCCCGGCAGCCATTCGCCGCGGCTCGCCCCGTACAGGAGGGCCACGGCCACAACGGCCGGCAAACGAATCACGTGTTCAGCCAGCACGGCCGCCTGCGTCCGAGCCGCCTGCTGTAGCCCTCGGAAGGTCGATAGCAGCATCTCTCGGATTTCCTGCAGGAAGAAGACGCCGCCCGCGGCCAATAGCACCACCGCCGAAGTAGCATCATAGAATCCCTGGTATCGATTCCACCACCAGACCCCGGCGAAGAAGAGCGTCGCGTACGCCAGGATAGCGCCGCTTCGCAGCCACAAATGAGTCGCCATCGCGGCCGGCAGTAAACGGCCTTCCGACACTCGCTTAACATGGGCGTGGTCGAGGCCCATGCGGCCCACCATGGCCCCTAGAGTCACCGCCGCCAGGCCAAAGCCCACCATGCCGTACGGCTCCGGCCCCATGAAGCGGCCGATGGCCAACAAGGCGATGGCGCCACCTACGGCGCCGACCACATTGACCACGAATCCGAGCAAGGCCTTGCGCCCGAGCACAAGCCGCCCAGCAGGACCGGCGATTTAGCCGCCTTCATCGCGTCGCCTTTATCCAGGTGCTTTCTGGCTTCGACGTGGCCCGCATCCTGATGCTGCTGTCCAAGCCATGTCGCTTCGACGGGCGCGTCATGCGCGAAGCCCACAGCTTGCAGTCGGACGGCCATGAAGTCACCATCTTGGAGTGGGCACGGCAGGAGCCTGAAGCCCCTCAGAACGAGGTCGTGGATGGCGTCTCCGTGATGCGCGTCTTTGACGCGCCCGACCGTTCGATGACGCGACGCATGATTCGATGGTGGAAACGGGGAACCCACGCCGCTTGCAACTGGGCTTCCGACCAGGCCCAGGGAGCGGTTGACGTCGTGCATGCGCATGACTTAGACACCTTGCCGATTGCGGCGCGACTGCGACGTCGTGGGGTTGCCCGGCACGTCGTCTTTGACGCGCATGAACGATACGGCCACATGATTCGCGTCGAGGCGGGTTGGCTGGCGTCGGCCGCTGCCGAGGCGCTGGAGCGCCGCTTGCTGGGCCACGTCGATTTGGTCATCACGTGTAGCGATGACTTTGCCCGCCATTACAGGAAACGGGGCAAACGCGTAGCGACCGTATTCAACTCGTTTTGGCGCCAAGATACGACCAACGTCTCGTTTCCGGCCGCTGCATCTGCATGCTACTTCGGCACCCTTAGCCACGACCGCCTGTGGCCCCAACTGGCACATGCGTTTGCCGAGGCCAAAGGCCTCAAGCTCGTTGCGGCCGGCAAGCGTGAAGGTGCATTCGAGGCCCTGGCGGCGATGGATTCACCTTTCGTCGAGTTTCTGGGCACCCTGCCGCATGAAGAAATTCTTCCCCGTACCCAGGCTAGTACCCTTGTCCTCCTGCCGTGGGACCCGCGTAACCCCCAATACCGGGTCCAGATTGCCAACAAGGTGTACGATGCCATGGCTGCCGGGCGACCCATTGTTGCCACCAAGGGCACAGCTCCAGGCGCGTTCGTCGAACAACACGGCATCGGCATTGCCGTTCCCTACGAGGCTCAGGCTTTCGTAGAACAAGCCACTCGCCTCGCGAGCGACCCCGGGGCCTGCAAACTCATGGCCGAGAAGGGTCGCGCGCTCTTCGAGAAAACGTTCCACTGGGAGGCTCAGGAAGATCAACTTCGAAGCGCATATCAAACGCTGCTGGGAGGGGAGGCGACGTGAGCCCACAACGGGTAGCGGTGGTGGGTCTGGGCTACGTCGGGCTGCCTCTTCTGACCCTGCTGAACAGCCGGGGCCACACTGCCGTGGGCCTTGATTTGAGCACATCTGCCGTGGCAAAAGCAAAAGCGCTCGGCCTTCGCGCCACCGTGGAACCGGCGGAAGCGTTCGCCCAATCTAACGCCATCATCATCTGCGTCCCCACGCCGGTTGACGACGGTCGAGTCCCCGACTACACGCATCTTTCGGCAGCGGTTGACAGTATCAAGCAGCATGCCCCTCACGACGTGCTAACCATCGTGGAGTCTACGGTGGGCCCGGGCGCTACGCAACAGTTCGTGGCTGAGCCGTTGGCCGCCGCCTGGGGCCACGCGGTAGCAGTCGCCCATTGCCCGGAGCGCCTGGATCCCGGCAACGAGGAGTGGCCCCTCGAAGCCATCCCGCGCGTCATTGCGGGTAACAACGAGGCAGCCACGGCTGCCGCGACGGCCCTGTATGCCCAGCTCCTGGACGCCCCCTTAACGCCTGTTTCTAGCTTGCTGGCCGCCGAGGCGGTGAAGGTGGTTGAGAACAGTTTTCGCGATGTCAACATCGCGTTCGTGAACGAGTTGGCCATGAGCTTCGACAAAATGGGATTGGATGTCGTCGAGGTCATCGAAGGCGCCAGTTCCAAGCCGTTTGGCTTCATGCCCCATTGGCCAGGCTGCGGCGTGGGCGGCCATTGCATTCCGGTTGACCCCTACTACCTAATCGAGCGCGCGGCAGGCGTTGGATTCGACCATCGCTTTATGCGCCTGGCCCGCGAAATCAACGAAACAATGCCGGACTATACAGTTCGGCGTCTCCTCGACCTTCTCGCAGAACAAGGCCTCGAGGTGAGCAAGAGCAAAGTGGCCATTCTGGGAACAGCGTACAAGCCAGGGGTTGCCGATGCGCGTGGCAGCCCGGGCCAGGCGATGGCCAGCTTGCTTGCGGCGGCCGGCGCAGATGTGGTCCTCTACGACCCGTACGTAGAGCCGGGCCACGCAAGTCTCGAGGCGGCCCTCACCGGTTGCGATGCAGCGATTCTAGCAACCGCTCACCCAGAATTCGTTGCCGCTACTCCAGCGACGTGGCAGGGCCTGAGCGTGCTGGTGGATGGTCGAAACGCCCTGGACGGGCCGGCGATTCAGGCCCAAGGTGTCACCTACACTGGCGTGGGGCGGCGGGCGTGACGCATCGGCTCCTGGTGGTCACACCGGCGAAGGATGAGGCCGGCGACCTGCCCGATGTCATTGAGGCGGTGGTGCGCCAGTCGAAGCGCCCTGCCGTGTGGGTCATCGTTGACGACGGGAGCGAGGACGAAACGCCAGCCATTGCCAAGGCGGCGGCGGCAAGCCATGACTGGATCTTGTATCACCGTCGACAGCCGGGCGGCCGCGACTTGTTTGGTCGCTATGCTGACGTCGTCGGCGACGGATTGACCGTTGCCATCGACGCGGCTCGCGAACGCAGCATCGCATGGACCCACCTTGGCATCTTGGACGCCGACATCATCCCCAGCGAGCAATACTGGGCCACCGTACTGGACTTCATGGCTCAGGATGCCAACCGCGGCGTCTACGGCGGCCAAATCTTCATCCCGGACGCAGACAAATGGCGCCTCGAGACGGCCGAAACGCACCGTCCCCGGGGTGGCAACCGCGTGTTTACGCGCGCCTGCCACGAGGCAATTGGGGGATGGCCCCGCACGGCAGCGCCAGATACAGTTCAGGACATCAAGGCTGAATCAACCGGCTACCAGATTGGCATCGTTCCCGATGCGCCCTGCCGACAGACGCGCCCCACCAACACCGCCAGCGGCCGCTTTCAGGGCGCGCTCAATACAGGAAAAACGCGGCATTACTTGGGATACCGGCCCCTTAACGTCGTTGTGGAAGCCTTACGGGCGGGTCGGGGCGACCCCCGCGTACTCGTTGGAAGCACCCTCGGTTACTGGCGTGCTCGCAGACAACGCGTCCCGCAGGTCCCCGAACCCGTGGTGCACGAACATTTTGCCAAGTGGCGCCTGCGCCACGCGCTTGTGAGGGCGTGGAAGGGGCGTCGAGGCGGCCAGCGGCCGCAGACAAGCTAGGCGCGCGCTTGCGTCAGCACTTCGTGGAAGCGGCGCGCCATGGTGGCGTGCGACCACGGCTCTAGTTCATTTGCGGACCTACGCCAGGCATCGTGGTTGCCCGCCCGCCA
>JBFJXH010000086.1:0-7155 GCA_041623215.1 Thermoplasmatota archaeon
CACGGCAACTTGCAAATGCTCAGCATTGACCGCCGCGACGAATCCAACATCGACGAGCTGAACCGGCTGGGCTCCATTAAGGAACTGCAGGAGCACGGCATTGACCCGTCCTTCGTCGTCACGGGCAACATCCCGATGGTCATCCGCGAATCGTTGCTGCCCAAGGTCTTCCAAATGGGCGAAGGCGTCGTGCGTGAATCCTACCGCCGCTTCGGTGGGCTCTGGGGACCGTTCTGCCTCGAAACCGTGGTGACGCCGGATCTCGAGTTCAAGGTGTTCGAGATTAGCGCGCGCATTGTGGCCGGCACCAACCCGTTCATCGCCGGCAGCCCCTACACGGAGATGATCGAGCCCGGCATGAGCACTGGGCTACGCATTGCCAAGGACATCCAGAAGGCAGCACGCACCGGCCAACTTGGGACCATTTGTAGTTAGAGCGGAGCGTCACGGCCGCCTCGGCCGGCGCACCCTACGTCATGAGCCAGTACACGATGAAGCCGAAGCCCATCGTTGTGTACGCCGCACTTACCAGCCAAGCCCACTTCAAAATCAGGGCCCGACGCGCCCCCTCGGGCGTCGTCGCATCAAGACCATTTGCTTCCGGCTCGGGCCGGTAGGGGTCATACTTGCTGAAGGCCACGACGACGGCGCGTACGCCACGCGACATAAGCGTTACCGGACACGAGACTCCCCCGGGCCGGGACACGCTGGGGGCCGAGCCCCCCTAGGAAACGCCGTATTTGGTCAGCACTTTGCCGTCGATCTGGGTGCGCATCTCAACCGGCAATTCCAGCCGCGCCGCGAGGCGGTCCAGCGTCTTGCGTTCCTTCTCAGTGAGGATTCCGTCACCGGCTAACATTTCGGCCGTGGTCGTGTAGATTTCGACGCGCTTGCGCTGTAGGCCCCGATCATCTTCTTCGCCCTCCACGGCCGGGAACGCCATGTCTGCAATCTTGGCGGCTAGCGTTTGCACGGGGCTTAGCGCCAGGGCCACCAACACGGCTCCGGCAACCGCGATGAGGTTGTTGTCGGCTTCCGGTAGTTGGCGCTCAATCAACTCACTCGTGATGATGAATACCGCCGGGAACACGGACACGACCACGCCCCGGCGGAAGCCAGTCTTCACTCGAAGGTCCACGTCAAAGAGATGGTGGCGCAGGAGGGCATAGGTCACCAGCGCCGGCAGGCTTAGCCGCCACAAAGCGACCGGGACCGTATTCAACCATTGTAGGCCCCCCTCGGCGGGCAGGAAAAAATCAATCAGCGCCAACGTCAGACTCCCCGTAACCAGCCACATGAAGCGCGAGTAGAAGCGCATCGTGGCAACAAACTGGCCATCGTTGGTGGACCGGGCGGCGCGACGTAACTCCCACCAGGCAATGCCAACTGCAACGGCACTGCCCACAATGAGAAGCAATCGTAAGTTGACGTCGTAGCCAGCTTCTCGCACCAAGATTCCCAACAGGACCCCCACCCCATCATACCATGCACTAACGCCGAAGCCGAGACTCATGAACAGCATGGTTTGCCGCATGTGGCCCGGCGGGTCGGCCATGGCCTTCCGGGCAAACCACCAGGCAATGGCGCCCTGCGCCAAGTACAACATGCCCAGCGTCAACGCGAGAGGGCCATCAAGACGTGGCCACAGCGTACCGGTTTCAGGAATCTCTCGGTAGGTGGTCCACAACGTTGGGTTCCACGCGTAGAGCGCCCACAGAATGCCGATGACGGCCAGCAGCAGCGCGCCAGCCCAGGGGCTGTTGCCCAGCCAGCCTCGCCGCCGAGGATAAGTTGAGGCGAACCAGAGGAGCAGGAATGGCAGCGGTATCGTAAACCACGCCTGTAGCTTGCTCCAGAAGAGAACCATGTCCGGATTGGGCATTTGGAAAATGGCATTCGACCACAGAAACGTGGCCGCCATGGAAGCCGCCCGCAGCACTAGATAGGACGCGAAAATGATGCTTGCCGGATGCTGGAATCCTACGCGAAACAGCACGAAGACCAACGCAAACATCGCCAGAATGGAAATTAGGAACAGCAGCGCGCCCGGCACCAGCAGCACGTCCCAATCCCAAATCACGGCTCCGCATCGCCGGGGCGTTTCAAGGTTGTCGTGCGTGGTGCCGCAGCCCATGACCAAAATGCTAAGGTGCCGAAATCGGTCAAGCGGCTGGTTGGTAGAACCATGACGCGTTACACCTTCGTAGCCATTGCTTGCCTAACCGTTGCCTTCGTTGCTGGCATGGCCGTTGCTGATGCAAGCCCAGATTCGCGAGACGGCCATGATTCGAGTGGTTCCGTCACGAACGGCGATTCCGACAGCGCGGGCTCCGACCTCGCCCGGGCTGTTGAGGGCAGCATCCCTGACCAAACCATGGGCACTTGCGCTCCGGGCTTTGGCTGCGAAGCAGCCGTTGACTATCCGGAATTGGTAGATGAAATGGGCGACCACATGTTCGGGAACCTCATCATGAAGGACCGCGCCCAGGTTCGCATGCAAGATGGCGCCATCATCTTTGGATCTACACCCGCCGAACTCCAGGATGGCCAAATCCATGAAGACGATCTGATGGACTTCTCCTTGCCTAACGGCCTCAGCCGCATTGGCGCCCAGGACGCCTTCCTCCACATGCCCGTGAGTGTCACGGATTCGCTTCAAATTAAATCCGGCGGCGCTATCATCATTCAGGACGGCGCCGACTTAGTCATCGAGGACGGCGGAGGCATCGTGCAATCTGGCGGTGACGCCCTCATCACGACCGAAGACAACTTCACCGTGAAGGTCAACCAGGACGTCGCAATTTTCGTGCAGGAAACGGCGAATGCCCCGGAGGTTGGCATTGGCACGGATGACCCGCTTGACACCTTGGATGTCAACGGCAACATCGTGCCCCACGTGAATGCTAGTTTCACATTGGGCCGGCCCGACTTACGGTGGACCGACCTTTACCTTAATTCTGTCATTCACCACAACGGCGACCTCGTATTCCAGAACAGCGCGGGCGCCGAAACCGCCCGGTTGGGTACCTCCGGCTTCCTCGAGGTTGCAAACGGCGCCTCGATTGGCGGCAACATCACGGCCGTCGGCGGCATTTACGCGCTGCAAGGCGGCTACATCGCAAACGGCTTGCATGTTGGCGGCGCCATGACGGCCGATTCATTTCCACAAATTACACCGGCGGCCATCGGGGCGGTGGCTATTGATCTATCCTGCCCTGCCAGTGAATACCTGGTGGGCCACGACGCCAATGGCGTTCTCTGTGAACCGCTGCCACCTGAAACGCTGGGCTGGAGTCTCACCGGCAATGCCGGCTTGACGCCAGGCGCGGCATTCCTTGGGACCACGGACAATGTACGGTTGGACTTGCGGCAGAACGACGTCACCGTGGTGAGCGTTTTCCGCCCGACAAGTGGCGACGACACGCCGCATGTCATCCTCGGCAACGTTGCCTCCCACACGGTTCAAACCAATCCCTTCGCCGAGAACGGTGCCACCATTAGTGGCGGGCGAAACCATGTCACGTACGGGCGTTTGCCGACCATCGGTGGCGGTGACGCCAACCAGGCCAAGCACGACTTTGCGACCGTGGCGGGCGGCTTCGACAACGTGGCAAGCGGCTACGCCTCAGCCATCGGCGGCGGCTACAACAATGACAACGCAGGCTCCTATTCGACCATTGCAGGCGGCATCAACCACTACGTTGGAGGGGTCCAGTATGCGACCATTAGCGGCGGCTACCAGAACGCGGCGGGTGCAGCGGCATCGGTCGGCGACGGCCTCCGCAATACCGCGACTCAAACGAGCACCATTGCTGGTGGTTCAGACAATTTGGCACAGGGGACCAACGGCGCCGTCGGCGGAGGCTCCAACAACGGCATCTGGGCAGGCCAGTACAGTACCATCGCCGGGGGAATCAACAACTACGTCGCGTCCAGCCGTGCGTTCATCGGCGGCGGCGAGGCCAATTACGCCGGCCCAGGCGATTATGTCACAATCGCGGGCGGGCGGGACAACACGGTCGGCCTCAGCATCTACGATGTCACCCATTACGGCACGGTCGCCGGCGGCCGTGACAACCTCGTGGTCGACAACTACGGCACCATCGGCGGCGGCTACCAGAACACCGTTGGAACTAGCGGCGTCGGCGCGACGCCTGGGCCGTACGCGACCGTTGCCGGCGGCCAAGGCAACACGGCCAGCGGGATTCAAGCATCGGTTGGCGGCGGGCTCTCCAACACCGCCAGCGGCCCCCGCGCCACCGTAGCCGGGGGGGCCAGCAACCAGGCGACGCAATGGGATTCATTCGTCGGCGGCGGCATCCTCAATACCGCGTCAGCGACCGGCTCAGCGGTGGGGGGCGGACAGGGCAACGTGGCCGCAGGGCTGCATTCGTTCGTAGGCTCCGGGACGTCAAATAACAATTCCGCGCAAGGCGGTGCCATCGGGGGCGGCAATGCCAACCAGATCACGGGTCGCTGGGCCACCATTCCTGGTGGTGCCAGCAATCTAGCTGGGGGCGACTACTCGGTCGCCATGGGCCGGCAAGCTCAGGCCACCCACTTCGGGGCACTCGTTTGGGCAGATGCCAATGCATTCAACTTCACATCCTCCGCCGCGAATGAATTCAGCGCCCGCAGCACCGGCGGCGCACGTTTCGTTTCAGCGATTGACGGGACCGGCGCACCCACTGCGGGCGTGGCTTTGGCACCGGGCGGCGGCTCATGGGCCACAATTTCTGACCGTAACTTGAAGGAGAATATCGCGCCGGTCAATGCGGGTGCAGTACTCGATGCCGTCGCTTCGCTGCCCATCTCCGAATGGAACTACATCGCACAACACGACAACGTGCGGCACATGGGTCCCATGGCACAGGATTTCCACGCGGCGTTCGGCCTCGGGCCGAGCGACCAAACCATTGACACGGTTGACGCGGACGGCGTCGCATTGGCCGCGATCCAAGGATTAAATTCTAAGCTGGAAGCGGAAAACGCGGAGCTTAGAACGATGCTCATCAGCATGGAGGACCGCCTCAGTGCGCTCGAGGCGGTGGGGGCAGGGAACACCCATCAAGCCGCCGGCACGGCGAGTCCCAACCTGGTCAAAACCCCCGCCAACACCCTAACCTTCGCGCTCGTCGCCGCAGGGGCCTTGGTTGGCGCCCTCCTTGCAGCCGGAGTCGCGTTGGGCCTCCGCCGAGTGAAAACAAGCTGAATTGCTGCCCCGCGCGGCACCCTAGGCCAAAATGCTAAGGATTTGAGCGTTTTCGACCCCTTGGTGGTTGACCCATGAAGCGGTACGTCTCCATTGCGTTAGCATGTGTAACAATTGCAATCATGGCCGGTGTGGCTGTGGCAGAATCAAACTCCGACGAGGCAGGTCCTCCGGGCGAAGCGGCTCCCTTGTCAGAGGCGCCAAAGCCCGCAACCGGCGACGATAGCAAGACGGTTGGCGCGGCGCAAGGCACCGTTGACGACGCCATTCCAGACCAAGCGATGGGCACATGCCCCCCCGGCTTTGGCTGCGAGGGGGCGGCGGACTACCCCGAACTGGTGGACGAAATGGGCGACCACATGTTTGGAAACCTCATCATGAAGGACAAGACCCAGGTGCGCATGCAGCACGGCGCCATCATCTTCGGGGCGACCCCGGCCGAACTACAGGATGGCCAAATCCACGAAGACGATTTGATGGATTTCAACCTGCCCAACGGCCTCAGCCGCATCGCCGCAGACGCGGCCTTCCTCCACATGCCAATTACCATCACGGACACACTAACGGTGGCGCCCGGCGGCCAGATTGTCATCAAGACCGGCGCCGACCTCATCGTGGATACGGTTGACGAGCAATTGCCTGTCCAGGGTCATATTGTGCCGGCAGACGACGCGACCTACGCTCTGGGTTCGGACGACAAGCGTTGGACCGACATCTACCTCGACTCGGTAATTCACCACAAGGGCGACCTCATCTTTGAAGGCCAAGACGGCCAGGCATCACCGATGGAGAGCCTGCGACTGACGCCATCAGGCAACCTCATTGTGCCGGGGACCCTCACCGCAACAAACATCATCGGCGAAGATGTTTACACGGCCGGATTCGGCTTGGACCTAACAGGCCTTGAATTCTCGGCCGACAACACGGTCTTGCAGCAGCGCATCACGGCCTCCTGTCCACCAGGGACCAGCATCCGGTCCATCGGCCAGGACGGGAGCGTCGCTTGTGAAGTGGACGACGACACGACCTACTACGCTGCCGGGGGCATCGTCCTCACCGGCACCAACCTGAGCACCGACCCCACGGTGCTTCAGAGCCGCGTTGCCGGCACCTGCGCCGTCGGATCCAGCATCCGCGTCATCAACCAAGACGGCACGGTGGCCTGCGAGGCCGACGACGACACCACCTACTACGCTGCCGGCGGCATCGTCCTCACCGGCACCAACCTGAGCACCGACCCCACGGTGCTTCAGAGCCGCGTTGCCGGCACCTGTGCCGTCGGATCCAGCATCCGCGTAATCAACGAAGACGGCTCAGTCCTTTGCGAGATTGACGACGGCACGCCGAACGCCGACACCTTGGACTCTCTTGACAGTTCCCAGTTCCTTCGGAGCGACACGGGCGATGTGTTTACCGGCGGAACCTTGACGATAGAAAGTGCGTCGCTTGTATTGGACGACCTCAGTCTCCTTGTGGCAAATGGTCCCGCCTTCATCACGTCGCCTACCTTGGGTTCCACGGGCGACGGGACAGACATCATTCTGCGTGGACCGCTCGGCGAAGGCCGCCTTGAGTGGGGCAATGCCGCAGACCGCCTTGAACTGGATGGTGGCGCAATCTTGGAAGGCCCAATCGTAGCTGGCGGGGGCACTGGCGCAACCGACGCCGTGTTCAACAAGTTGGGATTTGGCACGCCGACGTCTGGGACCATGGACACGGGCGGCGACTTGTTCGTAAGCGATAACCTGGAAGTGGCCGGCCACGCCTACTTGAATCAGGATTTGTCGATTGGTCAAAACAGTGGCCTTGGCGATGACACGCTTTACTTCGATACGGGCGTGCTCGAATTCCTTCGATGGGACGACGCACCCGGTGAATTCGACCTGAGTGACGATTTGAACGTTGACGGCACCACGACCTCGTTCATGTTTATCGGCAACGGC
>JBFJXH010000087.1:0-7146 GCA_041623215.1 Thermoplasmatota archaeon
CCTGCGCCGCCTCTTTTACAGTTCAAAAAGATTAAGACGGGCAGCAATGCTGGAAAACGCGGTAGGTAGTCTATATGCTAAACCTTCGACGTCTCGTCATCGTCAGCGCGGCGCTTCTGCTCGCGTTTACCATCGCCCCCGGCCTGAACGGCCAAGCAGTGCCTGATGTGGTGGTTTGCCCCACCAGCATGAATGGGTGCGACTACACCGACATTCAGGCCGCCATTGACGCGGCAGCACCCGGTTGGACCATTGAAGTGCGCCCCGGAACCTACGTCCTGACTGACACGCTGCTAGTGGATGAATCGGTTGCCCTCGTAGGTCCCCAAATGGGCGTTGACCCGAGGCCCTCCGCGGGTTCGCTGCGAAGTGCAAGCGACGCTGCCTCCGAGGCCATCCTCGTGGGTCCCGCCAAGCCGGACGAGAAGAACAAAATCATGGCCATTGTGGCGGACAGCGTCGTCGTGGATGGCTTCACCTTCAGCGGCTTCAAGAACTCGGATGCTGCCAAGGCGGCGGCTGTATCCGGCGTGGTCCTCCGGAACAACATGATGGTCCCTGGAGGCGGCGACGGCAGTCTGGGTGTCTCGGTCAACTTCGACGACTGCGATGGCTGCACGTTGCAGGCAAACCACCTTGACGGTGCCCATCGACGCGCGTTCTACATTTCTTCAGCCTCCGAGGGCACGACCATCGCGGACAACGAAATCGTCGGGCACAACTACCACTACGCCGCAATCGAAGTGTGTGGGCCCGATGCCACCGTGACCGGTAACTTGGTCCGCGACAGCGTGGCGTACGATGCCTACCCGGCCATGGCCGCCATTGCGGTCGGCAGCGGCGACCACCGCTGCACCGGAGTAGATGGCACCTACCTGATTAGCGGCAACACGGTGATTGGCAACAGTGGCGCGGGCGGCATTGACGTTGCCACCAATGTGCAATCCTGCTTTGACCCCGCCACCACGACGGTCGCAATCTCCAACAACATCATTGGCCCCAATGCGGCAGGAACCGGCATTCGAATTGGCCCCCTGACGGCCCCCGGCATTCCTGCTGCGGCTGATTGTGCCCTCGACATTGCTGCGTCGGTACTTGTCAACGGCAACGACATTGCGGGCAATCCCGACGGCGGCGTCGCCAACGGCCAGACGTTTGGCTCCTTCGTGGATGCCACGGGCAACTACTGGGGCAGCAACGACGGCCCCAGCGGCGTGGGTCCCGGCTCAGGCGACGCTGTCACGGACCGCGTTGATTACGGCGGCTTCACCACGGCGCCCATCATTGAAGGCCCGGTGCGCATCCTCGGCGGCGCTTACCACTGCCTAACCAGTTCTGAATTCTACACCAACATCCCGCAAGCGATTGGCTGCGCGAATGCAGGGGCCACCATCGTCGTGGACCCCGGCGACTACCGAGCTAGCTTCGTGATTCCGACGGGTCTTGACGGCCTAACTCTGTGCCAAGCCAATGAGGACCAAGACGCGTGCGCCGACCCGTTGGCTGCTGGCTTCAATCCCGCAGCGGTCCAGGTGTTACCTGACCCCGAAGGCCACCCTGGCATCATCGTAGTGAAGAGTGACGATGTCACGATTCAGGGCCTGGGTGTCACCGACGATTTGGTTGGTCACACCACGCACAGCCACCACCTTGTTGCCCTACAGGCCGACCGAGGAACGTACAGTCACGGAACCATCCAAGGACGCGGCGCAACTTGCGACTCCAGCATCCAAGATGTGGGCGTCATGATCCGCGGCTTCAACTCCGTTGGCGACGAAATCGGCGCCGACAACACGGTCCATGCCGCCCATCTGAGCGGCCTTTGCTGGGGCATCACGGCTACCAAGTCGCCCATTTCAGACACCAACAACGACCCCGCCACGGGCACTGTGGTCACGGACACCGTCCTCGACGACATCGCTGGTTCCGGCATCCTGGTGAATGGCGCGAGTGGCCTCACCGCCACTGGCAACACCTTCTCCAACAGTGGGGCCGGTGTGTTCTTCGATAAGGTAAGTACCCAAGCTTGGACGGTGACGGACAACACCTTCGCCGGCAACGGTTGGAACCTACGTCTCTATGGCACCACTGCCAACAACGACGTGGACGCTCGGTACAATGACTGGGGGGCCTACGACTGCGTTGCCATCAACGCGCTCATCCAAGACGGCGGAACGGACAACGCGGTTGCCATTAGTCCCTGGCGCATGAGCAGCGCCCCCGGCGCGGCCCTTGAAGGCTGCGTTCGCCTCTCGAGCGGGGCGTGGTATGACACCATCCAACAAGCAATCGATGCGGCACTGCCGGGCGACGCCGTCCTTCTCTGGACGGGCCACAGCTACGCTGAATCGGTCAGCATTGCCACGCCCGGCATTACCTTGTGTCAAGGCGATGCAACCATGACGGCCTGTGGCAGCGACCCGGCAGACACCGTAATCGATGCTTCCGGCCAAGCAAGCCCCCTCATTGACATCGCAGCTGACGGCGTGACCCTAGAGGGCTTCACGCTGCTTCATGCGGGTGCCGCCACCCAGGCGATTGTGGGCATTGACTTCTCGGGCACGGACGGTACCACGCTCGACAATCTCATCATTTCCTTGGAGGGCGGAGGCTGCGGACCCAGTGTCATCGTGCAAGGTTCGTGCTACCTACCCTACCCCATCACCGGCGCTATTGGTGCCAGCACCACCAACGCGCTGGTCCAGGATACCCTGTTTAGCGCCAGTCTTCTTGGCGACGACTCGACCCTAGGTGGGACCAATGGCCTCATCCTCGGCGGTGCGGGAGGGGCGGTGACCAACAGCCACTTTGAGTACTGGGTCAGCAACGGGCTTTTCTTGACCGGCACCGGCACGTCGGCGGACGGCAACAGCTTCGACATCAACAGCAGCGGTCTCTTGGTCTGCGACGGCGGCTCGGACGCGGCCATTACCAACAACTTGTTCGGGCTGTCTCAGGACGCCGTAGCGCTGTGCGGGGGCGCCGATGAGACGGTCATCAACGAGAACTTCATGGACCGGCCGCACGTCGGCCTGAGCTTGCGAGCGGCTGGCCTCGATGTTGATGCACGCTTCAACCACTGGGGGGCCTTCCGCAACGACACCATTCACGCGAGCCGCATCCAAGGCGACTCGGCGGATGTGGATGTGGGCTGCTTCTACGACCTCGACGGCGTCACTCCCGTGTGTCCCCCGGTCGTCGACTTCTCCTTCCTGCAAGTGGCACAGGTCGACTGGCCCAAGACCGTGACCTTCGCCGACCAAAGCACGTTTTCCGACACGAATCGGATGTCGCGCCTGTGGACGTTCCACGATGGCACCACCTCCTCGGAAAGCAATCCGAAGGACACCTACTACGCGCCGGGTCTGTACCCTGTCCGCCTCGCCGTGAGCGACGACCGAGGGTACGTCATTTCTGAGACGAAGACGATCCCGATTCTGCAAGACAACTACCGCTTTGAGCTGACACCCTTGTTCCAGGTCCAACAGGATGTCTCGCCCGGCCAAACCCTGGCATTTGACGTTCGCGTTGACAACCTTGGCGTTCTGGGTGACACCTATGGCATCACGGTCGCCAACGCTGCAGGATGGGCCTGGAGTCACCCCGCATCGGTGAGCTTGGCTAGTGGTGGCTCACAGGTCGTGTCCTTCTCCGCGGTGGTCCCAGCCAACAGTGGCGAGTCCGCCCCCAGCTTCGTGGTCACGAGCGGCGGCAACCAAGACTCGGAAGCGGTGCTCGTGGACTTGGCGGTTCGCCCCACCATCGTCGTGACGCTCGCCTCCACAACCGTGTACGAAGGCGATGAACTGGCCGGCAAGATTCGCTTGACCTTCCCCGATGGTTCGCCGGTGGCCAACCAGGCTGTTTCGCTGGAGGCTCGGCACGCCCTGTTCAGCGACGCCGGCCTTGGTGCCTTGGCGACGGTTGTCGAGGATCACGTGACCGATGCGAATGGCTTCGTCCGCTTCGAGATTACTCGGGTGGAGGCGGCTGGCAGTCCGTTGTACGGCCTGCGGGGCCAACACGTGCTAACCATCTCGGCCGACTACTTCGGAAGTCTCTACGAGCAATCGCTGTCTTACACGGTCCGGCCGGTCGTCAGCCTCTGATGGTCATACTCGGCCACCAACAACCGTATATAGGCCGAAGAGCGCGTCTCCTAGTGTGACTCGCTTTGACCGTCCCGGCATTCGCACGCTATTCCTAGCTACCCTAGCTGGCTTGGCGTTGGTCTGCCTGCCCGTCATTGCCTCGGCGGCGGGCGACGAGGCGCTGCCGCCGGCAGCCCGCAACGCCACGGGCGATGGTTCCGACCCCCTTGGTGCCATCGGCGACGCGGTCGAAGCGGTTGGGGACGCAATCACGGCGACCGGTCAAGGCGTCGTGGATGTCGGCAGCGCTGCTGGCCGGTTGGCCCTGGATGCCGTTACCGGCCTTGCTGCGATGGCCGCCTCTGCCGCCGTGGGCTTGGCGCGTGGCGCTGCTGCCACCGGCGACGCCTTGTTCGCGACGGTGGCTTGGTTGGGCGCAGCCCTTGGCGCCGCGCTGGCGGCTTCGGGGCGCACGATTGCCTGGCTTGGCGGCCTCGCGTGGGACGCATTCCTTGGTTATTGGGGCATCGTCGCAGCGTTGCGCCCCGCGCCCATGCCGGCAATCGCCTACACCGGCATGGTGGCAACCACGGCCACCGCGACCTCGGCCGCGGGCGGCTGGGCTGGCTGGAATGCCCTACGAAAATGGGGCGTTCTTGGCTCCGGCCTCGGAGGTGTCGCGGGCTTTAGCCGCATCCAAGACTCGCAGCTGCTAGAGCACCCCGTGCGCGCGGATATGTACGGCCTCATCCAGCACAACCCCGGCATCCACGCCAGCCAATTGGCGCGCGACTTGGACATCGGCTGGGGCACGGTTACCCACCACCTGCAAAAGCTAGAGAAGGGCCGTCTCGTGGCCGCTCGCAAGGTCCGCAACCAGAAGTGCTACTTCGAAAATGGCGGCGCTGTTCCTCGCGGCGACATGGCCGTGGCGAGTGCCGTGCAATCCGACACCGCGGCCCGCATTGCCGAATTTGTCGCCGCCCATCCCCTGACAAGCCAGAAGGACGCGGCCGACGCGCTCGAACTTTCGCCCGCCCTAGTCAGCTTCCACGTCAAGAAGCTGGCCGCCTATGGCGTGCTGGAAAAAATGCGCCATGGCAAACAGGTGCTACTTACCACGACCGAGGCAATGCGCCGGGTCATGGCCGCCGGCGCCATCACCCACTTCGCTCAAGCCGATGGCCATGCCGAGGTCCCCATGGCCTATTCAAGCTAGACCGCTGGTGGTTCCGGTTAAGGGGTCGCCATGCTTGGACGGCCCGTGGCCCATCTTGTGGTCCTGTCGGGTGACCACGAGTCGCTACCCGACGCCGAACTGGATGCCCTGTTGGCGGTGTACGCGCCCGCCTGTAGCACCAAAAACCTGGGGCCACGCGTCCGGGTTGTCGCCGCTACAGCGGACGACAGTCCCGACGACGAGCGAGCCGCTGAGGTGGCGATTGGACGCATGGTTAGTCAGCGCTCCCACGGCACCTACATCGCCACGGTAGGCGACGAGGAGGCTCAGCTTGAGAGGCTTGCAAGCGCAGTGGGTGAGGCATGGTCCGGTTCAGGCGCCGCCGGGTCGGTGTCCGCACGGGCTCTTCGCCTCGGACCTCGGGGAGCCGGCCCAAAAAGTTCCACCATTGAACGTACGGTTGGCGCGGCACTTGCTGCAGCAGGGGCCGCCATTGATTTGGACCGGGCCGACTGGGTTGTGGAGGTGTGGCGCGACGGCAAGTCGCTGCATGCGTTGCTGCGCCAGCGAATCGACGTTGGGGCCGAAGCACGGTACGCGGACCGGGCGGTGGAACAGCGCGATCACTTCAGCCCCATTGGTTTGCACCCACGTCGAGCGGCGGTTCTCGTGAACTTGGCACGCGTGACTCCAGGGGACGTTGTGTACGACCCGTTTTGCGGCACTGGAGGCATTGTCCTGGAGGCGGCGCTGCTAGGGTTCCAGGCGGTGGGCAGTGACCGCGACGCCTGGATGGTGCAAGGAACGCTGGCCACGTTGGCTGATGCGGCACCAGGAGGCGCCTTGGAGGGCCTCGTGTATCAAGCCGACATTGGCGACGCTCCGGCGCTGGTGCCCCGCGTTGTCGGAGGAATTGTCGCTGACCTGCCGTATGGTCGTGCCTCGGGGACGGACCTTGAGCCCGTCCAAGCGCTGTATGAGCGCGCCGTAGCCGCGTTTGCACGCATGCTGGCGGCGGGGCGACGGGCGGTGGTCGGTCTAGCGGACCCGGAGCTGCTTCGCACGGCGGCTGAGTCGTCCGGTTTTCGCGTCGTGGAGCATCACCCCGAGTACGTCCACCGCAGCCTTACGCGCCACTGGCTGGTCCTGGAAAAACAGTGATTGGGCGCCCGGTGGGCAACGATACCGTCAAACCGGATAGCGGCGTGGAAGGAACCGTTGGCCAGCGAGATGCATGTCACGTTTCTGGGCACCGGTGCCAGTTGGCCCACGGCAGAGCGCGGGCTCTCGGCCGTCGCCGTCAAGCGGGGCGGCGAAGTCCTTCTGTTTGACTGCGGTGAAGGGACGCAGCGGCAGTTACAGCGAAGCGGGTTATCCTATCAACAGATTTCTCAGATTTATTTGTCCCATTATCACGGCGACCACTGTTTCGGTGTTCCCGGCTTAATCAAAACCATGGCGCTCAACGAGCGCGACCGGCCCTTGGCCATCTATGGGCCTAAGGGTCTCTCTCGGATGGTAGAGGCATGGCGTCAAATGGGAGGTTGGACCAATCAGTTTCCGATAACCGTGCAGGAACTGGATGCAGGTGACGTGGTGAATCAAGAGCACTACGCTATCGAGGCGCACCGCGCCGATCACTCCGTGCGCAACCTTGCCTACGCGCTTCAGGAACCAGACCGTCCGGGTCGCTTCGACAAGCCACGTGCCCTTGAGCTGGGCGTTCCCGAAGGACGCATGTTTGGTCAGTTGCAACGCGGCCAAGCGGTCACGCTTGCCGATGGCACGGTTGTCTCGCCGGATGACGTGCTCGGGCCAGCGCGCTCTGGGCGACGGTTTGCGTATTCTGGCGATACCCAGCCTTGCCCCGAGTTA
>JBFJXH010000088.1:0-7104 GCA_041623215.1 Thermoplasmatota archaeon
GCCAAGTCGGTCTTGAGAAGGGTCGTGAAGGTCTTCATTTGCCCACCACCAGGTAGCGGAACACCGCTTCCACGTCGTCGTCCAGATTCTCAATCGCTTCGAACGGCATCCCAGATTCCACGAGGAAATCTCGCAGGTGCACGAGGAATGCTTCTGCGTCGGTGGTCTTCACCGTGATTGAGTCGCCGTCAGTCGTCAGTTCTTGCACGTCGTGCCAACCCCACAAGTGGGCGCCTAGGCGCCGGTGTTGGGAGCTTGTGATGCGGATGGTGCGCGGGTATTGCGCCAGCCAGGCACGAATCTCCGGCACCGTACCCGCTGCGCGAAGACGGGCTTTGTCCACGACAAGGATTCGTTCCGTCAGGGCCTCAACGTCGGACAATACGTGGGTGGAGAGTAAGACCGACCCGCCGTTGGCGGCGTGCTCGCGGATGAGGGAAATGAGGTCTCGGCGAGTGAGGGGGTCGGTGCCAATGAACGGTTCGTCCAAAATGAGCAGCTCCGGTTCGTGCATGAGCGCCAAGGCGAACTTGAGCCGCTGCCGCATGCCCTTGCTGAAGGTTCGAATGGGGCGACTGGCGTCAGCCGCCAAGCCAACGCGCTCCAAGGCACCATCAACGGCCGGGCCCGCAGCCTCTTCGGTGAGCCCAGCAAGGCGAGCCAGCCGCAGCGCCGCCGTGCGCGCCGGTAGGCGCTTCCACGGAGCGTCAGCCTCTGGGACATAGCCGATTCGAGACAGGGTTTCTGGGTGGCCCCACGGGTTTTCTCCGAGCACACGGATTGTGCCGGTCTTCGGCTTTTGCAATCCCATGACAAGGCGCAGCAACGTGGATTTTCCCGCGCCATTGGGCCCCAAAAGGCCAGTAACGCCCGGGCCAATCTGGGCGGTCACGTCGTTGAGTCCGATGACGTCGCCGTACCACTTGGATACCCCCTCCAGCTCAATGACGGCGGTCATGCCTGACCCTCCAGGCGTGGATGTCGCATGATGACAAGCGTCCATCCAACCACCGCCACGCCAAGCAAGGCGACGAGCCCCCACCAGGCCGGGAAGTCGCCAGCGGGCGTTGTCCAGAGCCATTCATTTTGCGCTGCGTGCGCGGCCAACGGTGAGACAACAGCTAGCCGGGCGTCGTCAGTAATGCTGGACAGTAATTGTGTCACGATGATTTCCAGCACGAATACCCCGGCAAACAAACTGACGGCAGCCGCCCTGCCGCTGCGGGACAAACACGAGAGGCCAAGGCCGGCGCCGGCCAGCGGCACCACCCACAGCAGGGACTGGCCAAGCGACCGCAGCGGCATCCAGGCCCAGCCTTCGGGGTGTTCCTGAAACAGCAGCACGGTGGCAAGCCCGTAGAGCAGCAAGGGAACCAGCGTCAGCAGGAACGTCATCAGCAAGACAGCGCCACTCTTGGCAAGTAGGTAGGTGCGCTGACTAACGGGCCGTGCGAAGTACAATTCCAATGCCCCGCTTCTCGTATCCTCCAGGAGCGCTGGCCCGGCCATGACTGCCGCCATGGCCAATACGCCCCAGCGTAGGTTGCCAGCAAACTGGAGGAAATTTTCCAGCGTGTGGGCTGATTGGTCGGCACTGTTGAAGGCATAAACGCTCCCTAGAAACAAGACCGTGTATCCGGCCACGCCAATGGCCGCTAGCCGCCCCCATTGGTCGTCCCATGCGCGCAGCATCTCGTGCCGCACGATGGCCGGCCAGGCGGGTCTTGTGCCGGGGCGGTTGGACCAGCGTGCATAGCTCATTCTTCTTCACCTCCCAATTCTTGTCCGGCGGCAGTGCCAAGGTGCACCCCTTCAACGGGCGCCGGCGACTGGCTGGGGGGATGTTCAAGAAGCTCAATGACCGCGGCCTCGAGGCCTTGCTCCATGGGCCGGATGCCACGAATGGTGATGTCTTCGTCTTGGGCAACCCGTAGCACATCAGTGGGGTTGTTCGTGGTAGCTACCAGGCGGTCGCCAAGCGTGGTGGTCGCAAGCCCGGTCGCTGCAAGCGCCTCGCTGAGCCGCGGCGCGTCATCGCCCGCCAGCACCTCATACGCCCCGGCATGGGCGGACACCAGGCTACCCATATCGCCATGGGCCACCACTCGCCCCGCTTGCAGGACCAGTGCTTCGTCGGCAATTTCTTGGAGGTCTGCCAGAAGGTGTGTGCTGACAATCACCTGGATGCCCGCCCGGGCGAGGTCCTGAATGAGACTCAACATATGGGCCCGAGTTTCCGGGTCAACGGCTTCTGTAGGCTCGTCGAGAATTAGCAAATCCGGGTCGTGCACAAGCACCTGGGCAAGCTTCAGCCGCTGGCGCATGCCCTGCGAATAGTTGGCTGAGTAGCGATAGCGCTCTTCGCCCAACTCCACATAATCCAACACTTGGTGCGCCCGTTGCATGGCGGCGGCCGCTGGCATGCCCGCGAGCCGACCGGCATAGGCCACACTGGCAATACCGGTCAAGTCAGGAAATTGAGCGTCGCCCTCGGGGAAATACCCAATCCGCCTTCGCGCTTCCCCGCCTGCCACTTCGCCCAGGACCTCCACCTCGCCACTCGTAGGCGACAGCAGTCCGAGAAGCAACCGGATGAGCGTGGACTTGCCGGCCCCATTGGGGCCCACAATGCCTGTTACGGGGCCACGGAAATCAGCCGTTACAGGCCCAAGGCCGTGTTCGCCATCATAGAGCTTCACCACGTTCTGTAATCGGACTGCGGCGGGCATGGTGTCGGTGTGGGCAAACGGGTGTCCGTCAAGAACCTTACTTCGGAGGCACCGAATACAGAACCAGGGCCAGGCGAGGTCGAACGGGAGGGGGGCGGCGCGCCCTTAGGGTCGGCGCGTGCGGGCGGTGATTCCCACGGCCGCCAGCAGGCCAAGTAGGGCTAAGGCCAACGGCGCGGGCGTGGCCGTGCCCTCGTCCGGTCCCGGGCCGGCATCGTGTTGCTCCAGTGCAACGACCAGTTCTTCCGTTACTTCCGGTGCCTCTTCGCCGCCGCCAATCAAGCCGGCAGGGCGCTCATCGTAGTACTCGTTGAGTGGCAAAAGCAGCTCGCCCCCGGGCACCATGGATGCCGTGCTGGGTCCAGCACCGTTGACCGCCGTGTGTTCCACCCACACCTCCAACACCAAGGTGGCGCCAGCTTCGTAGGGCATGCGATCCACGACCGGCACAACCTCCGTGGCGATGCTCGCGGCCCCCTGCCAGTCGCCCAGGGTAACGGGAGCCAATGTGGCCACCTCCGTAACGACGCGGTCGCCGTAGAATGGCGGCGCACAGAACTGCATGGGCGGACCAGCGCCCAGGTGGATGAGGCGCCCCGTCACGGTAGCGCCAGGGTACAACCGAACGCTTTCGATATTGGCGCGGAAGCTTCCTTTGCCTTCCATATCAAAATCGAGGCCCATCCGAAGGCCATCTTGCAGGCACGAAATCCATGCAACCGTAGATCCGTCGGCGCCGTTGTAGAAGCCTTGCAACGGCTTGCCTCCGGATGAGCCTTCCTGGATGGTGTTCATTGAGAACAGCCCATCGCCGCCAAACAGCACCGTCACCCAGACAGCGTCATCCTGCAAGGGCTCGCTGTAGAGGTACATGGCGGGGTGGTGGCCGGCCGGTTGTGGCACGGCCAGATAATGCACGCCCAAGTCAGCCATGGCCCATGTGGTAGGCGACTCGGGGTCAAAGGCCCGCACCTGGAAAACGTCGCTGCCGCCGTGCTGGTGGCCAAACGGCGTCTCAACGGCGACCTGGAAGGTGGCGGTTTCGCCACCGCCCACCGTGATGGTTGTCGGTGCGGTGCGCTTCCAAACGTCAGGCACGTTTTGCAAGCTGACGTTGAAGGTCTTGGTGGACGAGGCCTCGTTGGCAAGCGACACCTCGTAAACATAGACCGCGTCACCACCGTTACTAGAGCGGTAAGGGTCCTCTGACCAAACGCGCATCGGGCCGGAGCGCTCCATGCCACCGGTCTGGATGAGATAGGTGCCCGATGGTGTTCCTAGGTCGGGCATGTTGTCGGCCACGACGAGGGATTCACGACCCTGGAAGTTGAACGGGTCCTCTGGGTCGGGTCCACCGAAGCTGGCCATACTGTAACTGCGCATGCGAACATCGGTAAACTGGCGACCCGCGATGGGGGGCGTTCCACCGTCGTCCAGAATTAGGTGCTTGGGCACCGTCACGGTAACCGCGTCACCGCTTCCGGACCGCTCGACATCGAGCTCCGCGATGAATCGTCGGTTGAAGTCCCAGCCAAAGGTTTCCCAGAGCCACCCATATGGCTCGCACTGGACCGTCAACCCCTGCTGAATGTTGTAGGTCGCGGCTCCGTACTGAAAGTACGACCGCAGGTCGCCGCTATCCGGGCAGTTGCCGCCGCCTTGGTCGCTCGCCAGGGCAGTGACTTGCACGGTCCATTGGAAATTCTCCCCATCTTCGTTGATGGTAAGCGCACGCAAATCCACCGCCGTCCAGTCATGCGCGGAAGGCAGTTCGTTGTCATACAGAGCCATCCGCACATCTCCTTCGGCATCCGTAATGACTTGCGCGCTGGCAGGGACAGCCATGATAAGGACCACAGCAAAGGCGGCCGCAGTAGCGTAGCTGGGTACGCGGTGCATGAGAACAACGGAGCGCGGCACGACTTAGCGATTGTCGTCCTAGCGACTGCGGTCTACTTGGGTGAACAGGTCCACCCGCCACCCTCATGAACGCCTCTCTCCGTGCGCTACTCATGCGCGCCCGCCGCTCCGAGATTACCACACCTGGCCACTCCGTCAAAATGATTCAGAAAGCCGCTGGCACGGGCGCCGACTTGGTCATGATGGACCTTGAGGATGCGTGCGCTGTTAGTCAGAAAGTAGCCGCACGGGAGGCAGTCATTGAGGCGGCGAACACCACGGATTGGGGCGACACCATCTGCGCGTTTCGACCCAACAATATTCACACCGAGTTCCACTTTGACGACATGCTGCGAGTGGTGACGGAGGCCGGCAAAAACCTGGATGTCATCATCCTGCCAAAAACTGAGTCCGCCGACGAAATTCGCTACGTCGATCAGCTGCTCACGCACCTTGAGCGAAAGGCCGGCATTCCGCATGGCAAGATCAAGCTCGAAGTCCTCATCGAATCCTGCAAGGCCGTGCTGGAAGTGGAAGAGATTGCCAAGGCGAGCCCCCGGTTGGAGGCCCTCATCTTCGGCGTCGCCGACTACGCCGCGGAGACCGGCGCCGACCTGCGACCTGACGTGAACACCGACTTCACGTACGCTCGTCAGAAGCTTGTGAATGCCGCCCACGCCAACGGCCTACTGGCCATTGATTGTGTAACCATCAACTTCCGCGACATGGACCAGGTGCGTGTCGATGCTGAAACCGGCCGCCGCATGGGCTTCGATGGCAAGTGGTGCATTCACCCGAAGCACGTGGAAATTGTCAACGAAGTGTACACGCCAACGGACGACCAGATTGCTCGCGCCAAGGACCTCATTGCACTCTACGACAAGGCTGACGTGGACGACGGCTTGGGCGCGGTTGTGTACGGTGACGAAATGGTCGACAAGGCCACCATCCGCGTGGAAGAGCGGATTCTGGCCACCGCCAAGAGAGCCGGAAAAATCTAGGCACCGAATCCGAGGGGTCCGGCGCAGCTAGGGCCGCGCATCAATCCCTAGGCTAGGGACGTAAGCCTGTCATCGACCGCAGCCCAAATTGCATCGAGGTTGTGCGCGCGGCCGGGGCGGTCTAGGCAGATATGCAGATGTCGAGCCAAGCTGAAGGCTACATAGGCGTCAGCACGCTTTCGGGCGCCGGCACCTCGATTCTCTTCGAATTGCCTCAAGGCTGCCCTCGCCGCGTCGGCGTAAGCGCCGATGGACCCGGTGTCGCGTAGGCCCCGTTCAAGCACATGGGCCGCGAAGTTGCCCGCGTCTACGGCGGGATCGCCCATGGCGGCGAGGTCCCAATCCACAATCCAAAGCCGCTGGCCATCCACCAAGATTTGGGCCGGGTAGAAGTCTCGATGGATTGGCGCGAGGCTCACAGGTGGCAGCTGGCGGGCGACTTCCCAGCAGGTCGCCAGGGTTGCCCCAAGGCGCTCGCGCAACGCCGGATAGTCGCGGGCCACCCGACCTAGCCGCTCGTCCAAGATTCTCATCTCATCAGTAAGCGTGTGGGTCTTGGGCAGGGGGATGTCACTGGCGTGAAGGCGGCCGACGCCCGCCATTGCTTGTTCGCATAGTTTGGCCGCGTCTGGGCCGGGCAAGTGCGCAGTAAGCGGCACGCCGGGAACATGTTGTTGGAGCCACGTTCCTCCATCAAGATGCCCTAGGACACGGGGGACACGGACTCGGTCGGGTGCCTCGGCGTCAAATAATGACTCGGCCAACTTTCCTTGCAGGCGCATGGTGCGCTCGTCAAGGCCGCGGCTGCGAATCTTGCCAAGAACGCGTACGTGCCGCCCGTCGCCGACACAGTCGTAGGTGAGCAGGGCCCGGCGACCCTTCTTGTGCCTGGTGACTTCAATTTGGGCAAGGCGCGGGCTCGACGACGACGGCTCGTGCATGGATGGGGCCCAAATCTGCGGGAGCAACCTGGACTCGACGTCGGGCCTTGCGTCGGTTTGCAGGCCCGACAGTTTCGGGTCGTCAAGAGCGCCAAAGGAGTCGCGAACCAGCGGGCCCGGGGGGGCGGGTTCCACGAGGCCTTCCACAGTTGCCAGGATGTCTTACATGTCCGCAGGCCAATTCATTGAGCGTTCACGAAAGGGTCGAAGGATGAGTCGAAAGAGCGCCTGAGCCAACCATGCCGGGTGAACGTCGCCGTAACCGTCCAAGAATGCATTCGCGTGTTCGTTGCCGTGGGCTTCTTGGCCGTTCAGTTGACGGCAAGCCAGGTGCGCCCACCAACTGCCGACGTCCAAGCCGGCTGGCCCCATGCCCTGCTGGTCCAAGTCCAGCAGGTGGAGACCGTTGTCGCCAATGAGCACTTGGTCTGCGTGCAGGTCGCCGTGCAGGTTTACCTGGGGGTCAGCCGGAAGCGCCGCAAGCACTCCAGCAACGGCGGCGGCAGCCCGATGCCCCAACGATGGGGCAAGGGC
>JBFJXH010000089.1:0-7053 GCA_041623215.1 Thermoplasmatota archaeon
CGGGGCCAACCGCCACCAGCGCGGCAACGGTGAAGCCGCAGGCTAACCAGTAAAGGTGGCGACGGGGGTGAGGGTGGCCCTGCACGGTCAATCGACGGGGGACCTTGGTTTTACCATTTGTTGGTCGCTCCGCCACGGATTCCTGGCACGGTCGGCCTTCGTCATGGCCTCGGATTAGAGGAACTCCATGCCGCTGCCGCCGGTTGCGACCTTCTTGACCGCCGTTTGACCTAGCTGTTCGGCCAGGCGGTCGTAGTACTTGATAATCTCATCAGTGACGCTGGAGCGCACGGTGCGCAAGGCTTCCTCGAAGTGATTCTTGGTCACCTGTTTGGACTTCTTGTCTTCCCGCAAGGCAATGATGGCGGCCTCGCGACAAAGGGACTCGAGGTCAGCACCGACGTAGCCGTTTGTCAGCCTGGCCAGTTCGTCCATGTCCACGTCCTTGCCAAGGGGCATGTGTTCCGTGTGGACCTTGAGAATCGCCAGACGGGCTTCTTCATCCGGGGCGGGGACCTTGATGAGTCGGTCAAAGCGACCGGCGCGAAGCAGACCCGTGTCCAAGATGTCAGGACGATTGGTAGCGCCAATCACCACCACGTCCTCCATACCTTCCATGCCGTCCATCAACGTAAGCATTTGATTGACCATGGACTCCGTCACATGGCTACCTTCGTAGGCGCCGCGGCGAGGAGCAATGGCATCAATTTCATCGAGGAAAATGATGGTGGGCGCCGACTGCTTGGCCTTCTTGAAAATCTCGCGAATGGCTTTCTCCGATTCCCCAACCCATTTGGACAAGATTTCCGGACCTTTCACGGAAAGGAAATTCGCCCCTGATTGGTTTGCCACGGCCTTTGCCAACAGGGTCTTACCGGTGCCTGGGGGACCATAGAGCAGGATGCCCCGTGGCGGCCTGATGCCCATGCGAACGAACGCCTCGGGATCCTCGAGCGGCCACTCGACGGCTTCTTTCATTTGCTGCTTGACATCTGCCAGACCGCCGACGTCTTCCCAAGTGGTGTTGGGGACCTCCATGAGGAATTCTCGCAGGGCCGAGGGGTCCACAATCTTGAGCGCCTCTTTGAAGTCGTCCATTTGGACGCACATCTTCTCCAGCACCTCTGTGGGAACCGGCTCATCGAGGTCAATTTCGGGCAAGTAGCGCCGCAGCGACTTCATCGCGGCCTCACGGGCTAGCGCCATCAGGTCCGCGCCCACAAAGCCGTGCGTCATGTCCGCCAACTCGTCCAAGGACACATCGTCGTCCTTGGGCATGTTGCGCGTTTGAATCATCAAGATCTCCATGCGACCAGCCTTGTCGGGAACGCCAATTTCGACTTCGCGGTCAAAGCGCCCCGGGCGTCGCAGCGCCTCGTCCACGGAATCCGGTCGGTTCGTGGCGCCGATGACGATAATCTTGCCACGGCCCTTCAGGCCGTCCATGAGGGTGAGCATTTGGCTAACGACACGGCGCTCAACCTCACCTTGGACTTCCTCACGCTTGGGCGCAATGGAATCCATTTCGTCGATGAAGACAATGCTGGGCGCATTCTTCTCGGCTTCCTCGAAGGTCTTCCGCAGGTTTTCTTCGGATTGACCGTAGAATTTGCTCATGATTTCCGGGCCGTTGATGGTGAAGAAGCTCGCGCCGGCCTCGTTGGCCACTGCTTTGGCAATCATGGTTTTGCCGGTCCCCGGAGGCCCGTGCAGCAGCACCCCCTTGGGCGGGTCAATGCCGAGGCGTTCGAACAGCTCGGGATGCTTGAGGGGCAACTCAATCATTTCGCGGACGTTTTGCAATTCATCGCGCAGGCCACCAATGTCTTCGTAGGAAATGCTAGGGCCCTCGACGGCGGCGCTGTCGGCAGCCTCCTCGCTGACCTTGATTTGCGTCTCCTCGTTGATGAGGACGATTCCCTTGGGCGTGGTCTGCGTGATGCTGAAGGGCAAGGCGTTGCCAAACAGCGCAATGTTGGGGACCACCACAATGTCTGCTTGGACCACCGGGCGCTTCAGTAGGCCCCGCTTGGCCAGCGCATCAATACCTTCGCCGAACTGAATCTGCTGGTCCTGGCTGATGGCAGGGGCGAGGACGACCTTCTTGGCGGCTTTGACCTCGGCCTTGCGGATGGTGACCTTGTCACCCAGTGTGACGCCCGCGTTTTTGCGCGTCAGATTGTCAATGTGAATGATGCCTTTGCCCTCGTCGCCTGGGTGGCTTCGCCATACGACCGCTGCGGTCGATTTTTGGCCGCGAATCTCGATGATGTCTCCGGGGGAGAGATTGAGTTCAATGCGGGTTTGGCCGTCAAGGCGTGCACGGCCGTAGCTAACATCCTGCTGTAGGGCTTCGACGACGCGCAAGGTGGCTTCGGTTTTTGGCATGGAGGTCCATCCGTGATTGGTCAGCGCTTCTATAAAATAGCTTCGCTGCTGGTCCTAGTTGAAGATGGCCTAGTCGGTTCAAAAGGGATGGCGTGCGAGTCCGGGACGGACAGAGCCCGGCTTGGCGGCTCGTATACCAATTCTTCCGCGATGCACGACGCCAGCAGCCCGACTTCACGCAGGAGCAAAGGAACTGGAGAACGCCTCGCCGATGATCAGCGACTCGCCCGCAAGGGGCCCATCAAGCCAATCCACGCGAAGGGCGCGTACTGCCATGGTCGGGGCACCGGGCGAGCCACCTGGTTCTTGTTGGTTCAGGGTGACGCGGAGGCCCGGCAGGTCGATGGTTTCGTTGACTCCCACTGGATGGGACATGGCCACGCCCGCGATCTCTAGGTCGACAAAGTGAGCTCCGCCATCCCGCAGCAGGCCGGAGGTGCCGGCCGCAGTAGCTGCAAACACATCGACCCCGGCAGCCGAAATCAGACACTCGGTCGCTCCGGGCAGAAGGCAGGTCGAAGTGATGCGGGCACTAGCGGTGTGCCAAGCGTCTTGGTCATCCGCCATGCCTGTACTACGCGACGATCCCCCCGCCAGCGCAAAGCGGCCAGCCGAATCCTGATACGCTCCGACATCCGACGACTGGTCGCCCTCGGGGCCATCCACGCTGGCTACCCCGATCGGGTCCATGAAGGACCCTGTGACGAGGGCGCCGTGGCCAGCCACGTTGCCCACGGCAGGCTTGCTGCAAAGGGGTGTTTGGGGGAAGGTGGCACTGGCCTGCACCTCGCCAATGCGAATCTCAACCGGTTGGTCGCCGGGCACTGTCAAGTCGCCGTCGACAAGGTAAACGTGAATCATGGTGACGCGCACGCTCGCCGTGTACTCCCCGCTCACCGCCGACGGGGCATGGTCCAGTTGCTCCTCACGTTCGTAGAGCGTCACATGACTGCCCAATCCGAACTGCGGCAGTGGAATCATGGTTCCAGGTTGAACATCTGTTGTTGCGACACCATCAATGGTGAGACCGTCGAAGTGCCCATTGGATGCATGCCAAGCATCGTCGCCGGACGCGAAGGCGGATGCATCAGCACGAACGCTCGTGGCCTGCACGAGGCCATCCAACAGGCTCACATGGGACGCCTCCGCCCAAGAGGTCGAAAGGGCACCGTTGTCGTCGATGGCCTGGGCACTGGAGCCGGCGGCTGTGCCAACGTGTGCCACTGTGCCATAGCCCTCAGGGATGTCTACGGTTTCGGTGAACTGTGCAAACGCTTCGTCGTCGCCCGCGCCAGCTTGGCTGCTCGCCGCGTAACCTCCCTGCTCATTGACCAAAGTGCCAACACTGACACGGAAGCCAAGTCCATGGCCGGCGGCAACGGCAGTATCGGTGTCCGGGCCGATGCGCAAGCAGACTTCTTGGCTGGACACGGTGTCCGTCTGGTCTGTCGTAAGATTAGCCACATTGCAAAGCTCGCAAACGGCGTGGGTACTAACCGTCGCGCTGAAGAGCGCAATAACGACGGGGTCCTCCCCGAATGCGCCGGCATCCAACGTACCGAGGTCAAACGTGATATTCTGGCCATCGACCGTGCAGGTGGGATTGCAGGATGCGCTGTCAATGGCAAGGCCTGGCGGGACCGCATCCTGGAGGATTGCTCCCGTTGCGTGGGCATCGCCATGATTCGCGGCCGTGAACGTGTAGGTGACCACGTCACCTGGGCTGGCCACAGCCACATCCAGCGATTTTGCCAGCGTCAAGCTGGGTGCTGCGTTGACAGTGACATTGGCAAAGTTGCTCATCACGTCCTCACCTTCGGCGTTGTTGGCGGCACCTTGGTTGGGAATCGTGGTGGTGCCGGCCGGGAACACGGCGTCCAGCTTGACCGCAAAGGTCTGAGTGACCTCGGCGCCCGGCGCGACCAGTAGATGGGTCCACACCGGGGTGGCCGCGACATCGCAGGCAGGGCACGTTCGCAGCGTCGCGTGGGGCACCACGCTGTCGGCGACGCGAACGCTGGTTGCGTTAGCATTGCCGTCGTTGCGGTAGGTTAGGCGATATTCGACGACGTCGCCCGTCGTAGCGGCCAGGTCTGTACCCCAGCCACTGGGATCATCGATGATTTCCCAGCCGCTTCCAGCATCGCCAGGGTCAGCCGGCGGCGGTGTGGTGTCCGGGTTCGGGTCGTACATGGCCGCGGCCACGGCTTCCGCCACGGTGAACGTGGCACCGAGCGCCTGCCCAGCGACGGTATCGGGCACCGTGACGACGAGCTCAAGGGCTCTCACTTCGACTGCCATCGTTCCCGTCAGGGCATCAGGCGCGTAGCGTTGTTGGTTGAGCACGAGGTAACCGACACCGGGGACCTCTACGACCGTATTGGGCGCAACATCTGTGTCCACCGGCACTCCGAAAATGGTCAAGCCCGCTACATCGCTGCCGGAACCGCTTCCGGACAAGGTAGATGCGGCATAAGCATGAGCTGTTGCCGACACCGCCTCGGCGGCGACCGCGCAGCCGTCAGACGACATGAGCAGGCACACCCCATGGGCCTCGGCGTGGGAAATTGCCAACGTGAAGTCGGGGTCGAGGGCCCCAACCGTGCGTGCGTGGCCGCCCTGTCCCTGAAGGCGACCCGTGCCGGGCGGCTGCTGGTAAGAGCCAGCGTCGACGCGGTGTTCGCTTCCATCAGAGGTCATCGTGGCACGGCCCGCTTGCGTTGACGGGCCGTCGCCGGAAGTAGAGGCAACTGACGCCTGCCCAGCCACTTCTTGGTCGGCGACGTCGTTGCACCGGGGCGTTTGGGCAAACGATGCAACGGCAGAGGCCTTTGCGACCTCAATGGTCAAGGGCTGCGCTCCAGGCGAAACTGGGTCAGCATCAGCCAAGACCAGACGAATCATGGTCACGCTGATGTCTGCCGTGAAGGTGCCTGCGGTCAAGCTGTGAACCGGCGGTGTGGAAGCCTCCGTAGCACGAAGCACGATATGACTGCCCTCGCCGAACACGTCACCCGGGAGGTCAATGCGGGTGTTGGGTGCAACATTGTCAAACGCCACTCCATCCACCAGCAGGCCGTCGAAACTGCTGCCAACGGCCGAGACGGCCGAGTGGTGGCCGGAGGCGCGGGCATCGGCGACAGCTCGAATCTTGTCAGCCGTAAGGAAGCCATCGAGAATGTTGAGGCCAGTGACCTCGGCGACGCTTCGTTGGCTGCTGGTGTAGGTATCGTCATCGACCGTTCCCGCCGTGAACGCGATGGCAGCGTCCGCAGTGGCGGCTCGACCATCGGCAGGTGGGACCCCAATGGGGCCGGCCGTATCTTCGTCGCTAGCACTGCCTGGCCCCGTGCGGCTGCTCGATGCGTCGCCTTGGCGCATGGCCCCTACCGCGAGGCTCGTCGCTCGTCCATCAATCATGGCCGTCGATGCATCCGGCCCAATGCTCACAATGACTTCGGGCGACGCAATTGTGGCCCCGTCGTGGTGATTGGCACTGGTGGCTGTTGCTTGATTCCTAATCTGGCACGAGTCGTGGCTGACCACGAATGCGTCCAGGGTAACGACCACTGCTTCGCCGGCCGCCAGCGACGAGATTGTCCAGGTGGCCGTGTTGCCAGCCATGACGCAGCCGCCGGTGCATCCGGCTAGGGCAACTTCGCCTGGTAGGATGTCCTTGAGGAGCACGTCCTCAACGCCGGTCGTGCCGGTGTTGGCGAGCGTCAGCGTGTACTGAATGGCGTCGCCGGGGCTTGCCGTCGCACGGTTCGCCTCTTTGTCCAGCGTAAGCCGGTTGTGTTCGGCTTGAGCCACTCGCACTTCCTTGATGAGTGAGGATTGCGGCGCTGCGTGGACCAGCACCCAGGCCACATTGCTAGTCTTCTCTCCATCCTCAGTGCTCGTCATCGCGGCAGTATTCGTGAGGTTGGTTGCCCCGAAGGGGAAAACAGGGTCCAGTCTAACGGTGAAGTTGACAGTGGCCACACCAGTAAGAGCGTCCAATTGGCCGAGGTTCCAAGTCATGTTGGTGCCCCAGCGACCGCCGCCACTCATCGTGCAGCCATTGCAATCCAGCAACGTTTGGCTTGGCCCAATCACGTCGCTGACAACGACGTTCGTGGCATGGGCGTTGCCTGTGTTACTGACTTGGAGCGTCCAAACGACAATGTCAGAGGGCTCGGCGGAATCATTGACGCGTAGCGTTAGGTCGGGACGAACGGACACGCGCTTGACAATCTCCGTGTTGGGCCCCGCATAGACCCGGACCTGGACCGTGTTACTGACCACATCGTCGTCTTCTGATTCAGCCGTGGAAGCGGCGGCCGTGTTGGGCAAAATCGTTTCGCCGTTGGGGAAGATTGCATCCAGTTTGACAGTAACCGTCACTTCACGGCTTTCACCCGCTTCGACCGTGCCTAGTTGCCAAATGATTGTCGAGCCCGGCCCACCACCCGGCGTTGCGATGCACCCATGACTGCACGACACAAAGCTCGCGCGGTCAATGACGCGGTCCATCAGGGTCACCTGCGTTGCATCGGCGTTGCCGCTGTTGGTGTAGTTGAGCCGGAACGACACGAGGCCGTCGGTGGCGCCAACGTCGTCCACGCCGAAGGTGCCGCTCATCGCCTTGACAGCCTTCACGAGGTTGGAGACAGGTTGCGCCAC
>JBFJXH010000090.1:0-7045 GCA_041623215.1 Thermoplasmatota archaeon
CGCTAGGCCGAGCAAGCCCTGCTCTTGTCCGTTGCTGCCAACGCGGTCACGAAGGTCGGCCCACACCGTGAGGCCGCCATCGGTCCGATGTTGGATGGTGCCGGGACGTTCAACAATGAACAGGCCGTCTTCCGGGTTGCCGGTGTGGGCCACCAGGAGTGGTTGGTCCAGGTCCGAGGCGATGCGCTCCAGCACCAGTTCGCCCATCCCTGGAGCAGAATCTGGCGCGGCCGCATCCTCTCCGTCACCGGAGTCGTCAGAGTTGCCACCCAGACAACCAGCCGCCACGAGAGCCAGGAACAGCGCTGCGGCGGCAAGTTTCATCCTTGCACGTCCAACAACAGCGCGTAGCCCTGGCCCCCACCAACGCACATGGTTTCGACCGCTAGGCCGCCGCCCTTAGCATGCAAGTGATTGACGAGATGCGCCGCAATTCGGGCACCGGTGGCCCCCAGTGGGTGCCCGAGAGCAATGGCTCCGCCATGCGGGTTGACGATGTGCTCAGGCACCCCGAGGTCGCGAATGCAAGCAAGCGCTTGAACCGCGAAGGCCTCGTTGATTTCGAACTGCGCCAACTCATCGTAGCGGAATCCGGTTCGTTGTTGCAGGCGCCGTACCGCCGTGATGGGTCCGATGCCCATGATTTCTGGAGCGACCCCCGTCACGGCCGCGCCCTTGACGACCGCCTTGACCGGCAAGCTGTGCTCTTCAGCAAAGGATCGACTGGTCACAAGCATGGCGCCCGCGCCGTCGCTCATCTGCGAGGCATTGCCCGCGGTCACTTGGAACCCGTCGCCGAAGATGGCCGGCAGGCCCGCCGCTGCTTCCACCGTGCTGCCCCGGCGAATGCCTTCATCCTTGTCCACGGTTTGGAACGTATCGTTTTCTTCGTCGGAGAGGACCACGGGCGTAATTTCGCCGTCGAACACGCCCCCGTCCTGCGCCTTCTCGGCCTTGTTGTGGCTACCCACGCCAAAGGCATCGGCATCCTCTCGGCTCACGCCGTACTCCTTCGCGACGCGTTCAGCAGTTTTGATCATAACGTCATAGAAGCCCGGGCGCTCTTTGGCCAGCTTGGGGTTAACCATGGGGCCTTCGGTCAGGCCCGCCATGGGAATCATGCTCATGGTTTCGATGCCGCCCGCAATGACACAGTCCGCCTGGCCCGCCGCCACCTGCGCACTCGCGGCTCCAAGCGCGTAGGCGCTGCTTGCACAGTAGCGATTGATGGTGACGGCGCCTGCCGTTTCGGGAATGCCTGCCAGAAAGGCAACTTGTCGCGCAATGTTGCCGCCCTGGACCGACTCGGTCATGGCGCAGCCAATGAGCACATCTTCCACGTGCTTGGGATCCAAGTCGGTGCGCTTCAACAGGCCCTCAATGGCCGCAGCGCCTAGGTCATCACTGCGTGTATGGGCAAAGCTTCCCTTGAAGGCGCGTCCTACGGGCGTCCGGCAAGCGTCAACGATGACTGCTTCAGGCATACGGTGGGCACGAAGCGGCCCGACTTCAAGGTGGGGGTTGCGACGTGCAACTGCGGGGCGGAGCGCCGCGGCGCAGCGTTTATGATGAATTGTCGGCGGGCGCCTCGGCCAACAACGTGACCAGCACATCGCCGGCGGCTTGCCATTCGTAGCGGTCTAAGTGGTCCGTCACTTGGTCAAAGCCGTCGGCGTTTTGCAGGTCTGCTTCGATGGCTTGCCCAAGTAGCCAACCTGCGCGGTTGCGAAGGAAGTTGGTTTGCGCTACTTGTCCAAAGTCATCCACGACGCCGCGAACTTGGTAGCTCATGGTGTCATAGACACTGCTGAAGCCGTTGTAATTCTGGCCGCCGTGTTCGATGGCATTGTGCGGATGGGCCTGGCCAAACAGGTGGCCTGTTTCGTGACTAAAGAGGCGATTGAACCAGTAGTCCGTGCTGCGGCCTTCCCGCGCGGTGCTAACAATTTGGTCAATGGGCTCCACGAAGCCTGGCCATTCGCTGCGAATTCGGGTTTGGTCGCTGACGATGCTGAAGCTGATTCGATGCCCGTCGCCCACGTCGTACATGGCGATGCCACTGAACAGGGCTTCTTGATCGAAGGCGTCACCGTAGAGGGCGAAGGACACGTAGGGCTCGCAGCCCTCATGCGGCACCCAGTAGGACTCCCAATTCTCGTCAAGCCAGAAGCGGAACGCGTCGAGGTCCACCGATTCGCGGGTGACCGCATCCAAGACCGGGTCGTCCACGGGTAGTTGAAGCGGCACGAAGTCCACGAAGACGTTGTCGGCCCCGGTAAGGTTGCGGAAGTGGCTTTCCATGCGCGGAACGTCCACTGCATCTTGGGCTGACGTGAAGCCGGGCAAGATGTTGGTGAGGCTTGCGGCGCGCACGCCGAGGATAAGGGTGACGCCGTGGCAGGGCTTGTCGGTGATTGGGTAAATCGGGCCATGCAGGAGCCGGAAGTGGGTGATGTCGCGCACGAGGTCTTCCATTTCGCCGATGTCATTCACCTCAAGGGGGGCAGCGTAGCTGCGACTGGTTCCGGCGTACGGGTCCGGTCGTGCCGACACGTCGGCCACCAGCACGGAGTGCCGTTCGCCGAAGATGCGTACCGGTTCCAGCCAGCCGTCGCCGCCGTGGAAACGGTAGCCATGTCCGCCCTCGCCAGCGTGCAAGAGCACGAGGGTGGTGCGATTGGTATCAAGGTCGAACCCGGCCTCAGGCAGGGCTGCGGCCAACCAGTCCTCGACTTGATTGCCATCGTGGATGCCAGGCTGCTCCGCAATCGTTGACGCTGCCAAGGTCGCCCGGAAATCGTTGGCCAACGACCCAAAGTCGTGCACGCGGAATTCACCCTCTAGGTGCCACGGCATGTCCAAGGCACCGTCGCCAGACAACTTCCGCGTCGGATTGTCCGCTCGCGGCGGCAATCCGTTGCTGTAGTCGAGCACGAAGTGTTCCAGGGATTCTGGCTCCGTGAGCGCGGCCTGCAAGTCAGAGGCGGTGCCAGCGGGAAAGCCAATCAGCACCACATCCACGGGGACCGTGAATTGAATCGGCGTGGATGATAGGTCATATACTGCGGCTTCGGCCGGTTCCACATCGTCGGCTTCGGCCAGGTCATTGGACGCTTGCAGGCATCCAGCCAGCATAGGAATCAGCAGCAGGGCCGCCACAATCGGTCGCATGCCCGGGGGTTTTCGCAACGCCATTTAGGGGTTATGGCGGCTGGACTGCCGGCACCCTCAAGCCGAGTCTCGGTTTGGAGCGCCAATGGCAAACGACCAAGCGACCACGACATCAGTGGCGCCTGGACTTGTCTTGGCGGCGGCCGTCATCAGTGTCAGCTTCGCAGCGCCCTTGTTCCGTCTGGCCGAGGCACCCCCGCTGACGGCGTCCTTTTGGCGCCTGATGCTGGCGGTGGCCTTGTTGCTACCATTCACGCGCCGCGCGTGGCCGGCCTGGCGGCATCTGCCTCGACGTGATTGGTGGCTGCTTGCTGGCAGCGGCGCGGCACTCGGCTTCCACTTCGGCATTTGGGTCACCAGCCTCTTCTACACGACCGTGGCAGCCAGTGTGGCCCTGGTGACCTTCCAGGCAATCTTCGTCGCAATGGGCGCCCATTTTCTGCTTGGCGACCGCTTGTCCAGCCGTGCCTGGTGGGGCGTGTTGTTGGCTAGCGTGGGCGTCTTTGTCATCGCCGGTGCCGATGGTAGCCTTGCACCGGATGGCAGGCGCGCCTTAATCGGGGATGCAATGGCGCTAGCCGGCGGCCTTGGATCAGCCGCCTACATGCTCATCGGGCGCCGCGTGCGCCAACGCATGGACCTCATCGCGTATGTGACGCCGGTTTACGCGATTGCGGCGTTGACGCTCTTGCCGTTCATGCTGCTTCTCCACCAACCTATTGCGGTCGCAACCGACGCCCAGTTTGTGATCTTCGTATTGTTGGCGGCCGTGCCCATGCTAGGTGGCCACACGTTGGCCAATTGGTGCCTGCGCCACATGGAGGCCCCGACGGTCGCCACGTGGATTTTGCTTGAGCCGGCCGGAGCCGCCCTGCTAGCATGGCCGCTTCTTGGGGAAGTGCCACACTGGGCCGTCGCCGTGGGCGGAGTGCTGGTCATCCTTGGGGCCATGCAAACCATCCGCGCACCCGGAAGTGCCAAGGTCCAATCCACAATCCCTGCCACGTGACCACGGCACGAGGCAAGGCGGAATCGGCCCGCCGGGCGGCGGCGTCCCTGTTGGCAAGTTCCAACGACGCTCGGCGCGGGGCTCTGGAAGCGATGGCGACTGCCTTGGCCCTCGCGGCACCAGACATTCACACAGCGAACGATGCCGACCTTTCGGCTGCGACGGCGGCTCACCTAGAACCTGCCTTGGTCGGACGTTTGGCACTTGATGCTAGCAAGCTAGCGACCGCAGTAGATGGCGTGCGGCAAGTCGCTGCCCTGCCGGATCCAGTCGGCGAGGTCCGCCGAGCCACAACCCTAGACGATGGCTTGCGGCTGTGGCAGGTGACCTGCCCACTTGGTGTGGTGGCGTGCATTTTCGAATCACGCCCAGACGTCGTCATCCAGATTACTGCCCTGGCCGTTCGAAGTGGCAATGCGGTTCTCCTGAAGGGCGGCAAAGAAGCGACGCGGACCAACCAAGCGCTGGTCGAAGTCCTCCGGGAGGCCCTCGCCGACGCCGGCCTTCCGGCCGACGCGGTCCAGCTCTTGGAGGGCCGTGAGGAGGTGTCGGCGCTTCTCGACTTGGACGACCTGGTTGACCTTGTCATTCCGCGCGGCGGCAATGAACTGGTTCGCCATATCCAGGAGCATACGCGCATTCCGGTGCTTGGTCACGCGGCCGGCGTTTGCAGCATCTACATTCACGAAGATGCCGATGCGGACATGGCCAAGCGTATCGTCGTGGATGCCAAAACCGACTACCCGAGCGCCTGCAACGCGGTTGAAACCCTTCTCATTCACGAAGCCTGGCCCCACCGAGCCGACCTGTTGGCCGAGCTGGAGGCCGCCGACGTGGTCGTCCACGACCAAGGGCCGCTGGGGCACGAGTGGGGCACTCTCGATGTGACGCTAGCAAGTGTGTCTGGCCTTGACGAAGCAATGGCGCTGATTGCCGCACACGGCAGCGGCCACACCGATTGCATCCTAACGACTGACGAGGCGGTGGCCAAGCAATTCCTGGCAGCCGTTGATTCAGCCGGCGTGTACTGGAACGCCAGTACGCGTTTTGCCGACGGCTACCGCTATGGCCTTGGCGCCGAAGTGGGCATTTCCACCGGCAAGATTCACGCCCGCGGCCCGGTTGGCCTGGAGGGCCTCGTTTCGACGCGGTGGCTGTTGGTCGGCAACGGCCACGTCGCTGCTGATTACAAGGCCAAGGCCTTCCGACACGGCCCACTGTCGGAGGCACCACCCGCATGAGCCCTGCTGAAGCGCCCCCCCGGAAGCCGCCGACGCAAGCCGTGCGGCGGGTCGTCGTGAAGCTTGGCACCAACACGCTGTGCCACAGCGACGGCCGCCTGCGAACCGACGTCTTGGCATCCCTCGCCAAGGACGTAGCCGCGGCGCGTGCAATTGGAGTGGAGGTGGTGTTGGTGAGCAGCGGGGCCATTGGCCTAGGTCGCCAAGCGCTAGGCTTGGCAGAGCCGCCACGCGACATCAAGGTCCGGCAAGCTTGCGCGGCCATTGGCCAACACCGCCTCGTAGGCGCTTGGCAGGACGCACTCGGCCAGCACAACTTGCTCGTGGCCCAAGTGTTGGTAACACACCACACATTCCAATCACGCCGCAGCTACCTGAATCTGCGAACCTGCCTAGAAGAATTGTTGAGTCGCGGCATCGTTCCGGTGATCAACGAGAACGACACCGTCAGCATCGAAGAGATTGACGCGAGCTTCGGGGATAACGACCACTTGGCCGCCTTGGTGGCCGGCAAGCTGGAGTCGGATTTGCTCGTGGTGTTTTCGGACGTTTCAGGCTTGTTGGACCGCGACCCGAGCCACCCTGACGCAGCCCGCGTCGCGGTCGTCGAGGAAATCACAGAAGACATCATGGCCTTAGCCCGGGGACGCGCAGGTGCCGGGGCCCGCGGTGGGATGGCCAGCAAGTTGGCCAACGCCCGCTTGGCAACCAGTTTCGGCATTCCAGTCCACTTGGCCGATGGCCGGCGCGAGGGCATCTTAACCAAGGTGCTCGCCGGCGACGACGTGGGAACGCGCTTCTTGGCCACTCAAGGCCCAGCTACAGGTCGCCAGCGATGGTTGGCCACGGCTCGCGCGCAAGGCACCGTGCACCTTGACGAAGGCGCCGTGGCCGCCATGGCAAAGGGGGCACATCTTCTTCCAGCGGGCATCACGGGTGTGACCGGGACGTTCGACGTGGAATCGGTCGTGGACCTTGTCGGCCCCGACCGGCAGCCATTTGCTCGTGCGGTGAGCGTATTTTCAAGCGACGAGTTAACCTCAATTCAGGGGCTGCCGAGTGAAGAAGCTGCGTCCAGACTTGGCCTTCATGGAGCGATGAACGTCACCCGAAAGGGCCGCGTCTTGCTCACCAAGGCAAGCGCTTAGGCAGCTGCCGCAGCAAGCACGCTGCCGGACGGGAGGGAATAAGGCGAAGCGCGACCTCCTTGCGGCGGTGCACGGGTTCTCGGCGCCAAGGGGCCGGCCACGGGTCAGGCCGTAACCGGCGGCTCGGTGTCACACTCGATGGCGCGAAGGCACTCTGTCAGCGCTTCCAGCGCGTGCCAATAACGTAGGGCCCGCGTCAGGCCCCCAGTCAAGTGCAAGCGACCGGTCAGGACGGCGCGTTTCTCCGACAAGTCGCCATTTTGGCACGCTGCAAACGTGTTGTAGTCCCCACTGACGGTGAATGTTGGCTTGGGAACGTCCTGCACCGAAGCAAAATCGTGGCCCACGCGATAGTCTGATAGGACGCCATCGGCAAAGCGGGCGTAAATGAAGCGGAAACAGCCCTCGGGGGCATCTCGAATGATGCTGAGGAGGCTGACGTCCACGCGGGCCAACGCGCGCTGAACGTCGTCGTC
>JBFJXH010000091.1:0-6932 GCA_041623215.1 Thermoplasmatota archaeon
CCCGCGCATCGCTTGGGGCCGGGGCACCTGCCATCTCTTGCCCAGCCACCCCAGCTCCCGTTTGCAGGCGATAGCGCAGCGACTGAAGCTCCTGGATCATTTTCTGTTCCTTTCGTTTGGCTATCCAGTGGGCGCCCTCATCGGCCGTTCCTTTGGTCATGAGAATGACCACTCGCCCATCGCCGTGCCGTCCGGTCCGGCCTCGCCGCTGGATGGACCTGATTTCGCTGGGAATGGGCTCATAGAATACGACCAGGTCTGTGGCCGGTATGTCCAGTCCCTCTTCGGCGACGCTCGTTGCAACAAGCACGTTGAGCTCCTTGCCACGAAACGCCTGCAGCGTTGCCTGTTGTTCCTTCTGGGTCATGCCGGTTCCGTCCCGCTTGGCCTGGCCGACGAACAACACGGGTTTGACGCCAGGCAACCGTGCGAGGTGCTCCACGATGCGTTCACAAGTGGCCCTGTATTGGGCAAATACGATGACCTTACCCTCCTGTTCGTGCTCCAGGGCCTCCTGAACCAGCGTGCCAACACGGCCCAACTTTGGATTTTCCTCGTCGGCAAACTTGGCAATTTGCGTCGCCTCAATGACACGCGGGTCTTGACAAAGCACGCGCGCCGCCTTCGAAGTGCCGTTTCGCATCTTCTCCATGTAGTCCAAGAACGCCAAGCTGCCTTGGGTTTCCGCCAGTTCGATGGCATGGTGGAGCTTGAGGGCTTGGGCTTGCACACTTCTGGCGCGGAACCACTTGGGGTCCGGGTCCCGGCTTGAGCGGACCAGCGCCTCGATGGTGCCAGTCAACGCCAGTAGGTCGCGCCGCGACGGCTTTGAGCCGACCCCTTTCAGAAGATCATTGGATTTGAGGTCGCGCACGCGCTCGTCCATCGCCGCTCTGAGACGCTGGGTGACGCGGCTCATCCCCGGCGGCAAGGGCAGCGTCTCCCAGTCCATGGCCACCGTTTGCACGTAGGGCTTCACATCTGGGTCCGTTGGTGTCCGAATTTCCACATGGTGTAAGCCAAGGTTGCGGCGCACTTCATCGATTTTGGCGATGTCGTGGCCCGGACTAGCGGTAAGGCCAAGGCGACGTCCAGTAGGCGCCTTGCGGCGCAACTCCTCGCCCAGAAACGTATACGCGTAATCCCCAGTCGCCCGGTGAGCCTCGTCGAAGATTGTCAAGTCGAGGCCAGCTAGGTTCAGGCGGCCCTGGACCACGTCGTTTTGCACAACCTGGGGCGTTGCAACGAAGATGCCTGGCTCTTTCCACGTATCCGCTCGCGTGGTCGGGGCAACGGCTCCCGTAAGGACCTTCACTGTTGCGGCGTGGGCGGGTGCAAGGAGGCGGGTGAGGGTGCGCCCATGTTGTTCCGCTAACGGCTTGGTCGGAGCCAGAAAGAGCACGCGCTGGGCGCCGCTTCGGAGGGAGTCGGCCATGATGAGCAAGGCAATGATGGTCTTGCCCAAGCCGGTTGGCAGCACGATCAATGTGTCCCTCTCACCCGCTATGCGCGCCAGATTGACCTGGTAGCCGCGAAAGGCCACAGCGTCTGGCTGGAGCGCGTCGTGCTGTACCTGCACAAGGGGCCACTTGAGCCGATGGTAAAGCCTGTCCCCCGGAGGTGGGTGAAGCCACCGAGGACCCCCTGGTTTCCGCTCCAGACCACGCCTCCTGATGGCCGCCTGTGCCGGCTTCTCGTTGCTGCTTATGTAGCGAGCCCCAATGGGCGAATTAGGGACGCGCTCGGAGGGTTCACGACCCACCGAGGGTGGCCTCGGTCAACGTGGTAATGGTCGACACGCACGCCGTTCTGCCTGAGCGGGAGCGCGGCTGCCAGCTTAACGACGAGAAGGCCGAGGACACCCAACAGCACCCGTCGCTAGGCGCCGGAAGCCTACGAGGACGGACGCCGGGGCGCGAGTGCTTTCGGGCACCTCTCCAGCGCGGCGTCTAATGCGGACGCCATCATTCAAGGGTGAATCATGCAACAATTATCGGTCCAAGACGCCACTTTGCTGCCTCGGTGGGACAGCTTCTTCGAGGACTACTACAAGCAGGCAATCATCCAGGCGGCGCTGGATTACCCCGAGACGCGCAGCGTCACGGTTCACTTTCACGACATCGATCTCCGGGACCCGGAATTGGCTGACCTGCTCCTGCAAAGGCCGGGGCACATTCTGCGCATCGGCGAACAGTCGCTGAACCAAGTCGACGTCCCAGCCATTGAGCCACGTCCACATCTGAGTCTTCGCATCGACGGCTTACCTGACTCTCAGCGCATCCAAGTGCGCGACCTTCGCAGCGAACATTTGGGCCGCCTGTTGGCCGTTGAAGGCCTGGTCAAGAAGGTCACCGAAGTTCGCCCGATGATGTTAGAGTCCACGTTCGAATGCAAATTCTGCGGCAACCTCGTGGGTGTCCTCCAGGAGGAGGAATTCATCCAAGAGCCAATCCAATGTGATGCATGCGAAAAGACCGGGCCATGGAAGCTCCGCGAAGACATGAGTCGTTACATTGACCACCAGAAGGTCGAGATTCAAGAGTCGCCCGAAGGGCTTCGAGGCGGAGCTCAACCAGAGCGCCTGACGCTCTTCATGAAAGATGACATGGTACACCGCGTGGCGCCGGGTGACCGCGTCTGCTTCAATGGCGTGTTAACGACGCAGGCGCGGCGCCAAGGGCAACTGCGTCGCACGGAGTTCAACAAGATTCTCGAAGGAATTAGCGTGGAACTGCAGCAACAGGAGTTTCAAGAAATCGAACTCACTCCTGAAGACGAGGAGGAAATCCTCGCCTTATCGAAGGACCCAACCATTTACACGCGCCTACGTGCCAGCTTCGCGCCCACGATTTTCGGTATGGAGATGGAGAAGGATGCGCTCATCCTAGCACTATTCGGGGGCGTCGAGAAAACGTACAAAGACGGCAGCCGCAGCCGTGGTGATATCCATGTTCTGCTTGTCGGTGACCCCGGGGTGGCCAAGTCGCAGCTGCTTCGTTATCTTTCCAAGCTGGCACCTAGGGCAATCTTCACGAGCGGCAAGGCAGCTACCGCAGCGGGTCTAACGGCTGCGGCGGTGAAGGACGAGTTCGGGGAAGGCCAATGGACGCTGGAGGCCGGTGCCTTAGTGCTGGCGGACAAGGGCATCGCATGTATTGACGAATTGGACAAGATGACCACACAGGACCAGTCAAGCATGCACCAGGCGATGGAGCAACAGGAGATTAGTATCGCCAAGGCAGGCGTTTCGGCGACGCTGAAATCTCGCTGTGCCGTCATAGGGGCCGCTAACCCCAAGATGGGTCGCTTTGATGAATACGAAAACATCCACCAACAAATCAACATGCCCCCGGCGCTGCTGAGTCGTTTTGACCTCATCTTCAGTTTGTTGGACAAACCGAGCCGGGACTACGATGGGCGGCTAGCCGAGCACATCCTCAAGACGCACCAGGCAGGGGAGGTCCGAGAGCACAGACAAGCACACCCGGCCGGGCCGTTTACGGAAGAGGACGAGGACTACCTGATGCAACGCGTGGAACCCGACTTGGAGGCAAATCGCTTCCGGAAATACGTCGCTTACGCCAAGCGCAATATCTTCCCCGTTTTGACGGAAGAAGCGCGCGATGCCATCCGCGATTACTACGTGGACCTCCGCAATGCCGGAGAGGACGGCATACCGTTCACCGCGCGCCAACTGGAGGCTTTCGTCCGACTAGCCGAGGCGAGCGCCCGAGTACGCCTCAGCCAGGAAGCTGGAATCGAAGACGCTCAGAAGGCCATTCATATCGTCGAGCACTATCTCCGGAGCGTCGGCGTGGACCGCGAGACGGGCAAACTTGACATTGACGTCATTGCAACAGGCGTCAGTCACTCCCAGCACGACCGTGTTCGAGCCATCCAGGACATTGTTCGCGTGCTTGCAGGTGCCAGCGACAAGGGCTTTGCCACCAAGGAGGACGTGATGGATATGGCCAAGGAGAAGGGCATCGGCGCCGAGGCAGTGGACAAAGCCTTGGCCACGCTGATGCGGAACAATTCCGTGTACGCAAAGGGTGGCCATGGGACGTACGCGCCCCTCAATCCCTAGGCGAACCAGCCCCCACCGGAGCTCCGTTGCCAAGGCAATACCCTTGAATCCTAGGGGTGTCCGCGCCGCATGGCGTATGCCGTCAAAGAACACCGCACCGGGGCTCAATTCCTCTTGGCTGCCTGCGACGAAGAGTTAGTGGGCACGCGGCACGAAGGGGGCGGGTTGCAGGTGGAGGTCCACGAAGGCTTCTATGACGGTGAACGCGTGGATGAAGCTCACCTTGCTCGGCTGCTAGGCGCCTGCACCGTTGCCAACCTAGTGGGCCAGCGCTGCATTGCCGTGGCGGTCGAATTGGGCCTCGTAGACGCACGCCATGTGCTCGACATCGGAGACGTCCAGCACGCCCAAGTGCTGGTGTTGGGCGCCTGATGTTATGCGTTGATTGCGGCAAGGACGTCGAGGGCCTCATCGGAGGTTCATGCGCCCGTTGCTTTGGAGACAAGCACGCCCTACTCCAGGTACCGGATACATTGGACCTTGAGTTGTGCGTTCATTGCCAAGCGAGACACGTCGGAGCGCATTGGCATATGACGGAAGACGACGTGCCCATCGCGTGGTTGCAGGAAGAAGCCGTCCGGGAGGCGGTAGCCGTGCACGAAGCTGTCGAGGGCGCATGGGTTGAAGTGGAAGGGCATCCCCAAGATGAGCGTCACGTTCGCTTCACGGTAGCGATGCGGGGCGCCATCGACGATGTGGAGGTGGAGGAGACGGGGTCCCTTCTGCTGCGCCAAAAACGAGGCGTTTGCGACCGGTGTAGTCGCATCGCGGGTGGCTACTACGCGGCCATTATCCAAGTGCGGGCAACAGACCGGCCCGTTACCTCTATTGAGCTGGACAAAAGCCACAAGATTCTGGCGTCGGAACTAGATCGTCAGCGCGTGGGCGGCAATCGCTTTTCGTTCTTGGCAAAGTCAGGGCCCGAGCACGGCGGCTACGATTACTACATCGGGGACATTGACGCCGCCCGCGGGGCGTGCCGAATCCTCTCGAAGCGCTTGGGCGCTAGCGTAACCGAATCTCCCAAACTGGTTGGCCGCAAGGAAGGAGTGGACGTGTACCGCATTACGTTCCTAGTACGTATCGCCTGGCTGGCACCGGGCGACTACGTTGAGCACGAGGGAGATCCTTTCATGGTGCTTAGCGTTGATCGGGGCAGAGTGTCGTGCATTAACGTCGCGACACATGGTAGGGGAAAGATTGTTGACAAGGGGTTGAAGCGCCTGGGTGGGGAAGAGATTCTCGAAGAGGCCGTCGTGGTTAGCCATGTGGGCGGGCCCGGCGCCGATGCCCAAGTGCTCGATCCGCGCTCCGGTCTTACGCGTGACGTTCGTGTGCCACCTGCCGTCGGCGGCCTCGTCGAAACCGTGCGCTTGCTACGGACTTCAGACGACGACCTTTTCGTGGCTCCTGTGCTAGGTGGCCCTGAGCCCCCCGCCAGGAACCGCTAAGGCGCGGCACGAACGGTCAAGAATCGTTATATAGGGTCGGGACCAAAGGTCCCAAAAGGCCTAGGCGGGGCCAGAGGACTCAACATGAAATTCGACGCAAACCGTATTCTTACGCTGGAGGACCTGTCCATGGCAGTGTCCAACCGCATTGGCATCCCTGAGGAGGATGCCGTGCGAGACGCCAATTTCGTCATGGACATCTTCGGCTTCGAAGACCGTGTCATTGACAACGTTCTAGAGCCGGAGGACCGCCAGCTCTTCTACATCTTGGAAGAGGAAGGCATGTTGACGACAGAGCGGGAGGAGACCACGCTCTACGATGGCCGCGAGTGGCGCACCCACTATTGGCTCTTCAAGAAGCAACAAGTGCTGGCCATGAGTGCCGAAGAGCGCGAGATCCGCCGCCGCCGCAAGGCGCGCCCCAGCGAGTCCGACGTCTACATGCAAATGACGGACGACATGTGGGGCTCCCGCCAAATCTAGGCCCCGCCATCCTTCTCCCTTCCGTCCTAGCGTCGCTATCGACCGCGTTTTCTGGCCCGCCGGTGCCTGAGCCGGCGTGCCAGTCTAATTCCACTTAGGTACCCCCAACCCCCAAGAGGGGGGAAAGTTTCCAGCACCCGTGCCCTTCCCCTACGCGCCACGGCCGGGCCAGGAGGCCATCATGGCTGCCATGGTATCCGCGATGGCGGACGGGCAACACTTGGCACTAGAAGCCGGCACAGGGCTCGGTAAGACCATTTGCGCGCTCACCGCCGCGAAACAGCAGTCGGGCGGCCGCGTCATCTATGCGACGCGCACCAACAGTCAACAAATCCAGGTCCTCCGGGAGCAGCGTATCCTAGCCGCCGGCGCCGATGAAGCGGGGCTGCTGCCACTCATGGGCCGGAGCCACTATTGTCCCCTTCTCAAGGACGACGAGAAATTTGCCGGCGCAACCAGCGACGAACTGGGACGCTTATGCCGCAAGGCGAAGCGGGCGGCCACGATTGAGCATGAAACCGGCAAGGGGCAGACGGGCGCCTGCCCCTATTACGCAGGGCTTCTTCGGGATGGTCCCGAGCCAGTCCAGGCGCTGCTTGCCGGAGGGGCGGGCGGCGACGAATTGGCCCGCCGTGTCACTGAGGCAGGCAGCTGTCCGTACGAAGCGATCAAGCTGCTCTTACCGAGCGCGCCGGGCGTCGTGCTCCCGCTCATTTTTCTCCTCGATGATGGCCTACGCGGGGCGCTTGCTCAGTGGATGGGAAGTGCCTTGGACGAGTGTCACGTGATCGTCGACGAAGCACACCATTTGCCCGATGCCGCTCGCAGCCATCACAGTCCGGCCTTGGGGACCGCGACGCTGCTACGGGCCACCAAAGAGGCCAGAGAGCTTGGCGACCCTGCTGTGGCGC
>JBFJXH010000092.1:0-6861 GCA_041623215.1 Thermoplasmatota archaeon
AACTCGGCGTTGCCGTAGCCCAGAAGGGCCGTCGCCTGTTCCGAAACGTCCTCCACGGTCATGCCCAAGGAGACGTGGAAAACCATCCAGGGGCAAACCACGATGTCGGGGTGGCCATGTGCCTTGGCGTACTCGACGTTGAACCACAGCGGATTGTAGTTCATGGTGGCCGTGGCGAAAGCCGCCGCTTCGGCCTGGGTGATGGTGCGACCGTACTTGTGCGCAATGGTTTCCCCGGCGCTAAACTGGTCCCAGTAGCGTCCCTTGGGGATGAGGTGGCGGGTCACGCGTCGGCAAGCCCCTACCGCTACTTCACCGGTAGCCTTGCGCTGCGGCGCACGGGGCGCGATGCACCGTAGGTGGGTGGCTTCGGCATGGGTAGTGGCGCATGCGGGCAATCTAGCTGGTCCAAGCGTCACAGCGGGGCGTGCCGGTCGCGGGTGGGGCAAACGGCAACTCCACTACCAAGACGCGGGTGTCTTGGCCGTCTAGCGGCGCCGCCGAGTCTGCCGTCATGTGCCAAGTGCCGGGCGGTGCAGGTGAGCTCCAACTTTGGTCCTCTTCGGCTAGTGTCATGGTTTCGCCGTCAGGGGTTTGAACTCTGATGGATGTGTTGCCGCTGCTGGTGGCGTCAACATGGACATAGGCATTGTCGCCAACTTCCATTTGAGTTTGCACGCCGTGGGCCACGACCAGAGATGCGGCGCCGGCGCCGAGGCCATTTGCTTCAAACTCTGTAACGTCGCGAAACGTCGCGCTTCCGCCAGCCATAGCATCCAGCGAGGCTCCATCTGCGGGGCCGTCCCAAGCTAGCCAGGCGTCGAGCCCGGTTCCCTCGCGGTCGGCGTAGACTTGGTGAAACGTCAAGGCGCTGTATTGGTCGGCGGTGGAGTAGAATGTGGTCCCTGGGGGGGCGCCCCCCTCGGGGCCTCGGCCGTCGACGTGGACATTCACGCCTTCGTAGCGAGCCCAGGCGGCGTCGTTGCGTCCCTCCCTGCGGTGCACGCCTTCGCCGATGCAGGTGCCCCCCTCGTCATCGATTCGCACATGCACGTACCTGGCGCCGCCGACGCCGGACCCGTCCGGGCCGCGGGTCAACTGGTCATACAGAGCGGTTACGCCGGGTTTGACCGTGCCGGATAGCCCGATGAATTGATCAGGTGCCAAACTGACGTGCAAGGCGTGGTCCGGCACGTGCGTGGAAATAGTCAGCGAGTAAGCGTAGGGTGGGTCTGCTCCTTGGCCATAGCCTACGGATTCGAGTTGCACGTTCCAGGCTCCTGCTTGGTTGGCAAAAACCTGGTAGGGAGTTGAGCCAAGCCAGCCGTCGCTGTCGCCTACTTGTCGCAGTCGACCTTCGGGGTCGGACACCAACATCATGGTCCAATCGTCTGCAATCAAATCAAATGTAACGACGCTACCGGCAGGCGGATTGAATGGGATGTCCACTCGTTCATACCAATCGAGCGTCCCGTGGTAAGTGGTGCTGTCTCCGTGGTCGGCTTGAACTTCCAGGGGTGCGGCCAGGCTAAACGCGACAACGAGCAAAGCAACCACTCCATACGTGGAACCACCCATAGTTCAGTAACCCAAAGGAGGTGGTTCAACTTTACGGTAGGGTCGCCTGGTGGCCTCTGTTGGTAGCTAGCGCGTCAAGACAACCTTCCCGGTTGCCTTTCGGTCCTTGAGAAGTTGCATCGCTTCGGCCGATTTCTCGAGGGGTAGTGTTTCGCTGACTAGGGTTTGGATGTGGCCTGCCTCAACGGCTCGCAGCGCCTGAATGAGCTCGGCCTTGGTGCCCAAGGTGCTGCCCATGATGGTCTTGTTCTGAATGAACATGTAGGCGAGTTCTAGGTCTGCTTTGTAGCCGGCGGTGGCACCGCACGTGACCATTTTGCCGCCAGCTCGCATCAGCTTGATGGACTCCATCAGCGTCGCACCGCCCACGGAGTCGAAGACGACGTCAACGCCTTTGGGGTTCAGGTCTTTCATGGTGCCCAGGAATTCTTTGGTGACGGCCTTCTCGGTTTCGGGTGTGGTGTGGGGTCGAATGACCACTTCGTCAGCACCAAAGCGGCGGCTCAATTCCGCCTTCTCCTCGCTGCTGACGACGCCGATGACCTTGGCGCCGCGAAGCTTGGCGATTTGCGTCGCGAAGAATCCAACACCGCCACTTGAGCCACGCACGAGGACAGTATCGTTGGCCTGAACGCGTGCGTTGGCCACGAGCATATGCCATGCCGTTACGAGTGTCAGTGGCATGCTGGCGGCCTCTTCCCAACTGGTGTTCCAGGGCTTCTTCACCAGGTTGTACGCCGGCATGACAACGTGGGTGGCATGCGCGCCCCACATGGGGCCAGCGTCAAAGCCCCAAATGCGGAACGTGTTCTCGCAGATGTGCTCTTCGCCGTTGATGCAGCGGAAACAGTGATGGCAGCCAATGCCGCAGTAAACGACCACCTCGTCGCCTGGCTTGAGGTGGTTGACTGCTTTGCCGACCTCCTTGACGATGCCGCTGGCATCGCTGCCGAGAATGAGTGGCAACTCGAAGCCTCGTACCTTGCCTTCGCGGGCCCAATACTCGTTGGGATTCACCCCCGATGCCTTGACTTCGACCAAGACCTCGGTGGGGCCAATCTGGGGTTCGGGGATGTCTTCGAGCTTGCAAACCTCGGGGCCGCCGTGCTCGCGGATGACCACTGCTTTCATGGGCCCGTGCGCCATGTTGGCTAGGGACCTTAACGGCTTGCACTCGAACCAGTTCGCGCCGAGACTTGACATGGTCGATGAAAGTGACCAAACAGATGGCCTGGGAGCGACCTGACAACGGGCCGCACCCCTAGCGCGTCCCGGTGCCCTTGACCTCGATGGCACTGCCATCTGCGATGGCGTGGCCGCCCCAGGCTGCCAAATCGGGCCCCACCCACGCTGCCAAGTTCGCCTTAATCGGGTCGATGGCGGCCTTGGCATCAAGGACCGCGTCGTCCGCATGAACCAGGACCACCTCGGCTGTGAGTAGCCACGATCGACGGTCCCGCCCCACGGTCTCTCGCTTCGCCAAGACACACTCAAGTCGGACGGGGCTACGCCGCAACCCAGGCGGCAAGATGCGCGTTGAAGCTATCACATCGACGTTGCTGCGCACTGGGCCGCGGTGTGGCTCGGGCAGCGGCCCGGCATGCGCAGCCACGTCCTTGACCATGCTCACCGATAGCAGGTTGAGCACAAACTCGCCGCTGTCCTCGAGATCTACCAGGGCTCGGGTCGCGCGGGGGTCGCGCTCGGAGAGCACCACGGCCACCGTTGGCGGTGACGCCGCGAGCGGCAAGATGCGAGACACCACAGTGACAAACGCATCCCCTGAACGGGGACCAATGGTAGACAAGGCGGCGAGCGGGCGGGGCCCCAGGGCTCCCGCCAGCAGGCGGTCGGCCGCCTCAGGTCGCGCCATGTCAATGGCCAAGTCCACGCGCCGCGAACGCTCCTGGCCAAGAAGGCCTTGCCTTGCGGTGCATGAGCGGTCTTTTTCATGCGGTCCTAGTTTGGCGCTCCACTTCGGAGGCAATGCCGTGACTGACCAACCTACGACCCTCAAGACGCTCTTCTGGAACAACGTGGACCAAAACGGGGACCAGCCAGCCCAGACTTGGTTTGACGGCAGCGAATGGAAAACGCGGTCCTTCAGCGAATTTGGCCAATCCATCAAGGACGTAGCCCAAGGCCTCATGGCGCTCGGCGTGAAGCGCGGCGACCGGGTCGCCATCTGGAGCAAGAATAGCCCGCGTTGGGCTGAAGTTGACTGGGCTGACCAAACCGTCGGCTTCGCCACGGTGCCCATTTACGATACGCTGACCGCCCCCAAGGCCGCCTACATTCTGAACGACTCTGAGGCGAAGGTCATGTTCGTCCAGGACCGTGGCATGCTCGACAAGATCCTCGAAGTGGAGAAGGACATCAAGACCGTCAAGCACTACATCATGCTCGAGGGGCGTGCTCCCACCGGGCGGAAAGACGTCATCACCTACGCGGCGCTCGTGAAGGAAGCGAAGGCCTTCGCCAAGAAGCACCCAAAACGCCTGGACGGCGCCATGGCCAAAGTCAAGCCTGATGACCTTGCCAGCTTGGTGTACACGTCGGGAACGACCGGCGACCCCAAGGGCGTCATGTTGAGTCAATGGAACTTCGCCAGCAATGCCGCCGTTGCGCGTGCCTGCGTGGACTTTGGCGTCGGCGACAAATTCCTGAGCTTCCTCCCCCTGTCGCACGTCTTTGAGCGAACTGGTGGCCACTTTGCCGCCTACACCGCCGGCGCGCAGGTCGTCTTCGCACGCGGCATTGAAACGCTGACCGACGACATGCAATTGCATCATCCAACCATCATGATGAGCGTGCCGCGATTGTACGAGAAGATTCACGCCAAAATCATGGCCGGCGTCAGTTCAGCCTCTTGGCTCAAGCGAACCATCTTCAATTGGGCGCTCGCTCAAGGCCGCGCTGCCAACGTCTACCGGCAACGCAACGAACCAATTCCCAAGAGCTTGCAAAAGAAGCTTGACAAGGCCGACAAATTGGTCTTTGGCAAGCTCAAGGCCGCTGTCGGCGGCAACATCCGGTTCTTTGTCAGCGGCGGCGCCGCGCTCTCCAAGGATATTGAGGAATTTTTCTGGGCCGCCGGCGTGTGTATTCTCCAAGGCTATGGGCTGACGGAAACAAGCCCGGTTGTCAATGTCAATCGCCCCGACAAACTGCGCTTTGGCAGCGTGGGCAATCCGGTTCCTGGAGCCACCATCAAGATTGATACCAGCGAATGGCAGAGCCAACGCACCGACGTCGTGGAAGGCGAAATCTGCGTCAAAGGCCCCATGGTGATGCACGGCTATTTCAACAACAAGAAGGCCACCGACGAAGTGATGGACAAGGAGGGCTTCTTCCACACGGGCGACATTGGCTATGTGGACGAGGACGGCTTCTTGTTCATCACGGACCGCAAGAAGGAAATCATCGTGATGAGCAACGGCAAGAACGTGGCGCCCCAGCACCTGGAAGGTCTGCTGAAGCTTCAGCCACACATTGCCTTGGCTTGTGCCATCGGAGACGACCGCAAATACATGAGCGCCCTCATCGTTCCCGACTTTGAAGCGCTGGAGACATTCGCTACCGCGAATGGTATTGCAGCATCGGACGCGGAGCGATTGGTGGCCGACCAGCGAGTCGTCAGCCTCATTGAGCGCGAGGTGGAGGCGGTGAATCAGCACCTCAGTCGCTACGAGCAAATCAAGAAATTCTGGATTCTGCACGAGGACTGGATTCCCGGCGGGGACGAGCTGACCCCGACGCTGAAAATCAAGCGACGGGTTGTGGCGACCAAGTTCAAGGATGCCATTGCCAACTTGTATCCGAGCAAGTAGTCGATAATCACCGCAAGTGTGCGGGTGCTCTCGCGCTGCGTCCAGGGTTCTACAATGGACGGCTATCCCTGCGTCAGCCACAGCCCGGCCCGCCGCATCGCCGATGAGATGGCCCATGCGAATTGGAACCTGCTGTTGCTCCACGCGAAAGCCACGTTTTCATCTACTCTCAATCAACAAGACTTCTAAAGGGCCAACTCCACGGCTCAAGGCGTGCCCCGGAATTGGACACGCTTTCCCCGCTTTGCACCCCTGGCCCTTCTGCGGCCGTGGGTCGCGTGGGCAAGGGCGGTGCACACCCGAAGGACCCAAGGGTAGGTGGACACCCTTTGCAGGTCGTCGTCGCCTCTGTTCCGGCGGCTCCCTGCTTCCCCACGCGGCGGGCCGGCACCTCGGTGTGCCTGCATGGCCGGCCCGCCGCGCCTCCAAGGCATCACCCCCCAACCCTAAACGCGGAGCTTGACTCGCCGGGTCGTGGCCGCGCCCCCAGGTTCCGAGCCCAAAGGAATGACCTACGCTGAATCAGGCGTAGACATCGAGAAGGAAGACTCGGCCGTGGAGGCCTTGGCGGCGACCCTGTCGTTTGCGCGCGAAGGCCTGGGCGCACCGCTTGGCAGCATAGGTCACTTTGCCGGGCTCATTGAGTTCGGCGACAAGGCGCTATGCTTGTGCACCGATGGCGTCGGCAGCAAGGTGGAAATCGCCAATGCGGTCAGGAAGTGGGACACGGTGGGGATTGACTGCATGGCGATGAACGTCAATGACGCGATCTGCGTGGGCGCCGAACCGCTGGCCTTTGTTGATTACCTCGCTATCGAAGACCCGGACCCCGAGTTTACCCGACAAGTTGGCCTTGGCTTGGCCGAAGGCGCCAGGCAAGCCAACGTCAGTATGGTGGGCGGCGAGACCGCAAGCCTGCCCGGCATCATCAAGGGCTTCGACCTCGCCGGTACCTGCCTCGCGTGGGCGGAAAAAGACAGCCTCGTTACCGGTGAGCAGATTGCACCGGGCGACATCCTCATTGGGCTGGCGTCGTCGGGCATCCACTCCAATGGTTACACGTTGGCGCGGCGCGCGTTCGAAGCCAACGGCCATGCGTACACGGATGTTTGGCCGTGGGCTGATGACGCGGAGCACGCGGGCAAAAGCATCGGTGAGGTGCTCCTGGAGCCGACGCGCATCTACGTACGCCCCATCATGGCTCTCTTACAGGCGGGCGTGCAGGTCCGAGGGCTGTCTCACATTACGGGCAGCGGCCTTCGCAAGCTCCGGCGCATCAATCAGGGCGTCAAGTATGACATTACTGAGCCCTTGCCTGTTCCATCCGTCTTCCGCCGTATCCAGGACTTGGGCGGCGTCGCGGACCATGAAATGTATCGCACCTTCAACATGGGAATGGGCTTCGTTGTGGTGGTCCCTGCAGACGCGGTTGATGCGGCACTGGCGGTTCTGG
>JBFJXH010000093.1:0-6841 GCA_041623215.1 Thermoplasmatota archaeon
ACTCCCCCTCCCCATCCAACGCCATCGCCTTCGCCACCCACGCATCGAACTGCTCGGGCGCGTCGGCGCCCAGTTTCCAGACGTACTTGGCGACGGGGGACTTTCCTGTGCCGGCCAAGCCGTTGCCGATTTCGATGCCGCGAAAGAAGCCGAGGGTCACGTGGTTTTTGGCGGCGGAGGCGTAGCCGAGGGGGCCGTGGCGAAACCAGCACGGGACGCCCCATGCGATGCCTTCGACCACGTCGGGGTCGCTGTGCCATTTTGCTCGCACGGCGGTTACGATGGCTCGTTGGCGGTCGTTCAGATCGGCGATGTAGGCATCTACGTCGGGGTGGTGGCGGTGTTTGGGTCCGTCGTGCCAGGCCACGGTGCGACATGGCGTGCCGTCCTTTTGGAGGGACCGGCATGGTCATGGCTGGTTCGCGGCGTCGGGGGTTTGTGAGCAGTCTGGCGATTCGGAACACCACGGTTGTGACGCAGGACGAAGCGCGTCGCGTCATCGAGGGTGATGTGTACGTGGAGGACGAGCGCATCGTTTCCGTGGGGCCCAAGGCGCCGGAGGCGGACCACGTGATTGATGGCACGGGGCAAGTGGTGTTGCCGGGGCTCATCAATTTGCACACGCATTTGCCCATGGGTCTGTTTCGGGGCTTTGGCGACGACATGTTGTTGGAGCCGTGGCTGCAGGAACGCATTTGGCCGGCGGAGGCAAAACTGACGCCGGAAACCATGCGGGCCGGTGCTGATTTGGGTCATTTGGAGAATATTCTGCATGGCGTCACGAGTTACTTGGACATGTACTGGATGGAGGCGGATGTCATTGCGGATTCGTGCCGGCAAGCCGGTCTGCGTGGTTGGTGTGGGGAGGGCATGGTGGACTTTGACACGCCGGAAGGCGAGCCGAATCCCAAGACCAAGATCATTGAGCAGAGCATCAAAGCGACCGCCAAGGACCCCTTGATTACGCACTGTCCTAGTCCGCACGCCTTGTACACTGCCAGCTTGGAAACCTATGCGGAATCTGCGCGGATTGCCACGGAGTATGGCGTGCCGTTGCATACGCATTGCAGTGAGACGCGCACCGAGGTGTATGGTGTGCAGCAGGACAAGGGCGGCCGGCCTGTTGCACTTCTTGACAAGGCAGGTGCACTGGAGGCAAATGCCGTGCTGGCGCATTGCGGCTGGATTACCAAAGAAGAAGTGAAGCGGTTGGGTGAGGCAGGCGCAGCGGTGGCGCATTGCCCGGTTAGCAATCTGAAGTTGGCTACGGGCGGTGTTTGCCCGGTGCCGGAGTTGCATGAAGCAGGGGTGTGCGTCGGGTTGGGCACGGATGGCGCGGCCAGCAACAATGCAACGGACTTGTTTGAAACGATGAAGATGGCGGCCCTGGTGCAGAAGCAGCATCGATGGGACGCGGAGGTATTGCCGGCGCAGCGAGTGTTGGATTTGGCGACGCGCGACGGGGCCGACGCTTTGCGCCGCCCCGACCTGGGTCGTGTCCAGGAAGGTGCCACGGCCGACTTGTGCATGGTTGACTTCCGGCGGCCCCAGTTGGTTCCCCGGCATGATGCGGTGAGCAACCTTGTGTATGCGGCCAACGGCCGCGACATCAGCGCCACCATTGTCCACGGGCAGGTCTTGATGGCGCCCAGCGAAAGCGGTCGCTCCGAGGTTCGCACCTTGGATGTTGAGGCAACGCTTGCAGCGGCTCAGGCGGCAGCGGCTGAGGTGTGCGCGTGAGGGTGGTTAGTTGGAACATCAACAGTGTGCGGGCGCGCGTCGGGCGCACGTGCAACTTCTTGCGACGGGCCTCGCCGGATGTGCTTTGCTTGCAGGAAACCAAGTGTTTGCCGGACCAGTTCATCCACGAGGACATCGCCGGCCTCGACTACCACGCTGAGGTGTTTGGCCAGAAGTCCTACAACGGTGTCGCGCTGGTGGCGTCCGAGCGGGTGACGCTCACTAATGTCCAGCATGGATTTCCCGGTGACCCTTGCCCGGAGCAAGCTCGCGTCATCAGTGCCACGGTCAGTCGCGACGGCCACGATGACTTGTGGTTGTGCAACTTGTACGTGGTCAATGGCAAGGCCCCTGAGCACGAGGCGTTTCAAATCAAACAGGAGTGGTTAGCGAACGTTCGTGGCTGGTTGAATGATTCCTTTGACCCGCAGGACCCTCTGCTGCTCGTGGGTGATTGGAACATTACACCAGCGCCGGAGGATACCTATGATCCTATTGGGACTCAGGGAAAGATTCACTGCACCGAGCAGGAGCGTGACTGGCTTGCTAATGTCTGCAACTTCGGCCTGCAAGATTTGCACCAAAAAACCGGCTCACCGGCCTTTACATGGTGGGATTACCGGGCGGGCTCGTTTCCGCGTGATCGTGGCCTTCGCATCGACCTAGCCCTGGGCACGCCGCCGGTCGCGGCGAGGTTAGCGGGGGTTATGGTGGATCGGGAGGAGCGAAGAAAATCCTTCAATCCGGACGAAAACCCTAGCGACCACGCGCCCCTCATCGTGGACTTAGTCGATTGAGGCTATTCATCCTCCTCACTTTAGCTGCGTCAGTCGGCCAGCACTAAAGTTGCCTGCCGCACGGTTCGAAGTCTGGCCAATGCATCAGCGGCGCCTTGCACGCGCGTAATGTCGCCGCCAACAATGAGGACATCCATGCACACTTCCGCTTCGCAATGGGTATGCATGAGACTTAGCACCACGTCGTGAAACGCATGGCGAACCTCGCTCACGCGGGGCTCCTCGCCGTGTGGGTAGGTGACTGTGATACTTCCGTGCACGTGGCCCGTGCGCAATCGACGCGATTCGCTCGCTTGCACGTGGGCTTGGAGCGCCACTCGTGCGACCTCGCTTCGACCCCGGTAATTTCCCTGGGAAATCGTCTGGTCGACGCGCTCCAGCAAGTCAGGCGGGATGCTGACACTTACGACCGTCATTGTGAAACGACCCCTAGTCAAGTTCATAACTTCTAGCTAAGGGCTATGAACCATGCCTGGTGCGACCCGCCATGGCCGGCCCCGCCACTTGGACACTCGCCAGCGTCCTAGTGGTAAGTCTCGTCAGCCTCATCGGCGCTCTCACGCTGACCTTTGGCGCCCTCAGCAACCACCGCGTGCAGGTGTTCCTCATCGCCCTGGCTGCTGGAACTCTGCTTGGCGATGCCTTTCTCCACATCCTACCCGAGGCAGCGGCGCACGGCTTTGGCGCCCGGCTCGGCGGAACAATCTTGCTGGGCTTTCTGGCGCTCTTTCTTCTCGAGGTCGTTTTGCGCCGGGGCCACAGCCATGGTGAGCACCACCACGACGATGAGCACTTGCATCCCTTTGGCATCCTCAACCTCGTAGGCGACTTTGTTCACAACTTCCTTGACGGCGTCATCCTGGCGGCTGCGTTCCTGGTAGACATTGGCCTCGGCCTTGCTACCACCATTGCCGTGGTGCTGCATGAAGTGCCCCAGGAACTCGGTGACTTTGCCATCCTCGTTCGCTCCGGGTTCACGCCTGCCAAGGCACTTGCCCTCAATCTGGCCAGCGCCCTGGCTGCCGTGGTCGGCGCGCTACTGGTCCTCCTACTCGACGTGGCCGTGGCCGACTTGGAGGCTGTGGCCTTGCCCCTGGTGGCTGGTGCCTTCATCTACATCGCCGCCGCCGACTTGGTACCAGAATTGCACCACCACGGCACCGGCCGAACCATGTGGGTCATTCTGGTTGGACTCGTGGCGGGCCTGCTGATCATGGCCGGCCTAGGCGCCATCGAACCAGCGATCTTTGGCACCGCCCCCGGCGCGGGCGATGGCCACGCGCATTGACTGCCCGACCATTCGCGCACAACTCCTAAATCAAATCCAGGCAAGCCCCATGCGTGGAAGCGATCGTCCAAGCCCGCGGCGTCGGGAAGACCTACGAGTCGGGGCGCCTGCGGGTGGAGGCACTCCAAGGAATTGACCTTGATGTCCGGCGCGGCGAAATGCTCGCGGTCGTGGGGCCCAGCGGCTGCGGCAAGACCACCCTGCTCAACTGTCTTAGTGGCCTGGACGACTTGACCACGGGCCGCGTGTTTCTCGAAGGCACGGACCTAGGTCGCCTCGGCGACCGGGAACGCACCAAGCTGCGAAGCCGTCGCATGGGCTTCATCTTCCAATCCTTCAACCTACTGCCGGTTCTAACCGCCCTCGAGAACGTCGAACTGCCACTCTTGGTAAGTGGCCTCAAGCCCAAGGTGGCGGCCCAGCGCGCGCGGGATGCCCTGGCGCAGGTAGGCCTTGCCGGCTTCGTTGACCACAAGCCGAAGGAGCTCTCAGGCGGCCAGCAACAGCGCGTCACCATTGCTCGCAGCCTCGTCAATGAGCCGGCGATTGTTTGGGCCGACGAACCCACAGGCAACCTGGACACGGATCATGGGCAGCAAATCCTCAACCTCATCCACGACCTCAACCAGCGGCTGGGGCAAACCTACGTCATCGTCACGCATGACCCCGCCATTGCCAACTCGTGCCATCGCATTGTGCACATGGAATCGGGCCGCATTCGCGACATTGTGCAAGGTGAAGGTCGCCCGGTGGAACTAGCCACCGCTCGCCGCGCGTAACCATGCTCGTTGGACCCTTCGCAGCCACACTCCTCATCCTCGCTGCCGTGGCGTCGCTCGTCGTCGCCGCGCTCGCTGTTCGTCGTCCCATTCTGTTTCGCATGGCCGTGCGAAACGCCTCGCGGCGACCTCGGCAAACAGCCACGGTGATTGCGGGCCTCATGATTGGCACTGCCATCATCAGCTCCGCCATGGTGGCTGGAGACTCGGCGGGCAGCGCCATACGAGATGTCGTTTACCGCAGTCTTGGGCACGTGGACGAATCGATGGAAATGGATGGTTACACCTACTTCCCCGAATCCGTTTACCAGGACCTCATCGCCGACTCTGACATTCGAACCGCGTTCGATGGCATCGCCCCCAACGTGATTTGGGAAGGCGCTGCAAGCCATCCCCAAACCGACCTCTTTGAGCCACGTGCCATGTTGGTGGGCCTGGACCCGCAAGCCGATGCCGCCTTTGGCGACTTTGAATTGGTGGATGGGACGTCGACCGATGCTACCTGGCTTCAACGCGGCGAAGCCATCATCACCAAACGCCTCGCCGACGCCTTGGACGCCAACGTCGGGGACGACATCGACATGACGTTCACGCCTCCGGTAGATCCGGTGAGCCCCGACGTGACGCCGCTTCTTGGCACTGTTCCTGCTGGGGCCGCGCCGCCGGGTGGGCTGCCGTTGCCGCCGTTGTGGCCCGCCCCGGTCGGCGGAAGCCCGGAACCACTCTTCGTCCATCACGACGTGGACGTCGGTGCCAATGCGACCCGCCTCACCGTGGTCGTGGTCTGGGACCCGCGCACGGGCGATGGCACGCCGCCGACGCAACAACTACAGGTCCACGTAACGGCGCCCGATGGCACCACGGTTAGCAGTGAATCTCCTGCACCGGGGACGCTCAACCTACCGATTTGGCTCAACGTCACCGGTGATCCAGTCCTGGCCGAAGGAACCTGGGACATCGCGGTTGGTGGCACCCTGGCGGCGGACGTTGACTACGGCGGTGCCGCGGTCGTGTTGACGCCGGTGTATGATCTGGCCTCCCTCGTCGAGCGAAGCAATGATGGCCCGACCGGGCCAGGGGGGCCCTTCGAAGAGTTTGATTTTGAGTCCCTGCGCTTCACGGAGCCGGTGAGCACCACCGTGCGCGTGGCGGGAATCACCGATGGAGGTCGCGGCGATCAGTTTGACCTTCGGCGCGCCGCCTTTGTTGAATGGCGCTTCGCGCAAGAAATTCTTGGCGTGGACGGTCGAATCAACATCATCAAGTTCAGCAATCCGGGCGACATGGTCGAGGGCGTCCACACCAGTGCCCAGCAGGCAAACCTGCTGGAATCAGCGCTGCAAGACCTCCAGGTCACCGCGACCGAACCGTCCATCGCCCACATCCAAGTCAAGACGCTGAAGTCAGAGTTCTTGGCCGTGGCCGACCAGGCCGGGCAACTCATGACCAGTCTGTTGCTGTTTGCCGGCGGCCTCTCCATCATGAGCGGGTTGCTTCTCATCATTAACATCTTCACGATGCTGGCCGAAGAGCGAAGAAGCGACTTGGGGATGGCCCGGGCCGTCGGCCTGCAACGTAGCGACGTTGTCCGTTTGTTCCTCTTTGAGGGAAGTCTCTATGCGGTCGCTGCCGCCGCCATTGGGGCCATTCTGGGGCTCGGTCTGGCGGCACTGATGGTGTGGGGCCTCAATCGTTTCCTCGCCGACCAAGCAAGCGCCGAAGGCTTCCCGCCGATTGCCTTCGTGGCGGAACCGGCCGCCATTCTCACGGCGTTTGCAGCTGGGGCCTTGTTGACCTTTGCAACAATCTTTGTGGCCAGCCGCAGGCAAGCACGACTCAACATCGTCCGGGCCATCCGCCGCATCGACGAACCCGAACGAAGCGGCTCCCTGTGGGCGATGATTGTGGGCATTCCGCTCACCGGACTCGGCCTTCTCACGGGTGTGCTAGGCTGGGCGTTCGGGCAATTCAGCCTGCAAGTCTTCGGCCCGCTGGCGGCCGTAATTGGCCTGGGACTATCCTTGCAAAGGCGCTTCGCTAGACGGCGACTGGTGCCGACCTTGGCTGGCGCCCTCGCGGTGTACTACGCTGCCACCTACTTCCTCATAACGGAATACAAAAACATCGAGGAGGCCAACATTGTTGGGCCAGTCCGAGGCGTCCTCATGACCCTCTGCCTGGTGGTCCTTGTCGTGCATTGGGAAAGAGCCACACGGGCCGTTGGCCGAGCTCTGATG
>JBFJXH010000094.1:0-6821 GCA_041623215.1 Thermoplasmatota archaeon
AAACAAGCCAACAACGGCCAAAACGGGAAGACCAATCCCCAGCAAAGCAACCGTAGCCACAATAGCCACGTTTGACGGGTCGAAATCCGAATAATCCCAGAGATTGAAAATTGACCAGTACAGGCCGTTCGCTACTGCGTACAAGCCAAGCAGCTTGCCTGCTTCGGTCCTCGGCTTGAGCGTCCATAACCACAAACCGAAGGCCAGCAACAGTGTGGCGGTACCCGCGTTGAACCAGGCGTCCCAATCAGAATAGAGCGCCATGGGCCCCCCTGGTGTCAGCCATCCAGCTGAGGTTCATGTTCGGGTTACACAAGCGTCGCAGGCCCTTGAAGCATTCGACAGCATGGGATTCTTTGAACGGCCAGCCAATCCCGGCGCGTGGAGCAGCCACCCGCTTTGGAATCACCAGCGCCAAACATGGCCGCGTGGGCTTCCACTCCGGCTCGCGACGCCATGCGTGTCGCCACAGACCTCGCAGCCACGCCGCATGACAAGGGGGCCATTAAGGCAAGCTTGCAAGAAGGCCGCAACCGCACCTTGGCCTTGGCGGGTGGCCTTAGCGATGAGCACTTGCTCCGCCGAGCGCTGGACATCCTGTCTCCGCCAGTCTGGGACTTGGGTCACATGGCAAACTTCGAGGACTTGTGGCTGGTCCAGCGGTGGGGGCATGATGAGACGCTGCCGGGCTGCAACAATCGGTACAACGCGATTCTCAACCCGCGGGCGATGCGGCCAAGCTTGGACTTGCCCGACCGGGCTGGCTGCCAGGATTATTTTTCGATGGTTCGTCGGCGTGCGCTGGCAATTTTGGCCGAGGATGACACAGATACTGGGGCCGACGCGTCTGACCCGCTCACTCGCGCGGGCTTCGTCTATTGGATGCTGGTCCTACATGAGCACCAGCACCAGGAAACCTTGCTCCAGACCATTCAGTTGCGTGCCGGCGACTACGACGTTCCGTTTCGGTACCCGTCGCCGGCGGCGAGCCAAGTGGCTTCACCAAACAGAACTCCCGTATCCCTCAGCCCAGGCGCCGCCGACGGCCCGCCAACGACGACGCCGCGCAACAACTGGATTCGCGTGGCGGCAGGGGCCTACCCAATGGGCCGGGCGCAAACGGCGGGGGTGTATGACAATGAAGCGCCGGCGCACACGGCCCGTGTGCAAGCTTTCGAGCTTGCCGCCTACCCGGTCACCAATGGAAGCTACCTAGACTTCATGGAGGCCGGCGGATACCACGACGAGGCCTGGTGGTCGACGCGGGGTCGCCATTGGCTTGCTCACACGAAACACCATGCACCGCTGCATTGGCGCGACGCGGGCGGAACGTGGCGCCGCCGGGGTGTCCTTGACGACGTGCCTGTGCAAACCGTGGCCCACGAGATCCTGTGCCACGTAAACTACTGGGAGGCAGAGGCGTACGCGGCTTGGGCGGCCGCGTCGTTGCCGGGCCACCGAGGTGTCTCTTTGCCAACCGAAACCCAATGGGAAGTGGCGGCCAGCAACCACGAGCCCGCTACGCCCAGTACGGCCCGCGTGGACCACTACCACTGGGGTCCAGGGTCCATTCACGACGACGTCACCAATCACCACGGACTGCGGCACATGCTTGGCGGCGTGTGGGAGTGGACGAAAAGCGGATTCGAGCGCTACCCCGGTACACAATGGTTCCCCTACCCGGACTACTCGGAGCGCTTTTACGGCGGCGACTTCCGGGTCCTGCGGGGGGGTTCATGGGCCACCCGTGCCACGATAGCCACGCCGTGGTTTCGTAATTGGGACCTGCCGCAGCGGAAGCAAATATTCAGCGGTATTCGGTTGGCGAGGCAACCCTGATGGGAGCACTGCTTGCCCATGCGGCCATGGGGGCCGTCTGGGGGCTGGTGGGCGTCGCCCTGGCCGGGCGAACCGAACGAGACTTGCCCCGTGCCGATGCAGCCCTAATCCTGCTGGTCTGTATCGGCGCCGCTCTACTAGGCGACCTCGACGCATGGTTCGGAGCCCACCGAGTAACCACGCACAACTTGTGGCTACTGGGTGTCGCCCCGGCGCTGCTTGCGACGCTTGCTCTTGGTTGGGATGCGCTTCGCGCGCATCCGCTACGGCACACCCTCCATGTGCTTCCGGCCGCTACCCTGTCGGAGCTTTGGCTCGATGTCTTTGGCCCTAGCCTCGCCGGTGCTGCGGCCCTACTGTGGCCCTTTGTTGGCACCAGCTTCGCGGCTAACAAGCAAATTCTTGGGACGCCAGATGTGCCCGTCTGGGACGCTTCCAGTGCCCTCGTGCTGGGTGCATTATGGAGCTTGGCTGTGGCGCTTGTGCACGCGCGGATGGCGGCCTCGTTGCAAGAGGCCCCCGGCGCGTCGTCGAGCCTACTGCTGGTGGCGGCCGGGGTTGGCCACGCACTGGTCGTGGTGCTGCCTTGGCTTGTACTGATTGCCGCGGGCGTCCTTGTGCCCGTCTAGGGCAACGGTCACGCGGGACTGAGCCAATGGAGCGACGCTGCAACATAGACTCCGGGGGCCAACCCTATGAACGCCCGAGCGAGTCCCCCTGTTGTGTCTGCCCCGGAGGCCACTTTCACGAGCAGCGGCGTGCGTGCCGATGTCCAACGAGGCCTGCTCGACGAACCGCCGTGGCTTAGCAGCCTCTATTTCTACGACGAGCACGGTAGTGGGTTGTTCGAACAAATCACGGAGACGCCAGAATACTATCCGACGCGAACTGAATTGTCTATTCTAGAGGAGCACGGAGATGCCATATTGCAAGCGGCGGACGCCGATGGCCAGCAGCTCTTGCTGGCCGAGCTTGGCAGCGGCAGTAGCGCGAAGACGCACGCACTGATTCGTCGGCTATTGCAGCGACAAGGCCCTACCACGTACGTCCCCGTGGACGTTTCAGGCGACTTTCTTGCGACCGTGGCCGCCAAACTTGAGGCGGAGCACCAGGGGCTCAGCGTCGAACCGCTGGCCGCCGAGTATGTGGAGGGACTGCGCCGAATCGGGCAGCTGCCCGCGGGACGCCGGCTGGTGCTATTCCTTGGCAGCAGCATCGGCAACTTTGAGCCGGATGAACAGGTTGGGCTGCTTCGCGCCGCCTTCGACTCCTTAGCGCCCGGAGACGCCCTGCTGCTTGGTACGGACCTCGTAAAAGATGCGGCTGTCCTGGAGGCCGCCTACAACGATGCGGCCGGCGTAACCACCCAATTCAACCGCAACATCATCACCCGTCTGAACAGGGAACTTGGTGGCAGCAACGACATAGCTGATTGGTGCCACGTGGCTTTCTGGAATGCTCAGCAATCGCGCATCGAAATGCACCTCGAGGCAGTTCGGGAGACCACGCTGGACTTTCCGGACGCCGAGGTGCGGCGCACTTTCCAACAAGGGGAGCGTATTCACACGGAAAACTCGTACAAGTTCACGCTCGAAGGCGCGGCTACGATGGCGGAGGCGGCCGGCTGGAGCCTAGAGCAGTCCTGGCGAGATTCGCAAGAATGGTTTGCCTTGCATTTGCTGAGGCGTAGCTAATGTGGACTTGGCGGGTTGCGCGCATACGCGGGCCTAGTGAGGCACGCTGATGTGTCGCCATGCTGGCTACGTGGGGCCCGGCATTGCCATCAGTGAGTTGACGCACGATTTGCCACACAGCCTTGAGCGCCAATCATACGCCGCACGCGAACTACTGACGGGAACGGTCTGCGCGGACGGCTTCGGCGTGGCGTGGTTCGTGGACGGGCATCGGGTGCCAGCGCGCTACGCGAATGTAGCTCCAATCTGGTCGGACCGGAACCTGCCGTCTTTCGGACCACTGACGAGGTCTGCGAACGCGATTGCCTGGATTCGCAATGCCACAGTGGCAGGGGGAAACAGCGATGCCAATACCCAGCCCTTTGTGGATGAAGGCACCGGCATTGCCTTCACCCATAACGGATTTCTGGATGACTTTGCGGCTACTTGGCGCGCCTGGTTCACGACCGAAATGATTCCCCCATCCAGACATGCACACCTGCGCGGTGATACGGATTCAGAGCACATCTTTCACGCCTTGCTACACCGGGTTGAAGAGGAGCCAGAAGGCCCGGCCGCGCTCGCCACCGCTGTGCAAGGATTGCTGCGGGACATTCGCGTCCGGGCGCGCGACAACGGCACCATCGCCCAACTCAACCTGTTGGTGACGGACGGCACCCGCCTCGTGGCCAGTCGGTGCGGCCAGGATGAGCGCCAAAACAGCTTGTACCTGCTCGTGGATGGCGACGAGTTTCCTGATGGCGCCGTGGTTGCCAGTGAACCGCTCTATGACGACCCTCTCTGGGTGCCGGTCGAGACAGATTCGGTGGTGGTGCTCCAAGCGGGTGCGCCTCCGGTGCGACTAACAATCTAGGATGCACGGTCGCTTGGCGGCGCCCGCGCTGCAAGGTCTGCTAACGCTGCGCTGAGCGACGAGTCGGAACCTCGCAGCGCTACCACCAGGTGGTAAAGGAGGTCGGCAGCTTCGTGCTCCAGAGAGTCCTCATTGGCGTGCCCGCGAAGGACCGTAGCCACTTCGTTGGCCTCTTCGACGACCTTGTCCGCGACCAACGACGGATTGGCCAGTAACTTGTCTGTCCAACCGGATTCCGGGCTAACCAAGCGCGTGGCGGCAAGACGGTCAAGCTGTCCCAGCCATGTCGCGGTCGGGCTCTCGCGCGTCGCCTCCCAGCAGGTGGATGTTTCTTCGTGGCAGGCAGGCCCTTGCTGCCGGACCAGGGCCAGCACGGCATCGCGGTCACAGTCAGCCATCAGGCGCTTAACTTGCTGCGTGTGGCCGGATGTTTCGCCCTTCGTCCATAGGCGCTGGCGGCTGCGCGACCAATACGTCATCTTGCCGGAGGCGAGGGACGCCTCCAGTGCGTCGCGGTTGGCCCATGCCAGCATGAGCACTGCACCAGAGACCTCGTCCTGGGCAATTACCGGAACGAGCCCCCGTTCGTCGAAGCGAAGCGCCTCTAGGTCGGCCGCTTGCTTGAGGACGTGCTTCATGATGCACCCGCCGGTCGGACGATGATGCCGGCTTGGGCCAGTTGCGACTTGACTTCGCCTACCGTGACGGTTTGGTCGTGGAAGATACTGGCTGCGAGCGCGGCATCGGCGCCCACTTGGAAGGCTTGGACCATGTGGCTGGAATCGGCCGCCCCGCCGCTTGCAATGACGGGGATGTTCACGGCTTGGCACACGGCCTGTGTTAGAGCCACATCGTAGCCTTGGAGGGTGCCATCCCCATCCATGGATGTCAGGAGGATTTCGCCAGCTCCTGCAGCGGCTGCCTGCTGGGCCCACGTAATGGCGTCGATTCCCGTGTCGCGGCGTCCGCCATGCGTGAAAACGTGCCATTGCCCCGGCGCCGTTTGCTTGGCATCGATGGCCACCACGACGCATTGGCGGCCGAAGCGGCGAGCGCATTGGCCAATGAGGTCTGGTTGCTCCAGGGCGGCCGTGTTCACGGCGACCTTGTCGGCACCCGCATTCAGAGCCGCTCGCATGTCGTCGGGTCCCCGAATCCCGCCTCCTACCGTGAGTGGAATAGAAAGCGTCTCGGCCGTGCGCTGAACAACATCCATCATGGTGGCGCGGTTGTCACTACTCGCCGTGATGTCCAAGAACACCACCTCGTCGGCGCCCTCGTTCTGGTAACGCACCGCCAATTCAACTGGGTCGCCACAGTCTCGGAGGTCAACAAATTGGACGCCCTTTACGACGCGGCCGGCGTCCACGTCGAGGCAAGGAATGATGCGCTTCGCCAGCGTCACGAGGAGTGCACCTGGCCTTTGGTGCTGACTTCCGTGGCTCGCGGCGCAAGCGCCAGGCGAAGGGCGCGTCCAAACGCCTTGAAGGCGGCCTCCGTGGTGTGGTGCGTGTCCCGGCCGCGCAGGTGTTCAAGGTGGAGGTTGATGCGTGCTTCCATGGCAAAGGACCGGAACCAGTGGTCCCACATGGCCACCGGCAGGGGGCCTTCGTAGTAGGGTCGGTCCACGAGGTCAAGGGCGCAAAGAACCAGCGCATCGTCCATGGGGACGAAGTCGTACGCGATGCGAGCGCAGGGGGCGCCCCCGTGGGCCTGGCGAAATGCCTGCCCCATCGTGATGGCGACGTCCTCAATCAAATGGTGCTCAAGGTCCCCCGTGGCGCGGGCCCGCAGGTCGAAGCCAGCGTAGCGGGTCCAAGTTTCCAACATGTGCGTCAGAAACGGATTGTCCGTGACTACGTCGTAGGACCCGCTGCCGTTGAGGGTGAGCTCCACTTCGACTTTGGTTTCCTTGGTTTCGCGCACCAGCTGAGCCGAGGCGTTGGCGGGGTGGGCTGCGCCGGCTAGGTTGCCTTTCGTCATGCGCCCACCTGGGTTGCTGGTTGGCGTGAGGCTGGCGTGGTTTCGTGGTCCTGCACTGCCCGAGCTAAGTCAATGGCGCCCGTGTAAATGCTCATGCCAAGAACCGCGCCGTCGCACCCGATGGTGGCAATGGCCGCCAAGTCTTCGTGGCTGCTGATGCCGCCGCTGACGATGAGGGGAGTTTGTTCAATTGCGTCGCGCAGGTCCCGAAGGACGCCAAGGTCTACGCCCTCGAGCCTTCCTTCCTTGTCCACATTGGTGTAAAGGAAGCCGGCCAAGCCGGCATCGTCCATTTGCTTGGCAAACGTCACAACATCTAGGTCAGCCGACTCGGTCCAGCCCTTGACGACGACGTCTCGGCCACGCGCGTCAATGGCGAGGACGATTTTCCCGGGGTAGATGGCCGCAACTTCTCGCAGCCACCGAGGATTGCGCACTCCTTGCGTTCCGAC
>JBFJXH010000095.1:0-6793 GCA_041623215.1 Thermoplasmatota archaeon
CCGGTCAACGATGCGCCGGCCGCCGTGGACGACGATGCCAGCGGCCCCGAAGACCAGGCGTTGGACATCGACGTGTTGATTAACGACGTAGACGCCGAGGGCGATGCCCTTGCAATCGTCGCCGTGACCCAGCCACCGAATGGTGCCGTGGTGTTCAACGCAAGTGGCGTAACATTCCGGCCGCAGGCAGAGTTTGAGGGCGTGACTACCTTCGACTATACAATTGAGGATACGGGTGGCCTTCGTTCGTCGGCCACGGTGACTGTCACAATCATCGGCGCCAACGATCCGCCCAATGCGCCCGACGTTTCTGCTTCGACGGATGAAGACACGTCCGTGCTGATTCACGTCTTGCGGGATGCCACGGATGTGGACGGAGACACGCTCCACATCGAAGCAATCACGCAGCCAGAGCATGGCGGTGCGGCCATCGAAAGCGGTCGCGTACGATATGCGCCGCCCGCCGATTGGTTCGGTGTCACGACATTTAGCTACACTGCGGCGGATGGAAACGGCGGCACGGATGATGGCCTAGTCACGGTCACGGTGCGATCCGTGAACGACGCGCCGGTTGCGGTGGATGACGGTGCCTCAACCGTACAGGATGTGTCCGTTGACGTGCAGGTTCTCGCCAACGACTCTGACCCAGAGGGCGACGCGCTCACAGTGGCAGACGCAGGTCCGGCCAACAACGGCCAAGTGTCCACGAACGGGTCCTGGGTGCACTACGTGCCCAACCCAGGCTTCGCAGGCCTAGACTCGTTTGGTTATCGCATCGTGGATGGCCAAGGCGGCGAGGCGACGGCAACTGTGACGGTGCAAGTTGGAGACATCAATGATGCCCCTGTGGCGGTCGCTGATGCGGTGACAATCAACGAAGATTCCGAAGCCCACGTGGCCGTTCTTGCCAATGACTATGACCCCGAAGGCGACTCGTTCACGCTCACCGCCGTTGCCGGGGCCCAACATGGTATCGCGCTTCTCAATGGCACGCTTGTGGACTACTTCCCCAACCCGGACTGGAATGGCGAAGAGGTGCTCATCTACAATGTAACGGATGTGCACGGGGCCGTGGGGCAAGGATCGCTTACTGTGACGGTTCTGCCGGTCAACGATGCGCCCATCGCCAATGACGACGAATACGTGGTTGTGCAAGACACGACTGTGGACTTGGATGTGCTCTTGAACGACACAGACCCCGAAGGCGATTACTTCGAAGTGCTGGGTGCCGACCCGCCCGACCAAGGGGGCTCCACTGACGCGCAAGAATCGTTCGTCCGTTACACGCCGGCACCCGGCTTCACGGGCATGGAAAGGTTCCGGTATCTCATCTGGGACGGGGACTCATTTTCATCGACCCGCGAGGCTTGGGTCACCGCCTACGTGCATCCCGATTCGGACGGGGACGGTGTCGTCGATGCGATGGACAATTGTCCCTCGACCGCCAACCCGCAACAAGCCGACAGCGACGGTGACAAGGTAGGGGATGTGTGCGACCCGGACGCTGACCCTGATGGCGACGGGCGCGTAAACGACGTGGACAATTGCCCGCTCGTAGCCAACCCCGACCAAGCCAACGCGGATAACGACGAGTACGGCGATGCGTGCGACAGTGACCGCGATGGCGACCAAGTGGACAACGAAGTCGATAACTGTCCTGACACAGCGAACCCCAACCAAGACAACCTCGACCGAGACAGTTTCGGGGATGCGTGTGACGACGATGTTGATGGCGATGGCGAACCAAATGCAACCGACAACTGCGTGACCACACCAAATCCTGGCCAATTCGACCTAGACGGCGACCGGTTGGGTGACGCCTGTGACCCTGACCGAGACGGTGACTTGATTGCCAATGGAAGCGACAATTGTCCATCTCATTCGAATGCCAACCAGGCGGACGCCGACCGTGACGGCAAGGGCGACGCGTGCGACCCGGTGTGCAACTTCACCATCAGTCTCGCCCTTGACCGACAACGATGGAGCATCTTCGACAACATCACGGGCAATCTCACCATCGACGGTCTTCCCACCTGCCTCGACGTGGAAGGCCTGCAAGTAAACCTCACCAGCACATACTACCTGCCCGCTGCCATGGACCCTTCACTCGGGGACGTGCTTCGCAACGAAGTGATTCCCACGCTGTGGACGGCGCAGTTGGACTGCCAACTCGATGCCCAAGGGCGGTGCCAGTTTGTCGTGAACAAGACTGCCTTGGCGGGCGTTGGCGGCGATCCAATTCTGAACATTCCGACGGTCATTCAGGATGTGCCGCTCGAGGAGCCCGATGGGCGCTGGATCGTGGACGCTTGGGTGGCCAGCGCCGATGTCGAAGCGACCGCTGCGACCTCGTACCATGTCCATGTGCTAGACCCGGGACTCGCCTAGTCCATCAGCGTTATACGGTGCACGGACTCGGACGGGTCATGACAGAGCGTACCGAATGGCTCCAGGAGCAACGGGACCAAAGCGGCTACCAAAGCGTGGACCCCGCGCCCCCGGCGGCGGCTGTGGGCCTCGAGCCCTCGGTCCCAGAGCTTCGAGCTTCGCTCTTGGATACAAGTTCGTCCATGTTCCAGCGGATGCGCGCCGTGTTTGCCCTTCGTAACCGGGGCGGCCCCGAAGCGGTCGACGCCCTGGCGGCGGCCTTCAAGGATCCGTCGGCCCTGTTGCGTCATGAATTGGCGTATGTGCTTGGCCAAATGGGTGACCGGCATGCTATTCCCGTGCTAACCGACGTTTTGGCTACCGAGGACGAGCACGTAATGGTGCGCCACGAAGCGGCCGAAGCACTCGGCGCTATTGGCGATGAAAGTGCGCGCGCCGTTTTGGAGCGCTTCCTCTCTGACCCCCACCCCGAAGTGGCGGAGTCATGCGAGGTTGCCCTGGATTTGCTGGACTGGGTCAACTCCGACGACCTGCACTACGCAGCCTAGGGTAGGGTCTGGCGACCGGCTTAATCATCTTCGGCCACCGTTGAGCTACTTTGGATGCCCGCGGCCCTAAGCTGGCGCGCCAACTCTACCTCGAGTTCCCAAAGGTGAATGGGCATGAGGTGGATGACCTTGAAACCGTGGGCCTCGTAGCGGCTGGTCTTGATTGCCATGCGGTTGGCATACGACCGAAAACCGGCGCCACCCCAGTACTCTACAATGACGCGGCCCTCAATGAGAAAATCGGGGCGCAGGCCTCCCGCGACCTTGGGCTCGTAGGCAAACGACATGCCCGCGTTGGTGAGGAAATTGTGGATGCGAGCTTCGGGGCCGCTGCGGACCCACGGCCCTGCTGCGGTTTGGAAGGGCTTGCCGCGTGGCGGCCGTGAGCGGGCCGACTCAGTCCCTGAAGCCGTGCGGCGACGCCTGAACCAACCGGGGGCCACGCAAAGCGACACTTTTGCTGGCAAAGGAACCTTCCTCCTCAAGCTACCGCGCCACCGCGCCGCTGGGAACGCGCATGGATGACGCCCCGGTGGGCCCAAACGTCTCCTCAAGCGCCGGTTGGGGGCTTTCCTTCGTCTCCTAGGCGACGCAGGGGCCTTGTCAATGCTCGGCTTCTGGAGCATGCGGGGGGGGAACTTGGTGGGCCGGTTGCCTTCATGTTCGTCGGGCTTTCGCTAGTTCGTAACCGACGGATTGCCTGCGGCCGGCAGGGCGATTAGGCCCTGGGCACCACTGCCACAGCGACCAGCCCTAGGGGGTGATACCTGGCGATGAAAACGACGGTGCCTCCGTCAGTTTGAACGTGCTGGCCATACCCGTCATGCGCGTTGGTTGCAACCGCAAATAGTAGACCTGGCGGTCGCTTCGCTTGGGCGTTCCGTGTGGCAAATAGCCATGAAGGGGTGGAAACGGCACCGCCATCAAGGCGGCGCGAGCAGCCTCTAATTCGTCCGTCAAGGTCAGCCGCTCAACGGGCCCAAAGACCAATGCACTCTCCCATACGTCGTCGGTCGCCATGTGAACCACAGTTAAGCAAGCCTCCTCGGTACTGTCGAGGTAATCGTCCTTTTCCCCTGGGTGGCATTGGAAGTACACCGCATCACCGTCGAACGAAAAGAACAGTGGCACGTTGTACGTCCTACCCTCCTTCTGGAATGCCAAGCATCCGAACCTACTCGCCCGCACCAGGGCCTCGGTGGCCTCCGGCAACATTTGCTCCATGCATTGAAGTGGTCGTTGGACCAAAAGCAACTAGTGGTTGATTCTCAGGGCCAAGAAGGCCTACGCCCCCCTGTCCAATCGGGTCTTTGCGGGACCGAGGCTGATGGGCGCCAGCGGTGGCGCCCCCATACGCCCCTAAATACGGTGGGAGGGTCGCCGGCCAACGGGAGCCATGAGTGTCACCCGTGCCTTGTTGTCCGTGTCTGATAAGACCGGCATTGTAAGCTTCGCCCAGCGGCTTGATGCCGCCGGCGTCGAACTGATTTCCACGGGTGGAACCGCCGCCCTTCTTCGCGAAGCCGGGCTGCCAGTGCGCGATGTGGCAGATCTCACCGGCTTTCCCGAAATGATGGATGGGCGTGTCAAAACACTGCATCCGGTCGTTGCCGGGGGCGTTTTGGCGCTCCGGGACAACCCACAACACGTTGCAAGCATGAACGAGCATGGAATTCCGGCCATTGACCTCGTATGTGTCAACCTCTACCCGTTTGAGGCCACGGCAGCAAACCGAGATGCCGACCTTGACGAACTCATCGAGCAGATTGACATTGGTGGGCCCAGCCTCTTGCGCGCGGCAGCCAAAAATCACCGGCACGTGTTCGTAGTAACGCAGCACGACCAATATGACCAGGTTGCCGAAGCCGTGGAGCGTGGCGGCGAACATGCCGACCTGCGACAGGAACTGGCCCTGCGTGCCTTCCAGCAAACGGCGCGCTACGACGCGGTCATCAGCCGGGTCCTTTCCAAGCGCTTCGGCCTCACGGACTATCCGGAGCACCTGGTGTTTGCCTACGATCGTCGCGATGTACTCCGTTATGGTGAAAACTCTCACCAGCGCGCCGCCTGGTACGAAAAGGCCGGGCCACGAAACGTCATCGAACCGAGCATTGTCGGTGCGACCCAGTTGCACGGCAAGCAACTTTCCTACAACAACATCCTCGACGCCGATCTCGCCCTCGAGTCCGTCAAGGAGTTCCCGGAGAAACCGTGCTGCGTGATTATCAAGCACGCTACGCCGTGCGGCATTGCCATGGCCGACGACCTGGCCGTGGCCTGGCGCGACGCGCTTGCCTGCGACCCGTACAGCCCGTTTGGCGGCGTCGTTGCGCTCAATCGACCCGTCACCCTGGAAGTGGCTGAAGAACTGGCAAAACTGTTCCTCGAAATCGTCATTGCGCCAGCCTACGAAGCAGATGCATTGGAGCGCCTGCAACGGAAGAAGAACCTGCGCATCCTCACCGTCCCGGGCTTGGCAGATGACTACCACCGAAGTGGCACCCAGATTCGCAGCATTACCGGTGGCCTGTTGGTCCAAGACCGCGATCTGAAGCCCTACAACGTAGATGACTGGAAGACTGCCGGCACCGTTGCCGCAACTGCGGAGCAAACGGAATCCTTACTGTTTGCGGCACGCTGTGTGAAGGCCATCCGCAGCAATGCCGTCGTGTTTGTCCGAGGCACGCGCACAGTGGGCATCGGGGGAGGGCAGACTGCCCGTGTGGACTCGACCTTCATTGCGACGCACAAGGGTGGCGAAAACATCGCCGGCAGCGTGATGGCCAGCGACGCGTTCTTCCCGTTCCGCGATGCCGTTGACGTAGCCGCCCAGCACGGCGTTGCCGCGATTGTGCAGCCCGGCGGCAGCATCCGCGACGACGAAGTCATCGAAGCCGCCAACGAGCACGGAATTGCGATGGTGTTCAGCGGACAACGCAGTTTCCGCCACTAACTGCGGGAACGCTACCTTCATCCCTCGCGTCGGCCGTATCCATGCATGGCGCTATTCTCGCGGGCACTGCCGGTTCTGTGGTGCTTTGCGGTGTGCGTGATTGGCATTCTCGGGACATCGCTTCGCCGCGTGGCGGAATCCAGCGGCAGTTGGGGTGAGGAAATCCTGGGGGCCGCAGTGCCCTTCGTGCTGGCGGCAGCCCTCCTCGCCATGCCGCTCGTCCTTCGGCCGCCCCAATGGACGGTGCGCCACGTAGTCCCGCTTGCAACGGGAATCCTTGTTGGCTTCCTAGTGGCTGGCTTCGGGGAGGCCCTCCAATGGCGGAGTGCCGGCCCGCTCTTGTTCACGGCAGATGGCGAAGGCAACGCGGAGGCTGCCCTTGCCGCCTACGTGGCCGTGGTTGGGTTCGTGGGCCTTGCGCTGGCTACTCCGTGGTGGCCCCGTGATAGCCATCCCATCCCGTTCGTGTTTCTTGTGGCGTTTACCACCGCCAACATGGTGTGGCTTGGCGTGCTTCCCGATACCAGCGGGCCGGGCGCATGGCTTGTTCCGCTCGCCGCAGCATGCTTGGTGGCCGCATGGTGGTGGCTGAGCCAACCGCGATTGGCTCGCACCAAGAAAATCATTGTTTGGACAGTTGCAGGGCTTGTGCTTGCAGCCACTGTGGGGTCCCTATTCTTTGGTAGTCGCTTACATGATGGGGTGGCCCTTTACCCCGCATTCGCCATTGCAGCATGGGTCGTGATTGGCTTGCCTCTCGTCGTCATAGCAATCCAGGCTTGGCAGATCCCAATCCAGTCCGCAGCCCGACCGTCGCGTCCGCCGCCGGTTGCTGGCTAGTCCAAGCCTTGAAACCCGGCCCCCAACTCGCCGGCCCGTTGACATTGCGAGTGGTCGTCCTGGC
>JBFJXH010000096.1:0-6760 GCA_041623215.1 Thermoplasmatota archaeon
CGCATGTTTGGTCAGTTGCAACGCGGCCAAGCGGTCACGCTTGCCGATGGCACGGTTGTCTCGCCGGATGACGTGCTCGGGCCAGCGCGCTCTGGGCGACGGTTTGCGTATTCTGGCGATACCCAGCCTTGCCCCGAGTTAGTGGAGGCGGCGCGTGGCGCCGATTTGTTTGTGTGCGAGGCCACGTTCACGCACGACCTTGTGGAGCGGGCGCGTGAAGTGAAACACATGACGGCCGCCGAAGCCGCCATGACGGCCAAGGCAGCCGAGGTTCGCCAGCTCGCGTTGACGCACATTTCGCCGCGTTACAAGGATGCCACGCCGGTCCTGGAGGAAGCGAAGGCGATTTTCCCAGATACACGGCTGGCCACGGACCTCATGGCCATCGAGGTGCCGTTCCGGTGAATGTAGTCCTGCTGGTGGCGTTGTCGCCATCGCAGGACGGTGGCCAGCCAACGGGCGCTGGCAAGAAGGGCGCGCCGAAGACTCGGGCCAAGGCCGCCGCCAAGCCAGCCAAAGCCGCGTCCGAATCCAATCAGGTTCCAGTGGCCGGTCATAACCGGGTGGACAAGTACTTCGGCACCAAGCTGCCTCCGGTTTGTGAGCGGCTTGGCTGTTACAAGAGCGACGATGGCAAGCGCTTCTACTGTGTCAATCCAGCGTGTCAAAAGCATCGGCGGCGCCGGACCAAGCATGGTGGCCGGAGCCTTCCCATGGCCCGCGATGCGCGCCACTTGTTCCGGTGCCCCAGTTGCAAGAGCCAAGATGTGGATGTCGTGCGCGATCGGGAGTACCTGTGCCGCCGCTGTCTCAACCAATGGCAGGTGTAGCGTAGCGTCGACCCCTATTCCTCCAGGGAGACATCACCAACCACTTCGCCGTCCTCGGTTTCGGGACACAGCCACCAGACGAATGCCTCCGCATCGGGCCAGGGGTCGTCCGCCTCGACGGTGATGGACCAGTGGATTGTGCCCAAGGCGTGCGTGCCCACTGGAAGCGCGATGGTGCCTGCGGCGGCCGCCTGCTTCTGCAATTCGAATGTGGTGGTTGCCCCCTGTCTTCCGGCCAACAGGCGGCTTCGAAACGTGTCGATGACGCGCCGTTCCCAGATGCGCCGGCGAAGCACGCGCACATCCTGACCGGACGCCTGTACTTCACCGGGTTCTCCGTTGGCGCCAACAGGTTGGATGGCAACCTGGGCGTCGGGAACCAGGAGGGTGGTGGCGGCTACAACGGCGTCCTCGGACTCCGTCGGATAGAGCGAGGCACGCACCTCAACCCGGACCATGACGCCGCGACCGCCGCCGCCCTTTAAGCGGCCTTGGACGCTGCCGCGTCGTGGCCGCCGACCGACCCACGCTGCACCGCTACTTCATGGACATGACGCACCTCGTCAAGGGCAGGGGGACCTGCCCGCGCCGGCAAGTGGGAGCGGTGATTGTCAAAGACAAGCGCGTCTTGACCACGGGTTACAATGGTGCGCCGCGCGGCTTCCCCCACCCTTGCGACACGGGGTGCATTCGGGACGAGCTGCAGATTCCAAGTGGCATGATGGCCGATGTCTGCCCGTGTTTGCACGCGGAGCAAAATGCGATACTGCAAGCAGCTACCACGGGTGTGAGCATCGAGGGGGCCGACGTCTATTGCACGACGCAGCCGTGCACGCAGTGCAGTCGCATGATTGCTAACTGTGGCCTTCGGCGCGTCATCTTTGAGGAGGAGTATGCGGACCCTCTGGCGGTGGGACTCTTGGTCACGGCGGGCATTGAATTGTGGAAGTGGGACTCTGAAACGGGCGACATTCGACCCTATGGACGCACCAATACCTGGGAAGAAGCGCAGGACCGTCTGCGAGAGGAATGGGCCGCTCGAGCCGCGACAGCGTAACGTGGTCTGCCCCGGGCGAACCGAGCCGGCGAAGCTGACCGGCCAGGCGGCATCGGGCCGGAGTCGGCTGCACACCATTTTCATCCGTGACCCTGATGCGACTGCATGGCTGGCCTCGTCGGCTTGACGGCCTCGGACATGGACGTCCAAGATGCCACGGCAGCGGTTCGTTGGGCCTACGACGGCGAATGGATTCCTCACCCGGTCGTGCGCCTCACCACGACGCTGCCCGTGGCGGTAACGGCGGACGACGGCGTTCGCGAGATCCAACGCGTGCGCTGGGGGTTCCCTGTTGGTCCTCGGCCGGTGGGGAATGCCCGCGACGACAAATTGCAAACCAGCCCCCTGTGGTCCAGGATGCTGGGCGAAGGCCATGCGTTGTTTGTCACCACGGGCATCTATGAGATGGTGAAAGGCGACGACGGTGCCACGCACAGTTACTGGTTTCGCCGCCGCGACAGGCGGCCAATCGTGATGCCGGGGTTGGTGGCGCCGCGTAGCATCAAGGGAGAAGAACGCCTTTGTGGAGCCATCATCACGACCGAGCCGAATCACTTGTTTGGTCGCTACCATGGTCGGCAGGTTTGCAGTTTGGAAGCGACAGACCTGGATGCATGGATGGAGGCGGATGCAGAATCCGCAATGCATCTCCTGCGCGCTGCCCCCGATGATGCATGGGAGGCGGTACCTGTGGATAGCCGCATCTTTGCCAAGGGGCGCCGGGAACTGGAAGACCTAGTGGCCGTGGGTGAACCCGAGGTGTGGGATGGCTGATGTGGCGGGCGCGTTGGCTGGGGAAAGGGCCTCAAAGGGCTGACTGCCAAATGGGCTCAGGTGGGGGAATCACCGGTTTGGTGGGGTGCGTCAAGGGGTCTGGTGTGGCGCCCGATAACCAGGCCAGAACAGCCTCTTCTTCGTAGCCAAAGGGCGAGAGCAAGGTTTCGATGCTTCGAGCCAAGAGGCGAAGATAATGCAGTTTGTGCCCCGATAACCCAGAGGCTCCAAACCATGTTGACCCTTGGTCCCACAATTCAATAGGGACAACGCGGCCTTCGCGGGGGCCATCTTGGCGCGTTACGACGTACTTGACGTATTCACCGGCCCGACGCTCGGTGCCGGCGTTGCGTAAACGCCGCAGTGCCGTCTGTGTATTGGTGGTGGCAGTGTACGCCTCAACGGAGCGTGTTGCTTGCACCATAATACCGAGGCGCCGACCATCAACTCGCCCCTGGCGAAGTTCTTCGGCGGCAGCTTTAGCGACGGCCAGGGCGGCCGGGATTTGGGCGAGAAATTCCTCGGGCGTGTCGGCCTTGACGAATTCGTCCAGCATGCCTTGTTGCGTCTCGTAAATCCAATCACACGTAGAGTGGCGTTGCACTTCGATGCCGCGAACCTTGAGTTTACCATCGTCAAATTTCCCGTAATATCGGTTGGGGACGCCGACCGTGCCGGGGCCGGTGGCGGAATGGGTTTTGCTTGGCAGGAACACGACCCACTTGTACACGCCTTCGAGGTCCATGACGACGCCCACTTCGTCAGCGATGCGGCGGGCAATCCGCCTTGCATCGGCCCGGGTGAGGCCGGGTTTTTGCAGGAACGTACAATCGGTCATGGCGTGCACCATGGTGTAGCCGTCCGCTTGGGCGACGCGGCGGGCATCGGTCATTCCTTTGCGGCCAAAGCATTGGATGGCTTGGTGGACTTCGGCGCAGCCAAAGCGGGCGTTGCGGTAACGAAAGTATCCAAAGCACACTACGCCGATGGCTTTGTGCTCTGATTTGACCGCGGCGGCCTTCGCCACCAGGTCGTGGTCCATACCCTGATTTGGTTGCTGGTTGCCTTGGGCCGTTGCCCTAGTGGGGTGAAGCTACTCTGTTAACAGGAGACTACACCACGTACCGCCACACCACGACCACGTGGCACGCGGCGCCGACCATGACAAACAAGTGCCAAATGCCGTGAAAGCCGATGTGTTCAGGCCACGGGTCGGGGCGCTTCAAAGCATACTGAACCGCGCCAACGGTGTAGGCAAGGCCGCCTGCCAGCAGCCACCACAAGGCTGCTGCGGGAAGTGCCTGAATCAGGGGCCAAACGGCCACCACGACCACCCAGCCCATGAGCAAATACAAGGCGACGGTGAGCCAGCGGGGACTGTTGGGCGTCACGGCCTTGAGGGTCACACCGGCCAGGCCGAGGCCCCACACGACGCCGGCAATGGACCAACCCCACGCGCCGCCAAGTGCCACCAAACTGATGGGCGTGTACGTGCCTGCGATGAGAAGAAAAATGGCAATGTGGTCGAGGCGCCGACTCACGGCGTGCCACTTGGGACCAAAGGAGCCGACAACGTGGTGGAAGGCACTGCTGGAAAAGAGCAGAATGAGGCTCGACCCATACAGGGCTACACTCGTTACCGCCAAGGCGCCCTCCGCTTGCAGGACCAGCATCACCAGCACGGGGATGGCGGCTGCCGCGCTCAAGGCGTGGGTCCAGAAACTGAACCGCTCCGCTTTGGGGGGCGCATGGGCATGCACGGCGTCGGCAACATGCACCGCATCCATGCATCGTGGATTGAGGTCGAGCTGAAAAGGAAACGCAAGCAAGGTCGCGATGCGGAGGGGGCGAGGGGGGACTCGGGAAGGGGTTGCTTAGTGCGCTGTTGCCTCCAGTTCCTCGGCTTTTGCTTGCCGCAGCACAGCCTTTGCCCACTTGCGATGTGGATTCAACTTTGCCAAAATGGCCGCTTGATGGCCCACGTTCTTCTGACAAACATGATACCACAACTCTGGAATGAGAGGGGCATCAGGACAGCACGCGCAATTGATGGTGTCACTGCTAAGGTTGTGATGCACAATGAGACTTGGATAATAGCCACTGAAATCACAGGCAGCCACGTCGCCGTAAACGCCCGGCTTGGGCACCATGATTTGGCCGCCGCGGTCCACGGCACAAAGCGTCGCGGCATCCTTCCAATCCTCACTCAAGTTTCGCTTCCACGGCAACGCTACCCCCATGTCAATGGCGGCGTCAATCTGCATTTGCTGCAACGCGTACCCGGCACCATTACGGTTGATGTCCTGGGCGCGGCGATTGGACACACGTGCCAAGTACAGGATGCCATGGATGTCCTTCCGGTCGTCCTCCGAGTCCAACGTCTTCTTCGACAAATCAATGTGCCACCGACCACGCAAGTAGTAGGCGTGCGTCTTGAACAACCACCTGCCATAGGTATGGATTGACTTGGACTCCTGGTCGGGCCGGCCGACATCTGGGTCCCGGTCGCGACCTAGCCACACTTGCTCGCGAAGACCAAGCACGTCAATGCGCCGAAGCAAGTAGGGGAGGTCGAAGCGGTCCCCGTGCTTTGTGAATAGGACATCTGGGTCCAGCACCGCCAAACGCCGACCCAGTTCCTGCAGGACAAGGCGTTCTTCCTCTTCGCTTCCAATCGTGCCCACTTGTAACACATGGTCTCCGATGCGAATCGCCAACAAGGCGTCGTCAAAATCAGCCACGTCACGCTTGGTGCCTTCCGCGTCCACGAAGACTTGTAGCCACGCACAACGAAGGCCCGGGTCCGGGTAATGAAGCAGCCACCGGTCCTCGTGCGGCGCCGGCTTCAACAGCGGCTGCCCAGATGAATCTGTGTCCAATCGGCACATGGTGAAGAGGTGATTTTCGTGCATCCAACGTGACTCGGGTTGATTGTCCACGTCATAGAACGTGAAGCCCTTACACCGGGTGGTGCGGCGCAAATCCGTGGCAACGCTATGCATGGCTTGCATACGCTTCGGCTGCACGCGAAGAACCGGCTCCGGCTCGCCTCGCAACCACAACACTTGCTCATCGCGCCACGTTCGCGCTACGCGTTGATCTAACGCTAGGTGCGCCTCGGCCTGCGCGAGAGGTTCCTGCTCCGCCTTGACGCAAAAATGGGGTTGATAATCCACCAGTTGCTTCGATACGCGGCGGCCCTGCTTCACCCAAACAACGAGCTTGGATTGACGCGGATGCGGGTACACATCAAACAGCCAAGGGTCAACGGGTGGCATGAATCGTGCCCCGTTGCGTCAGTGCATCAAGTGGCGACCGGATGCCCAGGCGGTTCTGTGTGGCAACGTGCGTGTACACCATGGTGGTCTTGATGTCCTTGTGGCCCAGCAAATCCTGAATGGACCGAATATCGGTTCCTGCCTCCAGCAAGTGCGTGGCAAAACTGTGCCGCAAGGTATGGATGGTGGCCGGTTTACTGACTCGGGCTCGCCGGGCGGCCGCTTTGAACCCCTTTTGAAACGCACTTGGATGCTGATGATGCCGACGAATGATGCCACTACGCGGGTCCTTCGACACCGACTGGGCCGGAAAAGCCCAAAACCAACCCCATTCCCGACCGGCATTCGGATACTTTCGCTCCAACGCAAGTGGCAAAGCAACGCCCGGCAAACCAGACGCACGGTCCTGCTCGAATAACGCCCTTGTCTGCTTCATGTGATGCTCCCAATCGTTTCTCAGGGACGCCGGCAAAACCGTCAACCGATCCTTGTCGCCCTTGCCCGAACGAATCGTCAAGACGCCCCGGTCAAAGTCAACATCCTTGACACGCAACTCCAAACACTCCTGCAAGCGAAGGCCAGCACCATAGATGAGGCGCGCCATCAAACTAAATGGCTCACGCAGCAGGGCCACAATGGCAAACACTTCGTCGCTGGAAAGAACAACCGGCAACCGTCGCGTCCGCCGAGCCCGCACCGTCTTTGACAAATCCTCAATGTCCACCTGCAACACGTTGCGATAGAAGAACAACAACGCGTTGAAGGCTTGATTCTGCGTCGATGCTGAGACCTGCTGCTCAACCGCCAAGAAGCTCAAGAAC
>JBFJXH010000097.1:0-6624 GCA_041623215.1 Thermoplasmatota archaeon
GCTCAGGCCAAAGACAACGATAGCATCCCTGGCCAGGTAACAGGAAGGCCACTTGTCCGTGCCATCGCTCCACCGCGCCGGTCACGAGCGGGATTCCCGCCTCTTGGCAAGCGTCGCTAGCGGCGTAGCGTGCCTCGGCGGTATCGGTACCCTCGATGACGAGGTCATGGGCACGTACCAGCGTGGCCGCGTTGGCAGGCTCAAACAGTTCCTGCATGTCGTCCACATGGCAATCTGGAAACCAAGCCTCGAGGCGCCGCTTGGCTAGGCGCGCCTTGGCTTGCCCCACATCCTTGGGCCCATACAGGAGCTGGCGGTGGCGATTGGATTCCTCGACCACGTCGGGGTCCATGACCGTGAGTCGCCGAACACCTGCAGCGGCGAGGGCCGACGCAACCGGACACCCAAGGCCCCCCGCGCCGATGACCAAAACTCGTGCTGCCGCCAGGTCCGCCTGCCCGTTGAGGCCTAAGAGGGGCACCTGGCGCGCATGGTCCACAAAGGGCGCTTGGCTTACCGGCACTTAGGCATTGAGCCGCTGGTTCGGTCAAACGGTTGCATTGCGGGCCGCTCGCGCATCCTTGACTTCCGCCACAATGGAGGTCAGCGTTGGACGGCCAGGGCCGTTGATGAGGATGGTCACCAAACCGCCTAGAAGCGCCAAGTCGAAGTCCCAAACGCCCTGGAATCCCGCATCAAGCTTGACGACCACGATGGCTGTCACCATGACCAGCGACAGCACGGCGGCGCTGAATCGTGAAAGGACGCCTGCGAAGAGGGCCAGCGCACCCAGCGTCTCCGCCACCGCCACCATGGGAGCAGCAATACTGGCGGCCGGAATCCCCCAGGAAGCAAACATGTCTGCGGTGCCGCCAATGTCCTGCCACTTGTCCACGCCATACGACAGGAACACAGCCGCTAGCACGATGCGAAGCGGCCACAGGGCATACACGGCTCCTCGAGACTCAGCCATGGCCGGCCAGCACGCTTTGGCGCTTTGGCCCTTTGGGTGAGTGACCGCGTTGCCCGCGTGGAGGATCGTCTAGACGCCCACTTGGCCAGCTAGGCGGCTGCCTTCGGGCCACCCGGCGGTGGACTCTGGGTCTTCGACGCCGGGTCGAATCGCATCCGTGGGGCAGGCGTCAAAGCAGGCGCCATCAGCGATGCAAAGGTCGCGGTCTACGCGAGCCACATCCGTGGTGACGGCAGCGCCGGTGGGGCAAGCTGCATCGCAGCCGTTGCAGACAATGCAATCGTCCGCTAGCACCCACGCTTTCTTGTCTTCAGGGACGTTATCCTTCACCCAGGCTCGCACCGCATCGGCGTCCGTCGGGTCACCCGCAAATTCCCCGCCGGCGGCAGATGCTTCCTCCACGGACGCGGCCGGTTCTGGGTCGGCCGGGGCCGCAGCTTCGGCGCCGGCTTCGCCCTTACCGTTCGGCGTGGAGTCGCTCGCAGCAGCAGCCGCAGGAGCGGCCGCTTCCACCTTGGGCTTGGCCGTTTGCGGCGCAGCAGCCGGCGCTGATGCAGCCGGTGCAGCTTCGGCCGGCGCGTCCGCGTCGGCTTTGCCAGCCTTGATTGCGCGCTCGTGGGCTGCTTCGCGGTCGGCCGCCAAGGTATCCTTGACCGGGACCATCCATTTCGCTTGATGCAGGTTCTTGGCCTTGGCAGCCTTGGTGAGGCCGGCTACAAGTCCCTTCCAGTCACCGACGAGGCCGATGTCCGCGTAATCAAAGATGGCAGCGTTGGCGTCGCTGTTGATGGCAATGACGGTGCCGGACTCCTTCATGCCCTCGATGTGCTGGATGGCGCCACTGACGCCAACGGCGACGTAGAGCTTGGGGCGAGCGGACAGGCCGGTTTGGCCAATTTGATGCTCGCGGGGCAACCAGCCCTTGTCGGCCACCGGGCGGGAGCAGGCCAATTCGCCACCAAGTGCATCGGCCAATTCCCGCAGCGCATCGAGGCCTTCGGGGCCACCGACGCCAAGGCCACACGCAACCAATACGTCTGCCTTGGTGATGTCAACGCTTGACTTGTCGACGATGTAGTCCACAACTTCGGCGTGGTAGGTATTGTCATTCAGCCAGGCGACATCCACGTCCTCGACTTCGCCAGCGCGGGCGGGGTCAGGGTCGTTGGGTACGAAGATGCCCGGGCGAGCCGTGGCCATTTGGGGGCGGTGACGGTCGCAGCGGATGGTCGCGAGCATTTTGCCGCCAAACGCGGGCCGGCGAGCCAGCAATTCGCCGCTGGCAGAGTCCACGTCCAATTCCGTGCAGTCTGCCGTCATGCCGGCATCAATCTTGACCGCCACGCGACTGGAGACATCGCGACCTGTGTGGGTCGCTCCGATGAGGACAACCGTGGGCCTGCGCTCCTTGACCAGTTTGGCGATGACGTCGGTACTCGGTTGCGCCAAAGGCGTGTTGAGAATGGGGTGGTGGCAGCGAACAACCTTGTCCGCACCATAGGTAATCAGGCGCTCGGCCATGTCACCGGTCTCGTGACCCAACAGGAGGGCCGTCACCGTGGTGTTCAGCTTTTCCGCCATGGGGATGGCAGCGCCAAGCAGTTCCCGCGTCACATCTTGGACGTTGCCTTCGCGCTGCTCCACAATCACCCAGACACCTTCGTAATCGTCCAGGGATTCCGGCTCGGCGGCGGGCTTGAGTTCGATGTTGGCGTAACGACTCTTGGTGGCCATTATGGCATCACCGCCACGTGGGACTCGATGAGATAATCAACGATGGCCTCCGCATCGCGGGACTTGTCACAGTCGCGCTCGTCGCCGCTGCTGATGTCAACCTTGCCGACGATGGTGGGGCTGCCTTTGAGACCAACCCAACTCGGGTCCTTGATGTCGGTGAGTTCCGCGAGCGGCCACACCACTAGTTCCGTGTCCTTGCCACGAAGCTTGCCGCGAAGGGTCGCTAGGCGGGGCACATTGATGCCAAGCTCGCAGGTGACGCAGGCAGGCAGGGGCATGCGAAGGATTTCGTGACCGCCACCAATGCTGCGGGTGGCCGTCAATTGTTCGGAGGCGGGATTCCAATCGAGGGAGTGAATGTACGTGGCCTGCTCGGTGTCCAAGTGGCCTGCAACGCCAGGGCCAACTTGGCCCGTGCTTGCGTCGGTTGTTTCTTCCCCAAACAGAATCAAGTCGACGTCGCCAAATTGAGCGCTAATCTTCTTGATACCGGCTGCCAGCGTCAAGCTGGTCGGGTAAGTATCCGCGCCCGCGAAGGCACGGTCTGTAATGAGTACGCCGCGGTCGGCACCCCGCGCGACGGTTTCGCGCAGCATGACGTCGAAGAACGGCGGGCCCATGGTGACGACGCTGACTTGCGCGCCGAAGCGGTCCTTGAAGTCAAGGGCCAGCTCGAACGCGTTTTCGTCGGGGGGATTGATGATGTTCTTGACCTTGGAGCGGTCAAGCGTCTTCTTGACGGGGTCAATGGTTAGGTCGGTGGCATCGGGCGTCATCTTCATGCACACCGCAATGTGCATGGGGCGGCCCAAACTCTTGATGATGTGGTCGCTCATGGTTAATCACCCGTACTTGTAATTGACACCGTAATTGCCGCGGGGGTGTTCCCACTTGACGGAGCCGGGCGTGCACACGATATCGCAGGTGCCGCACTCAACGCAGTCTTCGTAGGTGAACTTCATGCGTTCGTCAATGAATTCGAAGCACTGGGCAGGGCATGCTTGGATGCACATTTCGTGGGGGCACGTTTCGCAGATGTCTGGGTCCACGGTAATGTGCGCGTGTTCTTCGGCATCGGTGACATACTTGGTCGCACCGAGGCGCGCCTTGATGTTCACTTTGCCCGTGGTTTGGCTCACAGGTTCACCCCCATGGTAATGCCATCTTGGAGGATTTGTCGCTTGCTGATGCCGGCGTCTGCCATGGCAGCAAAGACATGCTCCTTGGTCTTCTTCTTCGGCCCCTCAGCGTTCAACATGTTGCGGAAAATGCCCGCCAAGAAGTCGGGGTAGTGAGTGAACATGCGCGGGTTCCAGAGCGCCTTGTTGACGTTGGCGAATTTCTTGAAGTCCTGGACCACGTGGACATCATGCAACGCCTTCTCGTAGTGGCGAAGCGTGACCTTGCTGGCGTCGCCCTTGTTCTTGGCGTGCAGCGCTGTGTCGGCAGCCGCAATGCCGCTCTTGGCAGCGTAGTTCATGCCTTGGATGACGATGCCGTTACTGAAGCAGAAACCGGCCGCGTCGCCCGCCACCAGGGCGCCGTCGGTGTAGAGTTCGCTGAAGGCACCGTAACCCCCTTCAGGCACGAGGTGGGCACCGTATTCGACGAGTTCGGCATCCTTGACGAGGCCGTGGATGTAGGGGTGCATGCGGAAGTCTTCCACCACGTCGTGGCTGGTGACTTCCTTGGCCCCCTCCAGGCTGGGCAGATTGAGGACAATGCCGAGGCTGAAGGTGTCGCGGTTGGTGTACAGGAAACCGCCAGCCATCACGCCATCTTGACGCCCCAGGATGAATTCGCCCGCCATGCCGCCGTCCGGGCCGATGCCGAATCGGTCCTCCATGACGCCAGCGTCGAGCTTGAGAACTTGTTTGACACCGAGCGCGTAGTCGTGGGCGTCGAGTTTCTTGGCCCCGTGGCGCAGATCGGCTTCTAGGCACAACCGCGTGTTGGCGCCATCAGCGACGATGACGGTGCGAGCCGTGGTTGTCTCGCCGCCTTGGTGGACGCCGACAATTTTGCCGCGTTCCCGGTATAGTCCGTCCACGTTGACGCCGGTGATGACATTGGCGCCAGCCTCCTCCGTCTTCTTCAGAAGCCAGGGGTCGAGGCGCGCGCGTAGCACAGAGTAGCCAAGCGTGTTGGTCTTGAGCGACTCATCATGGAAGTCCATGACGAAGGCCGATTCGTTCCCCAGGAACCCGACCTTCTTGTTGCTAATCGGGCGTTCGAGGGGCGCTTCCTCTTTCCAGTCAGGATAGACGGCGGCGAGGTCGTTGCCCCAAAGGACACCTCCGGACAGGTTCTTGGCGCCAGCTTCGTCGGCGCGCTCGACGAGGAGCACATTGGCCCCTTCTTGGGCAAGGCGCGTGGCTGCGGTGCAACCGGCTACGCCGGCGCCCACGACGATGGCGTCAAACTCTGGGTTGGCCATGGACAGGGCGCGCGACTTGGGTGTCCTTGATAAGGGGTGCGTCCGGATTACTCCGGCTTCACGGTGATGTCGACGGTTCCCGCCCAATTGAGTGCCGTCGAGGTGTCGTCCGACATGTCGGCCGTGATGATTTGGAACGAGTAGCGGCCGCCCGCCGAGATCCCCTCAAACGAGATGGGGCTGGGCCCGCCTTGGTGGAAGACTTCATTGTCATCAGCGTCCCAAACGCGCAGCGCCAGGCGACAGACTGGGTCCGTGCAACTCCAAGTGGCGGTCACCTGAAGAATGCCGGGCGGTAGCGTCGCTTGGTCGGCGAAGGATGTGACGAATCCGAAGGGCCCAACCGCTGCCGCGCCGGCGAAATCCATGGACGTGGCAAAGGATTGGTTGTTGGCTCCGCCAGAGGCCTCTTCGCCATCCGCGTTCGAAGTAGCATCGTCGGCCATGTCGTCCAGCGGCACCTCGTCCGAGGTTGCATCTGGGGCATCGGTGCACCCTGCAAGCATGAGGATTAGAAGGACTGCAAGCCATCTCATCAACAGAGACCCGAAATTCTGGTTGTTAAGCAGATTGGCGCTGTTTGGAAAACTCAGACTGGACCGCCAGCTCAGCCCGTGACAGGCGTGCCCGGCCCCTTGTGGCACGCCAGGGCGCGGCACCCCACCATCCGTTCCGTCGGGCGGCGTCAAGGGCCACGCGCTGGCTCGGGCGTACCGTCCCCTAGGCCCCGAAGCAGTTCGATTTCCTTGCGCCACACGTCCGGTCCGCCCGGTGTTTCCAAGTAGCCTGGCGTGGCCGCAAAGCGGGAGTCCCGCATGAGCCGCATCCAGAAGTCCATGTCTAGGTGTCCGTCCCCAATGTTGGCGTGCCGGTCTACACGTGCACCAAGCGGGCGGTCACTGTCGTTGAGGTGGAAGGCCACCAGGTCTGGCAGCCCAATGGCGTCGTCGAAGGCGTCGAAGACGGCGTCATAGTCCGCGAGCCAATCGTGGCCGGCAGCCCATGCGTGCTGGGTATCGACGCAGACGCCACGCCGGTCGCGGGGCAGTTGCTCGACCAAGTGGGCCACTTCTTCCCACGATGTGCCGACGTTGGTGCCTTGGCCGGCGGCGTTCTCCACCACCGCCTTCACGCTGCCGGGCACGCTGTCAAGAACTTCGTTGACGCAGGTGGCGATGCGGTCGAGGCAGGCGATTCGCTCGGCCGAATCGTCACGCATCTTCTTGGATGGGTGGGTGTGGCTGCCGGGATGAAAATTCAGAAAAGCGACGCCCAGCGCTTCGCAGCGTTCGAGTTCGCGTTGGAAGGCGGCCTGGGCGTTGGCACGTTTTTCGGGGTCGGGCGTGCCCATGTTGATGAGGTAAGAGTCATGGACCATGACTGGCCCCAGGCCTGCCTCTGTGACGGCGCGGCGAAACCGTGCGGCGTCCTCATCTGTTAGCGGTGGGGCGTTCCATTGGCGCTGGTTCTTGCAGAA
>JBFJXH010000098.1:0-6606 GCA_041623215.1 Thermoplasmatota archaeon
GAGCTTCAGCGACTGTCCGAGCCGGTCCAGCAACGCACGTTCATCGCGAGACAGGACGCCATCTGCCCACGCGGCCTTGACTGCCTCACCATAGGCAAAGGCGCGTTCCGCGTCGTCCATGTCCATGATTGGCTTGACGCCTGGCAGGGCCTTGTCGCTGAGGCGTTCCGCAAGGCGCTGGAGCGGTGCGATGGCAAATACCAGCAAGCCGGCACCGGCAATACCCCAATATTGGCTGCCCGTGGTGTCGCCCAACACGGTGGCAGCGGCTTCACTGATGACAAAGAAAACGGCCACGAAAGCGGCAGCGACGGTGGATTGCTTGATGGTCCACTTGACGCGCACACCAAGGCCAAGAAACTGGTGGCGGAGGATGGCGTAGGAGAGCGCGAGGGCTGCCAGGAAGCGGCCTGTGCCGTAAATCCAATCGGCGTCCGCAATGTACAGCGATGATATGCCGGCGACCGACGTCCACAGTGCCATCAACAGTAGGAGTTGCCTGGTCTGCCACTGTGGCCGGATGACCAAGGCGGTGCCAAGGATGGCGAGCGAGGCGACGAGGGGCCACGTCCATGTTGCGATGGCGAGGCCGAGTAGTGCGTCGCTGGTGAGTTGGGGGGCCAGCGCCAGCACGAGGGAGTGGCTCGCGGCGGCTATGCTGGCAGGCCAAATGGACAAGGCGGCTGCGGCGACGGCCAGTTCGCCGCGCTGGCTGGCCGAGGCATCACCTACCCGTTCGAAGAGATGCCAAATGGCGAACCATAGAATCCCCCAGGAGGGGCTCCACACGAGCATGAGAATGTCCGCCGCCGTGGCGTCCTCGAAAAGGATACCCTCGACGCTGGGGGGCATGGTGTAAATGAAGGCGGCGGCCAGGGCCGTGGCAGTCCCGCCCGCGATGGCGGCCCGTGTCGCTCGCCGCGACCACCCGACACGTCCGCCAACGAGAAAGGAGAGGCGGGCGGCCATGATGGCTGCAACCAGCAGCAGGGGATTCCTGATGAGTTGCTCGAGGGTGGAGAACTCTCGGCCGGTCACCGCCTTGGCGGTGTACTCGCCCATGAAGGCTAGGCCAAAACTGACCAGGTACAGCGCAAGAACGGTGCTGATCCGGCGCCGGGGCTTGACCAAGAGAATGCCCGTGCCAAGCAAGGCAAGGGCGAGTCCACTTGCCAAATTGAACCACCCAATGGGTCCTGGCTCGAACGCCACGCTGCTGGACCTGCATCACCAGTCAATGACCTTCCGGTCGCGCCAGAAGCGCCCGCTTGGGGCGCCCTCGGCCAAGCGGCACAGCCAGACGATTCCGTCCGCGCCGTCTTCTAGGCTACGGGGCGCATTGGCGCCGCCCATGTCGGTTCGCACCCAGCCGGGGCAGACGCTGGCACTGATGAGGCCGCGTGGGCCATATTCGCCGTGCAAGTAGGCGGTGAGGCCGTTGAGGCCGGTCTTGGTGACCCTATACGTGGGTGCGGTGCCACTCATGCCTTCGCCCAGGGCTCCCATGCCGCTGCTGACGTTGATGACGCGGCTACCCCGGTTGGCAAGCAGGTGGGGCAAGGCATGCTTGGTTACCAGCAAGGGGCCGCGCAGGTTCGTGGTAAGGACGCGGTCCATGACCTCGGTGTCCAACGTGTGGAGGGTCGCGCCCTTGAAGTCGCCCACGCCGGCGTTGTTGACGACGATGTCCAAGCGTCCTGCCTGCTCGATGGTCAAGTCAATGGCTTGCTGGATACTCGCTTCGTTGGCCACGTCGATGGCGACGGGGTGAATATGGCCGTCACTTGCCTTGGCGACATCGGCCAAGGCTGTGGGATCGCGGCACGCGGCGAACACGGTGGCACCCAGGTTGGCTAGGCCAAGTGTGGTTTGGGCGCCGAGGCCGCGATTGGCACCGGTCACCAAGGCCACTTGGCCGCTTAACGAGTCAAGCACGGGCACGTCCATGGGGCACCATGGAGGTCGTGGCCCTTGGAGTTACTGGGCCCTGCGGCGGGGCCACAAGAACAGCAAGGGCACGAACAGGAACAGGAAGAGGCCGCCGAACCACAAGCTCAATAGGATGCTGGCTGCAATGCCGGTGGCAAAAATGAGCCACCGGACGCTCGGGTTCATTCCAGGGTTGCCAGGTAGCCTGCCGCATCCAGCAAGCCGTCGATGGCGCCCGCGTCTGCGGGTTTCACTTTGATGAGCCACCCGTCTTGGTAAGGCGAGTCGTTCACGGTTTCGGGAGCGTCCTCCAGCGCCTCATTGACAGCGATAACTTCGCCTGCCACGGGCACATAGACATCGCTGGCGGATTTTACGGACTCCACCACACCAAACGCTTCACCGGCGTCGAAGCTGTCGCCCACGTCGGGTAGTTCCACGTACACGATGTCGTTGAGCGCGTTTTGGGCGTGGTCAGTGATGCCGATGGTCGCGGTGCCGTCATCCTCAAGCCGAATCCATTCGTGGCTCTTGGCGTAACGAAGCGTGTCCGGGGTCTCGCTCATTGCCGCGCCATTCGCCGTGGGGATTTATCGGCTGGGGTGGCCCGGCGCCCTGAAGGGCCGGCGACGCGGTTCTGGCGGGTCGGCTACGACGGCGGACGAGGGCGCAACGGTCATATGGAACACCCAAGTCGGCGGGCCGCACACACCCGGACTTAGTCTAGCCCGGTTAGGCGGGGGACTGTAGATCCTCTTTACGTCGGTTCGAATCCGGCAGTCCGGACTTTGGTTGGTGGGGGGGCCCAAAACGTGCGTTTCACCAGCGTGGGCGCCGCTTCGCCTGGAGCCACACGAGATTGACATATCTGCAACAACCTGGCTTTGTCTATGGCAGTATATGGCTGCGGCCCCTCCTGTTGCCCTCCTAAAGCAAAAGCAAGCGGTTAAGTCTGCCAGCCAAAGTCGATGGTGAGGGATGCATCATGCCCTACGAACACACCACCGACAAAGGCACCTACGTTCTGCACAGCCGCGCCGTCCAACTCAAGGGCGGCCGGGAGCAGGTCATCTACTTCTTCTCGAAGAAGGGCAACACCCCCAACTCCGGCAGTCCCTGCGACATGCCTGATGGGAAGAAGGTCGGCATCAACGCCCGCACGGGCCTGCCGTACCTCGCCAACGCGTAGGACCTCATCCAACCTCCTTCTTCCCCCTCCCTCCTTTCGACTACTCGTCGCCACCCGGCGGCCCCTCTCGCTCACCCTCTGTGAACGCTGCCTGCTCGCCGCGCGTCCGCCAAATGGTGGAAACGACGCGCCACGTCATGTACGCGCTTCCAGCCACCACCGGCAACAACAAGAGCGCCACCCACGGCCCACCCGCCGCGAAATAGGATCGCGCACCCAGACCAACCAAGAGAAGGACCACTACGGCCACCAAGCCAATGACCTTCCCGTACAGCGTCATCAACGCCACCAACAGGAACGGCACCGCCACGGCCAACAACGCTAAACCAACGCCCGACGGCTCCATCAACAACCGCCCCGCCACAAACGCCGCGAACACAAGGATGGCCAGAAGCACCGGAGCTGGACGACGCTGCACGAAGCCGGCGACAACCAAGCAGTTGATGGGTGTGCTGCTGCGTTTGGTGGGGTGACCATTGGAGCGTTGGTTGCCCTACCGCATGGTCATGAAACTGGAATCAAGGGATATTGGTCTGGCAAGAGAGTGGGGTAGGGGATGTCTCCGAAGCCGCCTCCATCGGGCAAACCCTAAGCGTCCGGCTGGCAACGCGGGTTTGACCCCGTCGCTTCAGCGCGACTGACGGTAGCCCCCCTCGGGGGGCAGCTGAGGAAGGTCACCACACCTGTAGGGTGGTCCGCAAGGACTGGCTGGGAGACTGGCCGCCTGGGAGCAGAAACGACACAGTCCGGGGTGCCGCGTGATGGCAGTTCAAGTGCCTGATTTGGCCTCGGGAATTGGTGAAACGGCCACGGGAACCTGGGTGCAAGGCAGTTGCCGCTAAGTCGAATGTCGCAAGCGTCACGGCCGTGAGGCGGTGGCGGGAACAGAATGGTGCCTACTCGAAGCTGCGGGGTCAATTTTCCTTTCACGTTCGCGGGCGGGGGGCGGTGGCCGTCATGCGGCCGCGGGTCCCAGAGAGTCACGGTTGTGGCCGGGACTTTGCGGGTTGCCTCGGCTAGTGGCCCTAGGCGTTTGACGCCAAGTGGTACACGGGCACGGCGCTTGCGTCGTCGTTGACCAAGGGCAGCCACAGGCCCGTGGCATCCACGGTGAAGTGGACGAAGTCGCTGCTCGTACCTCCGGCCATGGTCAAGTTGTGGCGCTCTAGCAGGCCGTCACCGAGGTGGGCCAGCATGGGTCGGCCAGGTGCTTCGCCTTCGGACCAGGCAAGCCAGGCGCCTCCGGCGGGGTCGGCTTCGAGCCACGGACTTGGAAACCGGGGTGACGGCGCTTGGTTGACCTGCTCGAGGTCGCTCCAGGTTGTCAGGTCGGTGGATGTGGTCACGAATATGTCTTGGCCACGCAGGATGGCCAGCCACACGTCGTTGCCATTTTGGGCGATGGCGGGGAAGCGGCTGCCGGGGTTGTCGGTGACCGTGATGTGCTGCAGGTCGGCGGTTGTGACCAATGCAAGACGCAGGCCGCCCGTAGCGCCGGTTAGGCTTCCTGCCACGTATGGCACTACGAGTGCGCCGTCTCTAAGGATGGGTCGGCCGGGAATCCCGTAGTCGTCGCCTTCGGCGCTGATGCGGCGGGCGCTGCCAAACGACGCGCCGGCATCGGTGCTCGTCACGAGCCAGAGGCCATCGGGCGAACCTTGGTAGCCGACGGCGGTGGCAGCTGAGACAGGCCACCGAGGATAGACAACGTGCGCGGTGTCGCCGTCCACGAGGAGCCACGGCCGTTCCGCTTGCGTGAAGACGCCGCCGTCGCCCGTGGCGCCAATGAATGTGTTGGTGTTCCAGGTGTCGCCGCCGTCGTCGCTGCGTGCGACTTGTAGGCCTTGGAAGGCAAGCACGGCGCCTACGGCGGTTCCTTGTCCGCCTAGGACCAGCGCGAGAAACCAGAGCCGGCCCTGGGCATCCGTCACGAGTGTGCCGTCGCCGCGACCCGTTGCGGTTGCGCCCTCGGGCAGCGGTGGCCAAGGAACTTCGCTCCAAGTGCCATCGAGGCTGCGTGCAATTGTATCTGTCGTGGCGGCCGTTACGTAGACGGCCCCGTCGGGGCTCGTGGCCACGGTTGGCTCATAGCAAGAGAACTGGCACCTGGGCAGGCCGTCATGGGCGAACCAGGATGGCTCCGCGGGCGAATCGTCTGGCTCGTCTGTGGGTTCCTCGGATGGACTGACGCATCCAGCTAGCAAGGCAACGAATAGGACGGACGCGACCACCTTCATGCAGCCGCCTTCCGGCAAGGCAACTTCATGTTTCTGGTGCGGTCGCACAAACCGCTAAGCACCTCGCCACTTCGCGCGCCTTGTGCAGGATGCCTTGGCGACCTTCTACCGCAACCACCGCGTCATTCGGCCGCCCACGCCGACGCCAAGCGACGATGTCCCGGTGGACTTGGTTTGCTTCGATATGGATGGCGTTCTCATCGACGAGGGCAGCAGTTGGGTCATGGTGCACCGGCACTTCGGCGTCGAAAACGAGGCGGGGCTGCGCGCTTATCTGAACGGTGAATTTGACGACGTGGAATTCATTCGTCGCGACGCCGCGCTATGGCTGGCCAAGAAGCCGCAGATTACGCGCGATGATTTCGTGGACATCTTTCGCGACCCGCCCTTTGTCCCGGGCGCCAAGGAAACGGTCGACGCGTTGCACGCTAACGGCGTCGAATGCGCAATTGTGAGTGGCGGCGTGGATATCATGGCGGAGCGTGTCGCCGCCCGGCTTGGCATCCATCACGTGGCAGCCAACGGATTTCACTACGATGATGATGGGCATTTGACCGGCGACGGCGTCGTGAAGACACCGCTCAATGACAAGGCTGCGCCCGTGCTGGAGTTTGCTCGTGAATTGGATGTGCCTCTCGACCGCTGCCTGAGCATAGGCAACAGCTTGCCGGACGTGAGCATGTTTGAGGTCACCGGCCGCAGCATTGCCTTTCACCCCGAAGATGACTGGACGCGTGAGCACGCAACCTGGGTCCTGGAGGACGGGCCGTTGGATCAGATGTTGCCCCTGGTTTTCCAGCACCGGTGACCGCGCAATCCTTGAGCGACCTCCAAACCGTCAAATACAGCGCCCAAGTGGCCGGCTTCCGCCGAGACGACCCAGGAATGGGCCGTCTCTACTATGGCCCCGGTAGTGTAGTGGTTAACATAGCAGATTGTGGTTCTGCTGTCCTGGGTTCAACTCCCGGTCGGGGCCCCTCCATGTCCACGCCTCCTCGGCGTTCGCTGGCGTCGTTTCTTCGCAAAGGCGCCGCCCTCATCTTGGTCGTAAGTAGTCTCACCGCCGGCATGATTGGCGTGGGCCTTGCGGTGGGTGGCAATGGTTGGGGTTGGTTGATTGGCGCTTTGGCCCCCGTGGGCATTTGGGCAGCCACGTTGGCCGCGCCGGAAGCGGGCACCAGTGGCTACTGCGACGACAACTTGTGACCAGAGCGCATCGGTGTCGCTTCGGCGGCTTTGAATCCCTTGTCC
>JBFJXH010000099.1:0-6538 GCA_041623215.1 Thermoplasmatota archaeon
CCTACTACAGCCGACGCGGCTGGCTTCACGATGAGTGGGCCGGGCCATTCCGGGAACTCCGCCAGGTCGGTGATGATGCGAGATTCGGGCAGCTGCAGTCCTAGCTTCGTGGCAAGTTCATGGGTAGCTACCTTGCTAAAGGCAACCTCAAAGGCCGTCGCTGTGGGCAGGGTCGTGGGTACCGTAATCTGCTGGCGCGCGCCGTGGAGCGCGAGTGCCTCTTGGTCATGGCACGGCATGACGAGGTCAAACTCCTCGTCGGCGAGCAAGGCAAGCCATGCGTCAGGCGTTAATGCTTCGTGCCGGACTGCGATGGCCCGGCTAGCCGCCGCGGCTGCGTTGGGTCCGCACCCCGCGACTTCCACTGTGTGGCCGGCTCGCCACAGGGAGCGGATTGTCGTCAGAAACGCCCGTGTGTCGTGCCCAAGCACCAAAACGCGGCTCATGAAGCCCCCCGCCGGTCGTAGAAGTCAGACAACGTCTGCCCTTGGAAGCCACCAGTTTTTGCATACGCAAAGAGCGCGTCCAAGTCCGCGTACAGAGCATCGATTGCCCCCGCATCAGGAAACGTCGGACTGCAACCTGGCGACAGTTCACTGCTGTGGAGCATGAACACCGCAGGCCCGCCTTCCTGGCTTACCTGGTCGAGCAGGCTGGTTAACAGGCCAACCTGGCCCACCGCGCGGGGGCGCAGCCATTCCGGGCGGCCAAGCAGGGGGATTGCCCCGAAGCGATGGGGCAAGGCGTCCAACGGAGGCCGGGGGCGTCGACGAATCGTCATGGGCACTTCCAGCATGCCGAATTGCCTGTGGGGCCGCTGTAATGCATGGCGATAATCGGGCCCGCCGCGGCCTTCGGGAAGACCGCCTGCGGCGGCCCAGCTTACATGCGGGGTGACGCTTGAATCCACCACACAACCTGCCCGTTGGACAACTCGTGCCAACCGCTCGTCCCACGCCCACCGCCCGCCTCGGTGGGACCTTGGTCGCACGCCTAGGGCATCGAGCAATTGGTCGCATGCATAGCCCACTTTAGCTTCCATGATGTCCTCGTCGTAATCTGTGAGGAAGGGCAGATGCTGCCAGTGCTCTTTGTGGTCTGGGGCGTGGGGTGGGGTTGACCAAGCGTGAACGTGCAGGCCAACTTCTGCCGTTTTCCGGTCAAGCGAAGAAGTTGCCAGTTGCACGAAATGAGGGTCTGCCGCCATGGCGGGGTCCGTGAGGTAGGTGGCGGGCAGCCCATGGTGGTCGCACAGGGCCTGGAACCGGCTAAGGCCCCGTGCGTTTCGTGTTGTTGTCTTCGGACTCGGAATCCAGGCGTTGTCTGCCTCAGCATCAATGGTGACGATGAAAGGGGGTCCGTCGGCCATGGCCTTACGGGGGACTCTCGAGGGAGTTCAAAAGGGAGGGGAAAGGGAAAAGGGAAGCAAGCGGCCCTACCTATGCAAGGTAGAAGCCGGTTTCGCCGTCGTAGACGCGGTAGCCGGTGTACATACCGTAGAAGTTCCACGGGTACAAGGCATCGGGAGCGATGCCGTTGCGGTTGCGGCACGTCTGCTCGTTGTCGCTGATGTCGACACTGTTGCAGACCGTCTTCTTGTAGCCAGCGTGCTGGATGTTGAACCGAAGCTCGTGGGCGCCAGGCATCTGTGCGTGCAGGGACGAGAACCACCAGCCGCCTTCGAAGTCGTCGTTGGGGTTCTTGCGCGGGTTGCCGATGTTCAACAGAATCTCACCGTCAGCGTCAGTGGTGACGATGTATTCGTTGTCCGCCACAAAGCCGATGGGCATGGCAGCCGTTGACCGGGGATCGGAGCTGCGGCCCGCTTGGTCGCGGCTCTCGTAGTTCTCGCGGATGCGAAGGTTAACGTTGGCCGCCGGCGACCCGTCAGCGTAGTACAGGCTCGCGTTGATGATAACTGGGTCCGAGATGGTGTAGTTGCCCGTGAACTGGTTCAAACCAGATCGGATGGTGATGGGAATCACCACATCGGCGGACGACGTGCGAACCATGTCTGGCTCCTCAGCTGCAGTCACCGTGGCCGTGAGGGTCGTGGCCCCCGCAGTCACACCAGCGGCGCTGGGGTCCAGGACGCAGCTCATTTCGTACGGGAATGTGGTCACCGAGGTGTCAATTGATTCCGTGCACGGCGCAGCGAGCCAACCGTTGGTGGCTACGATGCTGGCGTCAAGGATTGTGTCCTTAGCGCCCGTGTAGGTCACGTTGAACGAGAACGTAGCCACGTGCGAGTTGTTCAGCGCCACATAGTAGGGGTGCTGGGGTCCGCTGTAGAACGAGGTGCCGTAGTCATCCGTGCTGAGTTCCTTCGTAATGTCGAAATCCACCACATGGGTTTGGAACCGAACAATCTGCGTGCTGTGCGTGTCGCCGCGTCCTGCCTTGCCGCCGAAGATGTAGGCGTAGCCGGAGGAGGGGTCGTACACAGCAGCGGCGCCGAATACGGCATCCGACAGCAGACCTTCGTCATCCAGACCGGTTTGGGCAGCGGTGTTGTAGTGGCTAATCCACGGGTAGGGCCCGACACGGTATTCGATACACGCGTTTTCTCCAGGGTCGTTACATTGGTTACGGTCGTGGGTGCGGTGCACCAGGTAGTAGCCGTAGCCGCCAGCAACGTGCACGGTTCCGGTCACGTCGTTGTAGAAGGCAGCCATGTGGGTGCCTTGGCGGTACACTTCGTTGCCGAAGTCGCCGTACTCGGAACTGCCGCCGTTGGTTTCACGCACCGGGGTGTGGCGCGTGAAGGTCTGGGTACCGACGTCGAAGTGGAGGGTCGTGTTGGCCCAGGCCTCTTCGCCGTGGAACTTGCCGCCCAAAAGGACAATGGTGGTGTCGTCCGCGTCGTAGGCACAGGCGTGCCCGTAGGCGGCCTGCGGGAGCGTAGCCGTGATGGTCGCCGTGTCAATGGTCTCGGTGGCGAGGTCAAAGATGAACGTATCATTGTGGTACTGGTCGTAGAAGCCAGCCGGGTCAATGGTGTAGCCGAGGGGGCCTTCCTTGCCGCCAAAGAGGTAGGCCTTGTCGCCAATCTTGCAAGCGGCGATGCCGTGGGCGGCGTAGGGGAGCTTCTCGGACAGAATCTCCGTGGTTCCAGTCGTGGACGTGGGTCCAGGCGTGAACTTGTAGATGTTGTCGGTGTGCTCACTTACGACATCCACGTGGTAGCCGCCGAAGATGTAGGCGGAACCGCCGTACCAAACGGCGCTGTTCCAGCCAGCGCCACCGTCGGGGAAGTCGGCGCCGTCGACGACAATCAACTTGCTGCCGACCGCGGCGTTAGGGTCGTAGGCGTACACGTGGGGGCTGTACGAGGTTTCCTGGTCGCCGTAGTCAACCCAGGGGTTGAGGGGGCAGTCGGCGAAGACCAGCAGGCAAGCTTCGTCAGCCAGCGTGGTGTTGTAGGTGCGGTTAACGTCAAAGGGGCTGTCGGAGCCGTCAGGGAGGTAGCCGTCGCAGAGGTCGTCCACGGGTTCGGCGATGCCGTTGAGGCTAACGGAGCCGTCCAAGGTACCGGGGGAGTCGTCTTCGCCCCAGTTGTCATCGTCGTCGCCAGGGCTGAGTGTTGTGTATTGACACGTGTCAATCTGGCTGTGGCGGCGGTCGCCGGAATCCACACCGACGGCCGTGTTCTCGCCACCAAAGAGGTAGATGATGCCGGACGTCTCGTTCCGTACGGCAGTCAGGCCGGCTAGGCCTTCAGGCAATTCACCGATCTCACCGGGGAAGTCGCTGTCATCGACAGTGGACGCTTCAACGGTGTTCGAGTCGGGGTTCAGGCCGAGCGTGACGAATCCCACGGCCACCATGACGGCCGCGAGCTTCAGCACGGTTGTGTTCGGGAAAATCGGTTTACTGCTCAAGACTACCACCAATGTAGTGGACCCTGGCTATTCCTGCGACCATATTAGGCTTGTGGGTAATCAGGCGGGCCACCAGAGGAACGGCTCGGGCGACGGTGGCGTGCCGCTCGCCGTCTCATGCCCGAGGGGGTTGCGCTTGCGGGGGGATTTCCGCAGCCTATGATAGGCGCCAGCGGCAGGATTTGAACCTGCATGTCCGTGAGGACGGCAGCTTTCGAGGCTGCTGCAATACCGGGTTATGCGACACTGGCGTTGAGCGTCCTAGCCGGCAGCGGTCACCGACTGGGGGCAGGGCTGCGCTCAAAAGGGACCCCTATTTGCCCGTTTCGTGGAAATCCAAGTGACCTTTCGGCCGCCGCGCCGGCCCGGCGAAACGATTCAACTACCGGATGGCGCCGACGTCAATGATGCGCTTGCCGCGGTGGCGGAGCGTCCCGAGGTGGTGCTGGTGCTCCGGGGCGGCCAGATTATCGTCGAATCAACGCCGCTAGTGGACGGAGATGTTCTCGAAATCCTGAGCGCGGCGAGTGGCGGCTAAGCCAACGCTTGTGCGGGGTGGAGGGCAGCCGGCGTCAGGCCTGTTTCCTGGGCGGAGCGGAGACAAACGGAGATTGACTGGGGTTGAATGTCTCATTCAACCGGTACACCGAGCACCTATGTTCAACGGCTGATTCTGGTACCCATGGCCAAAGCCATCCTCCTCGTCGCACTGCTCGGCGCAACAGCCCTGGCAGGCTGCACGACCCAATCCGACGCCAGCGATCAGCAAGCCATGTTCCTGGACTTGTATGATGACCAACCATTTGGCGGCGGCCAAGCGACGCCGTTTCACACCTGGCTGGTTTCCGGGGACCGCCTCCAGTTCATGCACTGGAACAACGAAGACCCCGCAGAAGCGGACGGGCTGTTCTTCACCGGCGACGGCTTCCGGGCCATGGGCTGCATCGGCGCCGGAGGCGTCAGCCAAGCAGAGGTTGACGCAGGCTACGTACATTTCCACAAGGAGTCGGCACCTACGTGGGGCGAAGGCCACCACACCAATAGCGACCCCACCACCATGGGCTGGTGGCTGCGACACCTACAGGTTGACCCCAACGCCGACCCCATGAGCGTTGGCGCCAGCGCCGTCGGGGACGTTTATCCTCTCATGCCCTCGTACGAATCGGCCCCTGCCTGCGGCGGTGCGCGAAGCCTGTACAGCGACACCCCATTCTCGGGCGGCCAAGACACGCCCTTCCATACGTGGCTCGTCGAGGGCGACACCATGAAGTTCCTTCACTGGAACAACCCCGACCCAGCCAAGGCGAGCGGCCTGTTCTTTGTCGGCGACGGGTTTGCCGCCAACGGTTGCATTGGTATTGGCGGAATCAGCCAGGCGCAAATCGACGCCGGCTTCCATCATTTCCACAAGTCGGTCAGTCCCACTTGGGGCGAAGGTCACCACACCAACGACCAGGCAACAACGCAGGGCTGGTGGCTACGCCACATTCAGGTTGACCCCAACGCCGACCCCATGGGCATTGGTGCCAGCCAGCCCGGGGAGGTGTACTCGTTGATGCCCTCCTATGAGGATGCGCCCGACTGCATCGGAACGACGCTATGAATGCCTCACGCGCCGTCGTGCTCGCCGGTCTCGTCGCCGCTGTGGTGCTTGCCGGCTGCACCGACTCGACCATCGACGCCCCTGATGCAGGCTCCGACGGGGGTGACTCGTTCGCCGTCACGGTCTCGGCCGATTACAACAGCGGCGGCGGAAACGCGTTCTTGCCGCGAGACATCGCCGTCAAGGTGGGCGATGAAGTAACCTGGACCATGGATAACGCGGAGCCGCACACGGTTGACTTTGCCGAACCGGGAGCTAGCGAGCGCGCCGGTGTTTCGCAAACCTTCAGCGGCAACCTCGACGCCGGCACCTCTTATTCGGCGACCTTCACGCAGCCGGGCATCTACGAGTACTACTGCCTGTACCATTCAAGCATGCAAGATGGCAAGCGCGTTGGCATGGTGGGCACTGTGACCGTCAGCTAGCTGCGCGAACCATTGCCATGACCGAGCCGTGGATGGCCGGGCGCTGACCCGTCTTCGAAGCTTGCCCCGTTCATTCACAGCCAGATGTGGATTCCGCCATGCTGTTGGTGGCCGGCTGCCAGGTCCACGCTTCGACGGCGTCTCCCACAGCCTGCTGGACGAGCCACCGGCCATTGTGCCACGTGTAGGTCACCTTACCGCCGATGCACGGTAGTGCTCCGGGAATGGCCTCGCTGGCCGCGGGGGGACGGCTTGGCAGGGGCTCCGCAGTCGTTGCGATTGGCTGCACCGATGCCGTTAGAACCTGCTGGCCGTCGGTGGCCATCGCCAGCGTGTGAGTGCCGTTTGCGTAGGTGACACTCCACCACGGCGCGTACCCATCGGCCGGTTGGCGGTCAGGAACGACGGGAATCCAGAGCGGCCGCGGCAGGGGCGTTTGCATCCAAGCTGGCGGACCCAGCTCATCACCGTGGGCCACCACGGCCGTCGCTCCTGGCAGGTGCCCACGGGCGGTCGCCTGCGTTGCCTGCAAGGCCGCGGAGACATTGATGCCAATCCGTGGGCCATAGGCGCCCGTGGCGTCCAGCCAGGTGGGTCCGTGGTGCGGCCAGGCCACGTCCGGATCGGCG
>JBFJXH010000100.1:0-6442 GCA_041623215.1 Thermoplasmatota archaeon
CCAGTAAGCGTGGCGGCGGCCAACGCCGTGCTAGACGAACTAGAGAAGGGTAACCTGGTGGCAGGCGTGGCGGCACGCGGGCGCATCCTTGGCGAGGCCTTGGATGCCCACAATCAACCGCTTCGCGGAGCCGGTCTCCTGTGGGGTATTCCTCATGCCAACGCCAGCGAAGTCGTTCAGGCTGCGCGCGCGAGCGGTATTCTTGTGGGTCAGGCAGGTGGCGAGACGGTCCGGCTCTCTCCCGCCCTCAACATACCTGAAGACCAGCTTGCGGACGCATGCCGGGCCTTGATGCTTGCAATCTAGGGCCGCAGCGACGTGGTGGAATCCTAGCGCCCGAATCCCCAAGAACCATGGCTGACTGGCGGAGCCATGGAGGTGCGCGACCTCGGCCGGATGGACTATGGCGAGTGCTTGCAGCTCCAGCGTCAGCTTCGCGACCAACGGCAACGCGGCGAGGGCAACGATGTGATTCTCGTCGTCGAACACCCGCCGGTTGCGACGCTTGGCCGGCGCGGCACGCCGGACCAGGTGTTTGACCCAACCTTACCTACCTACGTCATTGAGCGAGGGGGCGAAGCCACCTTCCACGCCCCGGGGCAACTGGTCGTGTATCCGATTGTGCGGCTCCGCGAGGGTGACCGTGATGTGCGTGCCTGGGTCCGTCACCTCGAGCTCTTCCTGATCGACGTGCTGGCGGAGTTCGGCATCCCCGCTGAGTCTCGTTCAGAGACGCCAGGAGTTTGGACCACCGGGAGCGGCAAGAAAATTGCGAGTATCGGTATTGCCATCCAGCACTGGGTGTCGTTCCATGGGGTTGCGCTCAACGTAGACCTCGATCTGTCGGGCTTTGAACGCATTGACCCCTGCGGCCTTGGCGCGGCGGTCATGACGAGCATGGCGGCCGAGGGCAAGTCGCCTGGCTTCCCGCAAGTCAAGCAACGAGTCTTGGAGCGCGCCGTCGAGCATTTTCAAGCATTTTCCTCTAATCGCACAGAATTGCACGTCAACGATAATTGATGAATATTCTAGTGACTTTGGTCGGCAAATCGCGCTTGGGCGCATGCCCCTCGGCCAACCGACGTAAAAACGACCTTATTCCAAGCTTTGCGAGCGACGCGGAATAATGCTGCCCTGAGCGAATCTCGGTCAATTTCCACTGGAAACCGGGGCCCTTTAGAGGGCGCCTTGGCTGCCAATGCATGGGATGCCTACTCGAGTCGCGCTGTACACCCGCGTTTCGACCGAGGACCAGGCGAAGGAAGGTTTCAGCCTGGATGCCCAGCTTGATCGGCTGCGTCTTTACGCCAAGGCCCAAGACTGGAACATAGCGGGGGAGTTCATCGACGAGGGCCACAGCGGACGCACGGTCAAGCGGCCTGCCTACCAAGCCATGCTTGACGCCATGGAGGACTGGGACACGCTTCTAGTCCTGAAGATGGACCGAATCCACAGGAATAGTCGCAACTTCATGGCAATGATGGATGCACTAACGCGCGCCGACAAGGGCTTTGCCAGTGTCACGGAGAGCTTGGATACCTCCACCGCCATGGGGCGCTTCGTCATGGATATCATTCAACGCATAGCCCAACTGGAATCTGAGCAGATTGGCGAGCGCGTCTACCTGGGCATGGAACAGAAGGCGAAGACGCGCGGAGGCAGTCTAGGCCGGCCAGCACCCTTTGGCTACCGCTATGGCGACGAACGCCAGCTGGTGATTGATGAAGAAGAGCGGCCCTGGATTGAGCAAATCTTCCGGCGGTTTCGGGAGGGCCAGGGCAAGCAGGCGATTGCCGACTGGATGAACCAAGAGGGGCCTGCCACGCGCCGGGGCCGGCACTGGACGGTCTGGAACATTACGCACATCCTGACCAACCCTGTGTATGCGGGGGCGCTCCATTGGCAGGATCAGGTGCAGACTGATATGCATGCAGCGATCCTGCCCCCCCGGGACTTTGACGCGGTGCAGGAATTGATTCGCGCTACAAGTCCTAAGAGGCGCTTGGTCCGCCTGACGCGGCTGTAACAGGAGTGCACCCCCAATAGGCGTTTGATATATGGACTACCGTATGTCAAACGCATTCTAGGCCGGTCGCGGGCGACCTTTATATATGGTGGCCCAGGCCGAGACAAAATCTGCCCGTATGCGCAAAAAATTGTGTGATTCTGATTAGCGCTGATTTTTCAGCTATTGGCGGAATTGCATGAATTCCACCTCGATGCGGCCCAAAAGGAAGTTTGCCACCAGAAGCAGGATGGTGAATCCCCCAGAAAGGCTGCCGGTGATGGTAGCCACCTGGGCCATCAGGCCGACGAAGCTCCCAGTCTCGGGCACATAGGCAAGAATCCCGGTGGCTACGAAGACGATGATGCCCATGGAGATGCCAACATGGCAAGCCGTGCGGATGGAGGCCCAAATGCCCAAGCGTCGGCGCCATCGCGCCACGCCAGGACCCTTGCGAGCCTTGGTCAAATCAAGAATTCGCCGATACCTGTTTTGAAGAAACCAGGGGGTGGCCATGGCAGGGCAGGGTCAGACCTGCACAAAGATAGAGGGGGCTGAGGATGGGATTGTTTGGGTAGGGTTACGGCGATACGCGTTCAGTGTATTCCCACTCGTCCGTAACCACGCGGATCCAGGAATAGGCTTCCACAATGGTCCTCCCGCCGCGATGGCCGGCCTCCCAACCGACGTCCCGCGGGAAGTTTCCAGCCCCTACGCCCTATTTAAGGGCTGGCAGGTGAAGCAACGCTTCGCTTGGAGCAGAGCTTTGCTGTTTAACAAATGCGGCGTATGCGCGAAACGCAGAATAGTCACCTAGTGAGCGATATGCTAGCTATTTGCGCCACAAACGCCGGATGGAAGAGCGCGCTTGGCGCCGCGATTGTTGCAACATCGCATGGTAGTGACAGCGACCCGCCATCGGGCACCGAATGCACGCGGGTTGATCCTCGTGGCACGCGGTTGTTGCGATTTCTGCCAAGTCCCGCAGATGCGCATTAGCGTCCTTGCCGGCCCGTTCATGGGCTGCACGAAGAAGTTCGAGGGTGGCGGCAGGGCTGTGGCCCTCAACAATGCCAAGGCGTGTGGCAACCCGATGAATGGACTGCGTCTCGGCTGCCGTTGGTGGCTTGGCCGGCGGTATGGGGGTTGGCGCCGGCATGGCCTTCGCCGCGCTTCCTTGGACATTAGGGCTGGATGCCATGGCTGGAGAAGGCGGGGTGGGCGCCGATGCAAGCGCCGACGGCCTCAAGGGTTCTTGGGCGCGCTCGATTGGCTCCCTGGCGACAAACGTGACTGTCGGTGGCTCAATGTCGGTCACAGCCGCCTTCGCCTCGTCCTCCGGGCGCCCACGCGCGTGGTGAGGGCCATCCAGGAAGGAAACGGGCGTTACTTCGGTGGCCGTTGACTCTCGCAGGAGGTCTTCTGCCGCCCCCCTTGTGTCATCTTCCAAGGCCGCGACCCGCGCGCTGGACGCGGGCACCGACGGGAGCACCGTTAGCATATCCGGTTCGGAGTGTTGGGGGGTATTGGGCACCTCGAGTGACGGCTTGGGTGTGTGCTGCTTGGCGGCCCTCTTTGGCACGGCGTTCCCGCCCAACCCTGGTGCCCCCACCACATCCACGGACATACCACCATGGCGGCTCTGACGCGGTCGTACGTCAACGTACACCGGCCTTGTGAGTCCACCCCCACTCACTAGGGCCGTACCCACGGGCAATCGCTGAATTTCATCCGCAGCATCACTGGTAATGCCCTCAATGCTCGCCGTTACCGCCTTGAGATCGTTTGGATTCGTCAATTTGAGAATAATCTGTGTGTTGCATTGTGACAGCACATTTTTGTCTATTTTAGCAGGTCGCTGGCTAATAATGGCCAGCCCCAGGCCAAATTTGCGACCTTCACTTGCGATGGTGCGGATGATGCCGGTTGACAGTGCGTGGCCAACGCCCCGCTCCGGGCAGAAATTATGTGCTTCCTCGACCACCAATATATGGGGTGGAATATTGGCGAGCTTCCGTTCTTCCCATAATAGTTGCGAGATACGGGTGGCGACTACTTCTTGCAGCTCAGGCGGCACCCCCCGCAGGTTGATGATGGTGCACCGGCCCGGCTGGACCAAATCGGCAACGGACGTTCCTTTGACGGCAAATAGGCCGGTGGCCAGCAGGGCGTCCAAGGCAGCCACAACATTCCACTTGGCGTTGCTCTTGGCAAGAGACACGGCCTCACGGACATCCTCAAGGCCATAGGCCGGCAGTTGCTCTGCTGTTTCTTTCACCGCTTGATACAGTAGCCCGAGCTGGCTGCTGGGTAGCTTGCCGGGTACCAAATCGGCGATCTCGCGGCCTTCCAAGTTGAGCCCTTCCAGGAGCAAGCGCTTCGCATCGGGGTTGGCAGTGGTATCGACGGCAAACTCCTGCACCTGCGACTGAAAGGCCTTGGGCTTGATGGCAAAGCGCGCCATATCCTCGATATCACCTTCACTCAGGTTGGGGCTGCGAAGGCTGCCGTATTCGCCGTGCGGGTCGAGAATCACGAGCGGCACTTTGGCCTTGAGAAATTCCTCCAGGATTACGCCTACCGTGTAGGACTTGCCGGCACCGGTTTTTGCCAATACGCAGAGGTGCTTCTGGGCAAGGACATTCATCCCCAGGTTCACATTGAGCTGCCCGCCCTTAATCTTGCCAAGAAACGCGCCATCATGGCCCGCGTCGAGGCCGAGGACCGCACGGACAAGTCCTGGATCTGCCGCATAGGCGGGCTGACCGGGGGCAAAGGGCGTGCGCGGCAGTTGGACGCGCCCGCGCTCGTCCATCCATCCAATGACGGCGACATCGGCCGATAGCTTGTCCGCGCTGGGATGATGGTTTGGTTCTTCTGCGACGTTCAAGGCTTCGTCGAAGCCCATGCTGGCATGACGCCGCACTTCCTGGACCTGACAAAGTACCCATTGGCCTCCGTGTTCGACTTGGATGTAGGCCAAGCGCGCAAGACTTCCGTCGGAGAGCGCTAGGGTAAATCGGTGGGCGGTCGCATCCCCGTAAATCGTGCCCACATGGCTGGCATCTACCATCGACTGATGCATGGGCCAGCGCTTCTTGGACCTTCCCAGTCGAAACGGTGCTTCTCGTGCACGGGCGCCGGCCTCAGTCGGTGCCGGGGCGACGGCACTGCCTACTGAAGGCCTTCCAATTGGCCCATGACCTGGTACAGCACGGTGCGTCCATACATGGGCAGGTTGGGGTCGTTCGCCATCTCGTCAAGCGTGCTAATGGCCTTCGCCTTTCGGACGTCCAATGGCTCGGCGTCGCTTACTAGCAACGCTTTGGCAGACTCGGCGGCTTGCCGCACGTTGCGGGGCACCGTCGAATCTTCGATGAGCATTTCCAATCCGCCGATGATGTTGCCAAGAAGCGCTGCCAAGAGATTCCCTCCAAGGGCCACCAGGGTAGCCGGAGCCGGCCACTTAGGGCCCCTATTGAACCGTTTCGGTGGCCCTGGGGGGTGGCACATAATCAACAATGGCTGCGATGGCCGCGGCGCGCGCGGCGCCAATCCCCTCGACCTCTCGTAGTTCTGATTCCGCGGCTTGGAAAACCGCTCGAACTGAGCCAAATCGGTCCAGCAGCCGCCGGGCCAGGACGCCTGAAATGTCCGGCAGTCCAGCTAGGATAAACAGGGAACGCTCCAAGTCATCCATGGGCCCAGGACCTGGCCGAATGGCAACAGGACGGCCTTGTCGTCCCTGCTCCCGCCGAGCCACGGCAAGGAGCCAGGCGCTCGTCTCGTCGGCATTCCGTGTCTGCACGACGGGAATTCCGAAGTCCACCGTCAGGCTGGCCAATGCTCCCGTGATGGCGTCTGGATGGAGGCCCCGGCCGGCGCCCGGCGACTCTCCTTCCAAGATGATGATGGGCTTCGGGTAGGTCGCCAGGGCTTTGGCTTGGGCAAAAAGCCGCCCGTCAAGCAGGCTTTCCACCAAGTCGTCACAGCTCTTGCGCTCCACGGCTACTCGGTCTGACAGAATGTAATCCCCCACCTCCAGGGTTCGCGTTTCGATGCTAGCCCCGGCTGCGTGGAGCCGACGGACGACGCCCCCTGCCTGCTCGCGGCTGTCACATACGATGCGTGGACCGCCCGCACCCGTCGCCTCGGTGCTGTCCTTGTTGGCGCCCATCGAAGCGGCTTGGTTGGCCGGCACGCCGGCGCTCGGGCTGCTTGGGCGGGAGGGTGCCTCTGGCGACGAGAGTTGCGTCTGACGCCCCCGCGCATCGCTTGGGGCCGGGGCACCTGCCATCTCTTGCCCAGCGACCCCGGCTCCCGTTTGCAGGCGATAGCGCAGCGACTGAAGCTCCTGGATCATTTTCTGTTCCTTTCGTTTGGCTATCCAGTGGGCGCCCTCATCGGCCGTTCCTTTGGTCATGAGAATGACCACCC
>JBFJXH010000101.1:0-6347 GCA_041623215.1 Thermoplasmatota archaeon
ACATGCCATGTATCTCCAGGATAGGGCGTGCAGGATGCATCCGCATCCCACGAAAATCCCATGATGTGGACGTAGTCGTTCCAGTCTGCATGAGGCCCATCGATGCAGGAATCGTGGTCGAGTCCCATGACATGGCCCAATTCGTGGATGGCGATACGCATTCCTGCATTCGCAACGCCGTAGGTGTAGAAGTTGAAGTAGAATGGTTCGACGGCAGAACCAGTCAAAACTTCAGGCCCGTATCCATTGGCGATGCCGGCTGGCGTATTGATTTTTCCCATCCCCATAACGGCCACGATATCCGAATCATGATCCGTGAATCCCGATTCGTAGTCGCGCAGGGCTAGAAGTTCCAACCGAGAACCAATGTTTCCATCCAATCCGTGCTGGCTGGGCACTGGGCCACTCCAGACGATACAGAAGTTGGTGTTGGGGTGGCGCGTGTGCTTCGCGTACTCCCCATCCGCGCGGGCGGCGATGAAATTGTAAAACCAACTGATTTGCTTGTCGCGTTCGTCTGGGTAATCGAGGTCTGAATCGTAGTAGACCGAAATTCGGATTGCCGTCTCGGGATTGTAGCCAGTTGCATCAGCGCGCTCATACACGCATTGTGTGTAATCTGGAGCTGCGGCTGCTTGCATTGTAGCGGTTGAATTGTCCCCTTCGGTGGCAGTCGTCGCTCCGTTCTCTTCCGAGGGGGATGATGCACTTGTTCCCGAAATGGCTTGTTGCACCTGGCGGGTGTATTCGGCCCGGACATCATCTTCATCGGGCAGGAGGTTGGTCTGAAGGTATGTCTCCGCCAGGCTATGGAAGACAGCGGTCACCAATGAAGGGTCCGCGCAGTACTCGCGAACCTGCAGGACGGCTCCATAGATGCTGTGTGTCCGGAGTGTCGGAACGCCCACGCATGTCTCAAGGGCCATGATAATGTGGTTGAGGAGGGCCTCCTCTTTGTCTCCCGGGTCCAGGAGGATGGCCGCCACAGACTGCTCATGTTCTGAGTCGAAATCCGCAGGATCCACGACATCTGTGGCGGTTATGGATACGGTGGGGGCCGCAACCACAATCAGGAGGAAGCATGCGGCGAACAGGGCGCGCATGCTTAAAGGAAAGGCCAGGGGTATAATGGCCTTTTGTGCTGCTCAGTGGCGAAGGCTGGCCGTGCCCTCATCTGGGGCTGCCGTGCGACCTGCGAGGGTTTGCCTTTGACAAGTGCCACTTCGACATCCCCCACCGTGCGGGCGCCTTCCTATGGTGAAATGGCGACCACGGCTTCGACCCCTACCCCATGGCGGAGTTGAACTTGGAGCGCGGTCACGAGGCCGACGCGGGTGCCCCGCGCGTCCTCGCCAAGCGTTGCATGACGGCATTCCAGCGGGGCACCGTCCTCACCGGGCACCTCGACCAGAAGTTCATGGAGATCGGCGCCGAACGGTCGAACTGACCCGCGCGCCGACGCGCGCGGAGGCGCGTCGGGTCGAGTGATTTGTTATCTCGTAGGTTCGACTGGGGCGGGGATCATGCGCCAGCGGCTACTAGGTCCTCAATTTCGAGAGCGCGGGATGCGCTCAAGCCCAACCGGTGCCGGACGCTCTTGAGAACCTGGCGCTCCTTAGTGCCCACGCTTCCATCCGAGTATGCAATCTCGATTTGTTCACGGTAGAAGGCTTCTCGTTCTCTGGAGGACATCTTGGTCCCATCTCTTCCAGCTGGAATGGCCAGGTCTGCCGCCCGTTCAGCCAATTTTTGCAACGGGCCGAGAGCAAAGAACAGGCCCCCTGCTGCGAGGCCGGCAGCGGCCAGCCCCCATGAGGATGCCGCAAATTCACTGACAATGGTTTGCACGCCGACGAAGACTGCCACGAAAATGCTCGCGATGGTCGTCCGGCTCAGGCTAAAGTGGAATTTACGTTCGAGGTCAAGCGCCCGCCCGGTGAGGACAGAGTAAACCAACATTGGAAGGAACACCAGAATCAAGACAAGGTTTCCTCCTACCAGCAAGTAGGTCTCGACCGCAACTGCCAATTGCACGGGGGCCAGCCAGAAGAACCCGGCACTGACGCCGAAGAAAACTGCCATTGTGATGTCGTGCGAAATGAAGGCCAAGAGGTATGCATTCGCTCGACGTCGTGCAACGGAGCCCGCGACGGTTTGGCGGCGCCCTCGCCAAACAATTGCAAGAATCAGCACCGACACCACGACGAAGCCGCCCGCCTGAATACTGGTGGCAATCTCGTGCCGCCAGGGCCCAAAGTAATAGCTGAAGTAGTTCAACAAGCCGAGGCCAAGGCCGAGAGTGATGGCCCCGGCCAGGCGCCTTGGTCGCCATCTCGTGTTTTCTGGAGCAGCCATGGCCACGGCCAGGTAGAGCCAAGCAGCGGCGGCAACGCCAATCATAACTCGCATCGGCGCAACGACCGCCCACGCGGGCGACTCGGTGGTAACGTGGCCTCGTTGGTAGAGAATCGTCAACAAAGCAAAGCCGCCCCAAAAAAGAAGCGTGCTAAGTGAAAACCAAGCGAACGCGATGTTGGTACGCGAGCGGCTAGACGACAAAAGTGCCATGCCGATTACGAACAGGATTGCGACGTAAATCGCCGCGAGCACGCCTGCCAATAATCGCCAGTCCACACTTGGGGACTGAACCCACCTATGAAAGCGGTGGCGAAAGCAGTCAATCCATCATGGTTGGGGTAATTGGCTGCGGCGGCGGGCATGCTGGCCACCGGCGAGATAACTTGTTATTCACCGGAAACCCAGGAGCAACTTCGCGCTTTCCTCTGTTGTATTCCGAGGCGTGATATACCGCCAGTCCCCCGGCGCAGGCCACGGCCCGTGCAGTTACCCTACACGTCACCGACGCCGGCGTATTCTCCCCACTCTTCGCGGAGGACGCCGCAAATCTCGCCAATCGTGGCGTACGATTCGACGGCTTCCAGCATAATGGGAAGCACGTTGTCGGTCCCTTGGGCAGCGGCGCGAAGCTTGGTAAGTGCGGTTTGGACGGCTTGGGTGTCCCGTTCCTTGCGCAAGGCATCCAACTTGGCCAATTGGGCTTTTTCGGCGGCGTCATCCAATTTCAGTACGTCGGGCTCGTCTTCTTCGTCCAATGTGTAGTCGTTCACGCCGACGACGATGCGGTCGTTTTCTTCCACTTCGCGTTGGAATGTGTAGGCGGCGTCGTGGATTTCCTTTTGCACCCAGCCTTTCTCGATGGCGGCCAGCATCCCGCCCATCGCATCGATTTTGTCAATAATCTGCGTGGCGTCCTCTTCCAAGTCGTTGGTGAGGGTTTCAATGGCGTACGACCCGGCCAGGGGGTCGATGACGTTGGCGACGCCGGATTCCTCGGCAATGATTTGCTGGGTCCGTAGGGCAATGCGGGCCGATTTTTCCGTTGGCAAGCCGAGCGCTTCGTCCAGGGCATTGGTGTGTAGCGATTGGGTGCCGCCAAGAACGGCGGCGAGGGCTTGCACAGCGACGCGGACGATGTTGTTCTCCGGTTGCTGCGCTGTGAGCGTTGACCCGGCCACTTGTGTGTGGAAGCGAAGCATGGTGGACTTGGGGTTGGTGGCGCCGAAGCGTTTGGTCATGATGTGGTGCCACAGGCGTCGTGCCGCACGGAACTTGGCCACTTCTTCCAAGAAGTCGTTGTGGCCGTTGAAGAAGAAGGCAAGGCGGGGCGCAAAGGAATCCACCTCGAGCCCTGCGTCCACGGCCGCTTGCACGTAGGCAATGCCGTCGGCCAGGGTGAAGGCCAATTCCTGGGCGGCGGTTGAACCGGCCTCGCGGATGTGGTAGCCCGAGATGGAAATGGTGTTCCAGCGTGGCACCTCGGCAGCGCAGTAAGCGAAGGTATCCGTGATGAGTCGCATGGACGGCTCGGGGGGGAAAATGTAGGTCCCCCGGGCAATGTATTCCTTGAGGATGTCATTTTGGATGGTGCCACTAATCTTGTCCGCCGCCACGCCTTGTTTGCGTGCCACCGCGACGTACATGCACAGCAGCACCGCGGCGGGCGCGTTGATGGTCATACTCGTGGTCACCTTGTCCAGGGGAATGCCGTCGAACAGGGTTTCCATGTCGCGAAGCGAATCGATAGCGACGCCCACTTTGCCCACCTCCCCGAGGCTCATGGGGTCGTCGGAGTCCATGCCGATTTGGGTTGGCAAGTCAAATGCGACGGAGAGCCCCTTAGCACCTTGGGCCAGTAGCATGTGGTAGCGGCGATTGCTCTCCTCCGGCGTCGAAAAGCCAGCGTATTGGCGCATTGTCCATGGGCGGCCTCGGTACATGGTTGGTTGTACGCCTCTGGTGTAGGGTGCCTCACCAGGGTAGCCAAGGGCTGCGTCGGCGTCAAAGTTAGCCAAGTCATCGGCTGCGTACAACGGCGGCATGGGGCGTCCGCTAAACGCCGAGAACGCCTCTTTTCGCTCTGGGTGCTTGGCAGTTGCCGGCCCATAGGTGTCTGCGTCCCAGTCCGTCTTGGACCGTACCATGGCTGCGCCAACGGAAGCCGGGTGATAAGCCGGTCGCGCCCAACGGTTTGGTCACAACTTTGTACGTCCACCCCGGATACGTAGCGTGGCTCCCAGAATCGTCCTTGTTGCGGCCGCCGCGGCAGCTACCATCCTGGGGTTGGTCATCGGTTCGCCAGACCATGTCGGATTGCAGATGTTGGGTGGCGTCTTCGTGGTCATTGCCATGGGATTCCTGGCGGCCGCCTGGTGGCCCACCTGGCAGCAGTCCACGGACCGCAAGGCGTGGGCCTTGCCTGCCCTGGCCATGATCCATTTGCTGGCATCCTTGGCCAGCCTCTATGTGAATCGCGGCCCGTGCGGAGGCGGCCCACTACCCTACACGCTGGAGCACCTCTACCTTCGCTACATGAGCGCAACCCGCGCGTTGCCCCTGTTATTCTTCCTCGTGGTGGGAGCAGCTGGCAGCGTGCCGCCGCGCTTCCGACAACCCGGGCTGGCAACTTTCGCCATGGCCGTCTTGTGGCTCGCAGAAAGCGTCGTGCTTGACTACGCGCCGCTTGACTGCGGCATCTTGGAATGACGGGGACGCAAGGACCTGACAACGAGTGCGGCGCAACCGATTGGACCTGGCTTCCCCTGCAAGGCCATGCGGCACGTTCAAGGCTGCGCCGACCGCCTGGCCCAAGTGCTCGAACGACGCCTCGCCTGGGTACCCAAGGGCCGCATCGGCGTGAAATTCGGCCGAGTCGTCGGGTGAGTAAATGGCGTCCTTCTCGCGACCGGTGAACGCCGAGAAGGACTCCTTACAATCGGGGTGCTTGGCCGCCGCGGGGCCATGGGTCTCCTGGAGCCAGTCGTCCTTGGAGCGGGGCACGTGCCGTGCACGAAGCCTGGCTTCTAAACGCCGACCGGACTTGTTATTTCGTATGTATGGCCTCATGCCCCGTGACCGTCGACAGGAACGCTTGGGGGGCGACCATGACCTTGTACGGTATGTTTGCGGCGGCCGTATTCTTTGCACCGGACTGGCTGTTTCTATACATCATCGCGGCAATTTTTGTGGTGCCTGCTGTCAGTGGCATCGCTTGGAGTGCTGGCGTGCAGGACGGCGGCTCAGTGTTGGTGGCCGGCGGCGCTCTCCTGACTGGGTTCGTGGGTGCCACTCTCGCTGGCTTAGCCGTGGCTGGCCTGCGAATCGAAAATTATGCCGACCTTTGGATATTCGATGGCCCGTTCCTTATTGGGGCGGTCGGGGGACTTTCATTGGCTGGGTTTACTTGGTGGAAATCCTCGCTCTGGCGAGCGCATCTGGTGGTTTTGGCCACGGCGAATATCCTGCTGGGCATGGCGATTCACGGCTGGCCCGAAACGTAGTGCCGCTGCCCACGCCAACGCCGGGCTCACTGTTGCTGCTTTTCCACCGGTTCTTGCCAGGTGGCTACAAGGGCCCGTTGCTTGCGCATCGGGCCATGGGTACGACCGGGATCAAATCTGCTGTCGCTCGTTGCCTTTGTCAACTTGCCCCCACCGCTTCGATGCCCGAACGCATCAGGCGCCATGTATGCATGGCGCAGTATGGGACCGGCCCTCGGCCGCCTCGCAAGCGAGCCGGCGTCCATCCGATCCCAGCCTAACTTCGTTCGAATGGGACCGGCCGGGATCGAACCCGCGACATCCAGATCTTCAGTCTGGCACTCTCCCAACTGAGTTACGTTCCCAGGAGGGGCGTCATGGGCGTGTATCGGCCGCGCTTCCGACAACCCGGGCTGGCAACTTTCGCCATGGCCGTCTTGTGGCTCGCAGAAAGCGTCGTGCTTGACTACGCGCCGCTTGACTGCGGCATCTTGGAATGACGGGGACGCA
>JBFJXH010000102.1:0-6325 GCA_041623215.1 Thermoplasmatota archaeon
CCCGTGGCGTGCCGGGCCGCCTGTAAGCATCATCGTCCACCACCCCAACGATGGCGTGGATGGCCTGGGCTTCGATTGGCAAGGCACCGGTCAGGCACCCTTTGTAGCCCGCTACGCCGCGGCTTTGGACCCTCAACGCGACGGATTTGGCTACCCGAGCCTCCTGGTGGATGGCGTCATTTTCACCGACGGGTTGCCTGATTCGGAACAACCGGCTCGCACACGAGACCTGTACGAAGAACAACTTGCGACGCGAATCCAAGGGGCCAACACCGGCGGCCGTGCGCCCATCCAACTGGACGTAGCCGCCCTCCGAGGCGGTGCCCAGGCCGCCGGCAACCCGAGCGTTCCGGCCCTGCTTGATGCCATGGTCGTCGTAACGCCCATCGCGGCGGACTCCCTGGCGGATGAGGAGCTGAGCCTCTGGGTTGCGCTCGTGCAGGACCCGGTCCATTACGCCCCCCCGGCGGCCATCAGTAACGGCATCACCGAGCATCGGCTGACGCTTCGCGCCCTCCATCATGGTGGCACCATCAATGCGACCGATGGGCTTCGGATCCGCCACACCTTCGACTTGCACGCTGCCAACGTGCTGCCGCAGAGTAGCGAGTCATCCACCGCGCTCTCCCGCACAGACAATGTTTGGGACGAGTTGGCGCTCGTGGTGTGGGTGCAGGCTGACCGCCCCGGCGCCATCTACCAAGCGCGCGAAGTGGCCCAGGCAACAACCCATCCCGTTAGCCAAGCGGCCCCGACGCGGCAAACGGACCGGGGCGTGTTGATGGAACTACTATCGGCTACCTGGTGCGACCCGTGCCTGTTCGGCGACCGGGCCATTGAGCACTTGGCCGATGATTATGGCCACCCTGCGCTGCGGCTTGGCGACGCCTCGGTGCGCACCTACGGCCAAGCAATGCCAAAGCTGGCCTTGCTCGCGGCCGGTGTTGCGGCGCTTGCCGTGGCGCTCCTGCCCGCCAAGCGAATCGGGCCCCGGCGCGACCATGACAACGAGGGCAACGAGGGCTCACCATGACGCAGGCGCTGGAGTGGCTGATTCGTCTCGCCCTAGCCGCCACCACACTTGCGCTCGTAGGACTGCTCGTGCCCGCGCTTCGCTCACGCCTACCGGCCGCCACCTTCCCCCTCATCACGCGGACCGCAGCGGCCCTTGCCGGTGCCGCGTGGCTTGCCTTGGCACTGCAGTTTCTGCTTGGCAATGTCCACATCCAACACGTCTGGATTTACACCAGTCGTGACCTTGCATGGTGGTATCGTCTGGCCGGTGCCTGGGCCGGCCGTGAAGGTAGCCTGCTGCTGTGGGCTGCCATCCTGACCGCCGTCACGGCGACCGTGACTCGAAAGGGGGCTCCGGCGGCCGACGCCACCCGGCGGCACTTCTACGCCTGGCTCTTGGTCTGGCAAGCGGCCTTTCTGGTCCTTGTCATCCAGCAAGGGACGTTCACCCCGACGCCGGCCCACCTGGTACAAGCGAGGCCCGAAGGCAACGGTCTGAACCCGACGCTGCAGACGCCCTTCATGCTCATCCACCCGCCCATCCAGTTCATTGCGTACGCCTTGGCCACGGTGCCGGCGGCGGGCGCGTTGGCAGCCATGACGCGGCGCATCGGTGCCCGTGACAGCGACGATGCGGGTAGCCGTGCGGTTCAAACCGCCTGGATTGACCTTGTGACGCCGGCGTCGCGACTGGGATTCGTGAGCGCCACCGCGGGCCTCGTGCTTGGCGGCGTATGGGCCTACTACACGCTCGGCTTCGGCGGCTACTGGGCCTGGGACCCCGTGGAAGTGGCCAACCTGCTGCCCTGGATTGCCTGGGTTTTATGGCTCCACACCGCCCTGGCTCGGCGACGGTCCGGTGATCTTCCCGCCATGGCGCCGATGCTGGCCACGCTGCCACTAAGCCTCACGCTGCTCTCGACGTTGGCAACTCGCTCCGGCCTCTGGGTATCGGTGCACGCCTTCACGGACCCCACCAATGCCTTCGACCCCGACCCCGCCTCCCGGTTCCTGGGCATTCTTGCGGCAGCGCCCGAGCTGGCTGGCTACCTCGCTCTGGCTCTCGGCTCTCTCTTCGTTCCCCTCACACTATGGGCGCGAAGCGCTGGCACCGGAGCTGGTGTTCGCATCGTAGGCGGGGCGCTGGCGGCACTGACCGCCCTCGCGCTGCTGGCCCCCACGAAGCTCGTGTCCTGGTGGTTCGAAGCAGCCTCCTGGGTGCCAGGTCCGCCCGGCCTCGGCGTCTTGCTGGTTCCGGCCGCCGCCCTGGCCCTTGCCGGCCTGACCCATCTAGGCGCAGAGGAAACCGCCAAGCCGCTGGGTCGCCGCGATTTGCTCAAAGACCGCGGCCTGCTGGTCGTGGCGGCCAGCCTTCTGGGCCTAGGCCTCCTAGTCATTGGCATCCTGTTTTTCCAAAGCATCAATGGCTGGGACCGGGCCGCCTATGATGCTCGCACGCCGCTTCTCCTGGTCCCGCTCTTGTTGGGCATCATGGTCATGCAAGGAAGGGCCCTGCTGGGCCGGCGACGCATCCTACTGGTTGTGGGCATGGCCATCGTTTTGGCCATCGGTGCAAGCTTGGCCTTCCCGGCTCAGCGAGGCGGCGCCGCGCTGATTGTGGTCGCCCTCATCGCCATCATTGTCGGCGTCGCCCGGCTGGCGCACACCCTGCCCGGCCCCCGCAACCGCCGGGGCCCCTATGCTATGGCCATCATCGCCGGTTGGCTCGACTTGGCCTGGTGGCTTTCCCCTCCTTCATGGCTGCCGGGCTGGCCGTCGCAATTGATTTTGGGCGCCGCCGCAGCGTGGGCCATTTGGCAACTGCACCGCGCCGCCACCGACCCCTCCATCGACGGCCGCGTGGCCCTTGTCGTCGCCGCCGGCCTGGGCGGATTTCTCATTGCCCCCCTGTTGGCCGGCATCGCTGCCTGGCAGTTGCACAAGGCGGGGCACCTGGCAGGCACCAAGCAGCGCGGACCACCGCCGGCCAAAGCGATTCGCGCCACGCCCATGCGACCCGCAGCCATCCAGGGCCTACATGTCGCCTTGGTCATCTTGGTTGCTGGCTACGCAGCCAGCACCTGGTGGGTGGACGACGAGCGGGGCATTGTGGACCATGAAACCACCCTCGAAGTGGGCGGACTCGCGATGAGCCTCGGGGGGCAAACGAGCCACGGCGAACCGGGAACACCCTGGGTTGCCAGCCTACATGTCCTGGTGGAATCGAGCGGCGGACACACAGCGGCACCGGAGGTGTACTGGGAGCCGCGCTCCGCCAGTCATTACCCGCTTCCCGCCACACATCGTTCCTGGTGGCGCGACCTCTACTTCGACGTGGATGCCATCTGCATCACGGATGCCGGACGCCCACCGCCGCCCAGATCCGGCAACGAATCGAGCGAGGATGCAACCGCCGACCCGTGCGCAGCAGAGGATGCCTGGGTCGCCACGTATCAGCCGGCGGCTCGCATGGTGGACCCGCAAGTGGAAGCTGTACGCTTGCACGCGCTGAGTCTGCCCGGCATTGGGCTGGTGTGGGTTGGCGCGGCGCTGCTGACCCTCTACGCCGCCATGCTGACCCAGCCGGCCACGAAGCTCAAAGGTCGTGAGCGGAAAGGAAGCCGGTGGCAGTGAAGGCCGGGTCGCTGGACGGAATCACGCCCTGCGGCAATACATCGCGGTACGGCGCTTGCAAGTAGCGTGCATCCAGCAATAGGATGGCACAGCGATCGGTCCCGCTACGAATGCCTCGCCCCATCGCTTGCAGGACCCGCTGCATAGCCGGATAGGTGTAGCCGTACGCCTGGCCCTTGCCGGGAAATCGTTCCTGCAAGTAGCCAATGGTCGCCGTGACCTCCAGATCCGGAGGCGCCAGCGGCAAGCCCACGATGATGACGGAGGACAGCAAGCCGTCCTTGAAGTCCACGCCTTCGCTAAATGACCCGCCCATGACCCCCAGCAGCAAGCCGCCGCCCCGTCCAAGGGCACCGCGCAAACGGTCCAAGACCTGGTCCCGTTCTGCCTTGCCCATGCCGGACTCCTCCTCCACGACCTCCTTGCCAGCCACGCGCGTATCGCCGGTCAGCGCGTGCCGCACTTCGCGAAGGATTGCATAACTTGGGCAATACACGGCAACGTTGCCTGCCGTCGCTTCGCAAGTATCCATGATGGTGGTTGCAATGCGTGTCCACAAGGCCTCGGAGCGCTCTTTGAAACGTGTGGTGTAACCGGTCGCCGCGACGACCAAGCGGTTCTCCGGGGGAAACGGACTGGGGTAGGTGCGAACCACCGTCGAATCCCCATCCAGGCCCAATAGGTCACGAAACATTTCCGGCGGTTCCAACGTCCCGGACATCAAGATGGCCGCGTGCACGCGACCAAAGACATCGCGCGCCGGCAAACCAGGATCCAGCAAACGCACATGCAGGGTCAAGGCGCCTTCGTCGTCCCATTGCAGGAAGCGAAGGCCGCCGCGACGGAAGCGGCCCCAATCCTCTAGCGCCTCGGCCAATTGTTCCGCGTAGACTTGGACATCGGTTCCCTTGGCTTGCTTGGTCGCCAGCGGTCCAAGATCTTTGATGACATCGGAGAGGGTTCGATGTAAGCCTGAGCCCTCGACGGACGCCAACCCGCCCTCGTTGCGGGTGGCTTCGAAAATGCGGTGTAAGTCATCAACCTCCAGGCGAGCCACCTGGGACTTGCCGTCGCCCAAGCGCTCCACCTCTGCCTTGCCCTGCTCCCGCGCTTCGCGGGCCAACAGCGCCAGCGTCTTTCGCAAGGCCGCGACATCGGCGACCACCCCGCGCTCCCGGTGGGCACGCGCCTCACCTTCCACTTGGTCAAGCAAGAAGTCGGAAATCTTGTGGGCGTGGTTCTGCTTGATGCGGTCGGGCAGGTTGTGAGCCTCATCAACGATGACCACCAGCTGATGCAGGTCCACGCCCAAGCGCTCGAGGCTCCGCTCGCGGATGTCGCTGAACAAGTGATTGTAGTCTGCCACGACCACTTGCGCCTGGGTCGCCGATTCCATGGCCACCAGGTGCGGGCAAAGATGCGCCTCCTTCGCCACCTGCATCAGTTCCTCGACATGGAAAACCCCGGCGCGGATGCGTCGAAGCGTATCCTCGTCAACGTCCCGAACGAAGGAGCAACCGCCCTTACCCGCTTTGGCAGCACGCGTCTCGCGAGCGCAAAAGTCAGGGAAACGGGCCGGGTGCAACTCGTTCGCCTCGGGCCGCAGGCACATATCTCGCTTGGCCACCAAATCCACGACACCAAAATGCGCCCCCCGGCGGTCGCGGATGGAGCGCAAGGTATCCACGGCGATGCGATGCTGCGACTGGCGACTGGTCAAAAACAGGACCGTGCGGCCTTCGTCAATGGCGTGCTGCAGCGCCGGGGCCAACGCAGCCGCCGTCTTGCCGATGCCCGTTGGCGCCTGCGCCACCAGGTGGGTGCCGCTTGCCACCGCCCGCGTAGCGTCGCGGGCAAAGCGCCGTTGGCCTGCGCGAATCTCGTCGTACGGAAACAGGCCGAGATTGGGATGCGGTGTGCCGCCGTCGGCGGGCTGGTAGGTGCTCGCCTGAGGGGTTAGCGTCGGCTCAATGCCGGGGGTCGTTCCAAAGCCATCGCCCAAGCCCATGAGGCCTTGTTGGCCTTGCTGCAAATGGACTGCCTTGCCGCCACTCATCACGGTACGGGCGCGACCCGCCTGGCTGCACTTGGCACAGACTAAGGTGCCCTTGACGGGGCGAAGCAAGTTGCGACAAGTCGGGCAGAACGCGGCCAACGAGCGGCGCAAGCAAGCCTGCTTTAAGGGTCCAGGGGAGGCGTGGGGCCATTCGCCCACGCCGGGGCCACCTCACACACAAAGGGAAGGCGGTGAGGGGGAAGGGGAAGGGGAAAAGGAACCGATGCGAATCAATTACGCTTCGGGGATGGGCTCATCGAGCAGCAGGGTCCCGCCGGTCTGGCGGCCCACGGCACCGAAGGTGCGCTGGAAGGTCTCGGCGTCGGCGCCGGGCCAGTCACACTCGCCCGTGCAGACGTCAACGAGGGCGCTCCACACGCGGCCGGTGATGGGGTCAATGTCGATGTCGAAGAAATCGTACATGCCGCCGATGTCACCGTGGCAGCGGTCTTCGCAGCCACCACGCTTGATGGGCTTGTCCAGTTCGTTGACGGTTGTGATGGCGAAGACGGGCTCGTCGCTGTCGGCGTTGAGACTGACGCCGATGTAGGCGTGCCACGTGGTGTGCAGCAACTCGTCCTCGTCGTCATGGGCGTCCCAGCCGCTTGGCGTGGTGGTCCC
>JBFJXH010000103.1:0-6157 GCA_041623215.1 Thermoplasmatota archaeon
AACCTGGTGGTGCAGCAGCTGCCAAGGGTGGGGTTGTTCGCCCATTAAAGGGGATCGTGAGATGGGTTTAGACCGTCGTGAGACAGGTTTGTTGCTAACTTCTAGGAGCGTTGACGCTTGAGACGAAAGGGCCCTTAGTACGAGAGGAACAGGGCCTTGGAGCCACTAGTTTACCAGTTGTCTGACAAGGCACCGCTGGGCAGCCACGCTCTAAGGGATAAACGCTGAAAGCATCTAAGCGTGAAACCCGCGTCAAGACGAAGCGTCGTAGGACTCCCGTAGAAGACGGGTTTGATCGGAGGGGGGTGTACGCACCGAGGCAACGAGGTGTTCAGCCCGCCCTTACGAAACGTCCATGTTGGATCGACTGAACTAGGTTCAGTCTACTTATTTTTTCTTTCCATTTCACTTCTAAAAGGCTGCGTGTGCATATTGCATATGGGGAGTCATCCCCACTTCACTCTCGAAGTGGTGGGACGGCCATAGTGACCTGGTTCACCCGTTCTCATACCGAACACGGAAGTTAAGCAGGTCCACGTTGCGCCTTGTACTGTTGTGCGCGAGCCAACGGGAAACCGCATCGCTGTCCACCATTTCTCTCTCCACCCGCGGGGGAGGGGCTTCGGCCCCTCCCCTGGCTTCTTTTCCTTCATCATTTGATCCGGTGAGCTTGTCTCCCGGGAGGCGCCTTATGGCCCGTTTCTGCCAGCACGGAAACTTCCCCGACCGTTGCCCGAAATGCCGGGATTCGAGCGTAGCCGAGGCCGAGGAGCGGATGCTCCGAAATCGTGCCCGGGGCGATGTGGCGAGGCAGGTCATGCGGGAGGAACCTGCCCTGCACTATCCTTGGCAGCGTGAGGCGTTTGAAGCCTGGGTCGAGTGTGGCCGGTACGGCCTGGTCGCCTTGTCCCATGGTTTGCCGATGGGAGACTTGCCCTTCGCCGTGATTCATCACACCTTGCAGATGAGCGGGGACACCAACGTTTTGGTTGCCTGTACGCCGGAGGACCGTGAAGGCCTCGTGGCAACGATGCAGGAACGCTTTGGCTTGAAGCCGTCGTCGCTACTGGACCATCATTTCATGGAGCCACGAGAGGACGGTGTGCTCATCGTGGCGGACTTGCAAGAATTGTCAACGGTGGACCTGTCCGCTTGGGGGCGTTTTGCGACGACTGGGCTGCTTGTACTCCTAGACGCGGATGGCATGACGCCACCGCTAGGCCGCGCCTTTCTGGAAGCGCCCTTCGCCTCAAGGTTCTGCCTTAGCCGGCAGCCGTCATCCTTTGACCTGTTGTCTAGCCAGACCTGGGCGCGCGTGTATGGCCCGCTGCTGTATCGTTACACAGAGGCGCAGGCGCGCGACCTTGGTATTTTGCCCCGCATTCGGTATCGCCTGCACGTGGCGATGCTCAAGCCAGAAAACACGGACGACGGGCCCGTCGGACCGTGGGATGGTTCTGACATTCCAGTCCAACTACCCGATTCCGAGGCAGGCGTATTTGCTCGTGGTCGAGCGCGTGACGTCGCGCTCGAGCGCTGCAAGGCAACCGAGGACCTAGTCGTCCTGCACCCGGGTGTGCCTGTACCGGGCGCCAAGGCGACGCTTGCGCTGAAGAACCTGCCCGCCGAACATACTGATGGCGCGCCAGCCGGGTGGCTGCTTGCTGACCCCGCAGCGGATGGCCGCGCCATTATGCGCATCGCGACAACCGCCTGGAAGACGCTTGGCGAACCGGGGCTAGTCGAAGATACCGTCGTATTACCCGTACCCGCGGACCTTTGCCATACACCGCCTTGGGACGACCGTTGGCGCCAGGCTGCACGCCAACTCGACCGCGTGGCCACGGGGCTTCTGCTCGCCGACGATCCCGACCAGGCGATGGTGGTGGAGGACCTGGAAACCATGGTGGGCGCCGCGTTGGCTCTCCGCGGCCTGCCTGGCCCTGACCTGTATCGCCTCACGCCCGTTGTGGCGCAGGCAGCTGCCCTCGCCCACGCCGGCAAGAAGGTTCCACCGGCCGACGTCCTGGCCGCCATCCGCAGCCACGGCGGTCTGGCGGGCGCGTTACTGGTGGCCGCCGAGAGTGGCCCCGCCAGCTTGCTTCGGTTAGCCCACCCGCGCATCACGCCCATGGTGCCTGACCTTCCACACCCGTCCCTGTACGATGCGCGCCGGCATGCATGGCGCGGTCGCACGTTCTCGGTGCTCGCCGCCGAGGCCAGCAAAAAGGACGGCGACTTGGTTACAGCATGGGGACGCTATGCCGAGCTTCGCTTCCTGTTTGCAAGCAGCCACCTCTTGGAGGCGGCAACCAGCTATTGCAAGCGCCACCGCCTCAAGGGACCCTTGGACGATGCCGCACTCCACAAGGTTCCCGACATTTCCAGCGTGAAGGTGCGGGGCAAGACGGCGGCCGTCAAGGTCCTGCAGGAATGGTCCGATGCGTTGTCCGTGGCCGAAGAACATGAGCGGTCGTTCTTGGCCGACATGCATCGCCGGCAGCCGGAGCGGGAGCGCCGCCGCGAAGGCATGGCTTTGCCGCGCATGCATGTGGGGCACCGAACCCCCTCGTCTGTCACGGTGGAGTTCCGGGGCGGCCGCATGCCGGCCACGAACATTGCTCCCGGTTCGGAGGTCGCTCTCGTCGAAGCCGGCAAGCGCGTGGAATTGGCCTCGGGCCTTGTCTCCAAGATGAGTGGCCGGCGCCTTACGATTGACTGCCCGGCTGGCTTGCCGCGCAATTTGCCTGACCTGGTAACCGTCAACCTCGTCTTTGACGCGACAGTCTTCGAAGCCTACCATTCTGCCATCTTGGGCGCCCTGCGAGCGGCCAAGACCCGCGAGGGAGCCGACGACGGCCCAGATGGCTTGCTGCGGGCGTGCCTGTTAGGAGAAACCAAGGCCGCCAAGAAACGGCCGCAAAAACTGGAGCTGGATGCCCTGACCGAAAGTCAACTGGCTTCCGTCAACGCGGTTTTGGCGGGCGGACGGGTCAATCTCGTGCATGGGCCTCCGGGTACCGGCAAGACGCACACCCTGAGCCACCTGGCCATTGCCCTAACGCGAGCCGGTCACTCGGTGTTGGTGACGGCCGACTCCAACGCTGCCGTGGACAACCTCGTGGTGGGCCTGCGACGGGCTGGGGCGCCCGTCGTCCGCGTGGGCCACGCACCTAACATTCGCGATGACAACGCGCTGCCGGCACGAATCGATCCATTGGATGCTCCGAGTTTCGTGCGTTGGGCCGGCGAGCACGGTGTGGTGGTGGCCACCACCAACTACGGTGCCTACCGGTACATTGACGCGCGGGGCACCATGAGTCCGTACATCTTCGATTATGTCATTCACGATGAGGCCGGCCAATCTACGGCACCCTCGTCGCTTGCAGCGGTCATGCGGGGCCGAAACCTCGTCTTGGCAGGCGACCCGCTGCAACTGCCTCCTACCGTGGTGTCCATGGATGCCAAGGACGCAGGCCTCGACGTTACGCTCTTTGAGCGCATCGAGGAACTGACTGGCGGCGACCGCACCTGGTTGCTCAAGACGCAGTTCCGGATGCGTGACCAAATCGCACGGTTCAGCAACGAGCGCTACTACGAGGGGGCCATCCAGACTGCTGACAGCGCCGATGCCCAGGACGGCATCGAAAACTACCCGGCCCTCGCCTTCCGGCACGTTACCGGCTTGGAGAACCCCCGGCAACGCAATGGATCTATCTCTAACGACTATGAAGTGGCCTGCATCAAGGCCGTCATCGATGACATCCGCACCCAGGTGCGCGACAAGGGTTGGACCATGGCAGTACTGACGCCGTATCAGGCGCAACGCGAGGCCATCCGACGGGAAGTCCCCGATGTGGAGGTATCGACCGTGGATGCGGCCCAGGGACGTGAATGGGATGTGGTGTTGTACTCGAGCGTGCGCAGCAATCCTCGGCACCGCCTCGGCTTCGTGGCCGACGAACGGCGTCTCAATGTGGCTGTAACGCGCGCGCGCCGCAACTTCATCCTAGTCGGCGACGAGCGCACCATCAGCGACCACCCCGGATTCAAGCTCTACCTTGGCTTGTGCCAGAAGATCCACGTCAGTTATGGCCAAGCGGCTCCGCGGCCGAGCGAACGCCAACGGCAACCACCGACCGGGCGACAGGGCGGACGCGGCCGGCGGGGCGGACGAGGTGGACGGGGCGGCAGAGGCCCCCGCCACGACCGCGGCACCGGCTCGCCTCGCGGGCGGCCAGACGACCCCGATAGCTCTCCAAGTTCAAGTGAAGGCGAAGCAGGGAACGGCGGCCGCAAGCGAGGACGCCGTCGCGGGCGCTCCCGGGCCAGCGATGGCGCCCCCGGCTCAGAAGGTAAGAGCGACGAGGGGAAACGCAGCCGAAGAACCGGCAGCGAAACTACTGACAACTCGGGTTAGGTCGCTCCAGGACGCCGGCGTCACGGCCCGGCGGCGCGGCGCCACGAATCTCCCTAATCGTGCTTCAATCGCTTCTTGTCGGCTGCTGCACGCTTGAGACGTCGCTGGATTGTAAGGCCGACGAGAATGACGCTGGGCGTGGCGGCGAGGTACCCGAGCGTTAGACTGCGCCGCTCCTCGTCCAGGTAACGGGTCGTCACCTTGACGCCCACTACGTGCGGCTCGGGGATGGTATCGTTGGCGTAATGATTGTCGCTGTGGTCGAGGACGAGTGCCAGGCGGGTTTCTCCGTCGGCAACCACTGCTAGGTCCGTGCTGCCGTTGACGCCGAGGCGGCTAAACTCGCGGTGGAAACTGAACGGCTGGCTTAGGTTGATGGTTCCACTGTCGGTCAAACGGGCAACCCACTCCTCGTCCATGACGTACACGTCGATGGGGGGGCCCTGAATGTCCAAGTGCACCGTAATCGGGCCACCCGCAATGCTTGGCTCAAGGAAATCGACGCGAACTTCACCGGGAGCAATGTTGAAGGCAGGCGGCCTGGACTCCCGTAGCTCAAGACCTTCGGCGCCGTAGTAAACGCCTGCAAACAGTGCGCCAATGACGGCTAGGCCGAGTAGCGCCGTGAGGATTCGAATCACGTTACCCCTCGAGCCAATTCCGCCCCACGACCCGGTCGTCGTCCGGGGTATGGATGCGTTCCGCCGTGGCGCAGTCCGTGCACAGGCCTAGCATGGTCCAGCTGTGAGGCTTGCAGGCAAAGCGTCCGCATGCGCTGCATTTCAGTCGTGTTTCCACGCGGCTGCAAATGCCACAGGGGTGCTGACCATCTTCACCGCCGGCGCCTTGGCTGGCTAGCCATTGTTCCAGCTCCTTGTTGGCGCCCTTAATCTGCGTCGCCTTGCGTGCCCGCTCTTCTCGTACCACCGCCAAAGGGTCGGTGGTCTTGGCACGGGGCCCTAAGTCCAACAGGTCATCATCGTCCAGGAGCCCCATCACCATGGCACCTCCTTGAGTCCAATCCAGTAACCGACCCGATTGACCAGCAGGTGCAATCCTGGCGTCAGGACTAGGAGGGTTGCCAAGACGACCCAGTCGCCAAACAAGGCTTCCCACAGCCAGCCATCGGCCAGAAGCGGGGCTCCGATGACCATGCCGAGAAGGCCAAAGACCACGAAATCGAGCTGGTCAAAGGGGAACCAGGGTGCTCCCCGTTCGCGACCGGTGCGGCGCTTGACAAATGACTCTAGTGCGTCGCCCAGAAGCGCCACAAAGCCAGCAACGAAGCCGAAAGCAAACACCCCCCACCACGCGGACGCGACCGCATCCACCGCCGCGCAGTCGGCGCTACCGGGGCAAGGTGGCGCTTCGTCCCCGATGGCTCCGCCCGGATAGCCTCCTGCGCCGTAGTCCCAGCCAGCAAAGAAGCCAGGTTCATGGAACGAAGGGGCAACGGCGGAGATTGCCACTGCGGTGAGGCCCGCCGCAACGCCTCCCAACAGCAGGCCGCGCCAGGTTTTGCCGTCGCCAAGCAAGCGTTTGCCGTCGCGGTGCATGCGGCCCCCGTCAATAGGATGGCTCCACTTGGGCGCCAACTTGGCCGTGAACACGGGACTCATGTTGGCCACATAGACCGGCAGGAACAGCCACAATGCATGGACGATGCTGGTCCACGCCACGACGTTCCACCGATGAACCTGCTAAAAAGGCCACCAGAACCAGGGTGGCCCGGGTCCA
>JBFJXH010000104.1:0-6126 GCA_041623215.1 Thermoplasmatota archaeon
GATGCAGACCTTGATGGCCGCATCGACAACGTGACCCTGACCATGAGCGAACCGGTTCAAGCCAGCACGCTGGATGCCAGCGAATGGTCGGTGACTGGCTACGACGCCCCATTCGCGATTAGCAACGACACGGCGCGCACGACGCTGACTCTGTCTTTCAACGAAACCGGCTTCGACACGGGTGCCACGCCCATTGTAACCTACGACGGCACGGGCGTCCGCGACGACGCCGGCAACATCGTGAACGACTTGAACCGCAGCGCGTCCGATGCAGCCTCACCTGTCCTGGTTGCAGCTCTGACCGCGGACCTTGGTGGCACCTGGGGCCAAATCGACAACATCTCCCTCGTCTTCTCGGAACCGGTGAACACGACGTCCTTCATCCCCAGCGAGTTTGACGTCACTGACGGGTCCCACGATTACGCAGAAATTGGCTCCTCGGGCCGCGGCTGCGATGCCGCCGGACTAAACTGCTCGACCGTCCAACTCAACTTGACCGAGGCGGGAAGCTTCGACACCGGCGCAACGCCAGGCATTGACTACGGCAGCACCACGCTGACCGATGCAGTTGGCCTTACGCTCGTGCCTGGCACAATGGCTGCTGAGGACCGGGTTGCACCAGTGATTCAGCACGCCCAGACGCGCGACATGGATGCGGACGGCAGCCTTGACGCATACGTGGTAACCTTTAGCGAGGGCCTCAACAGTTCCACCGCTGGAACGTCCGGCTGGGCTGCTATCGATCTGGGCGCAGCCACAAGCTGGCACTTTGTCGATTCGCCCGCCAATACCACCCTGCACCTCAACTTCACGGCGACTGGCAGTCCCAATACGGGGGACGTACCAAATCTGACCTACCAAGCTAGCGGCTTGCAAGGCCTCGACGGTAACGCCGTGGCCACGCACGGAGCGGACGCAATCGTCGAATTCGACGGCGCCGGCCCGGCATTGCTGGCAGCCAAGACCATCGACCAAAGCGGCGACGGCTGGCTTGACGCATTCTTGCTGACCTTCAGCGAAGAGCTGGACGACTTGACTGCGGGCATACCAGTAGTTGAGTTCACCGATGGATCGCCATTCTCGGCGACGCTTTCGTCCACCGGTACCACTGCCAACGACCACCAATTCATCATGGACTTCGGCGGCGACGCAACGTGGAGCACGGCCTTCGGTACCGGCGAACTTCCCGCCTTCAATGTCTCTGCCGGCATGCTGGCGGACGAAGCCGGCAACCTGGCCCCGGCCATTGAGGGTGCCAACCTTACCGTCACGGACGGCGCTGCACCCGTGCTTCGACTTGCTCAAGCCGATGTTGGCACGACAACGCTTCGCTTGTTCTTCAGTGAAGGCGTCAGCACAGTCGAAGGCAACGGCCTCGAACCCGGCGACCTTGACCTGCTGTCTACGAACGGCGTAGGCGCGGGAACGCTTGACTTGTTGGCTCACGAAGCAGGCGACGCGCAAGCGGTTGGAACTACCGACTTCCCCTTGACAACCGCCGACATTGGTTCCGACTTCATCACCGTGTACGAGGACCTCATCAAGGAGGCATCCGGATCGCTCAAGCTTGCTCCAGGCGACACTTACCTCAGCGATGAATTGCCGCCAACGGTCCTCCACCTAGCCACGGTTGACGACAACGGCGACGGCATGCTCGACGGCATTCGCGTCGACTTCAGCGAATCCGTGTCCATGTCCTCCTTCAACGCTACGCGCGTGACCATCGATGGAGAGACCCCGACCGGGTCAAGCTCCGCCGGCCTGGCCAGCGTCCTGCTGTCGTACACGCCCGGCCCCGGCGACCTGTCGCATACGGGCCACCTGCCAGCCATCACGCTGGACGAAGGGACGTTCACCGACCTGGCATCCGGCCATGCTTCCGTAGCTTCCAACGCGACCGAGTCCGCTGCACTCCTTCATGACGAAGCGGCCCCGGCCATCGTTGGCCATGCCACAGACGATGTTGACGAAGACGGGTTCATCGACAGGGCCATCATGACCCTCAGCGAAAACGTCACGCTGGGAGCCACGGGAGACTGGAATGTCACCGGCTACAACATCACATCCATTAGTCAATTCAACGCGACCACAGTCCATTTGGAACTTGGCGAATTGGGTGCGTTTGACACCGGCGCGATGCCCCTGTTCAACTACACCGGCGGCGCTCAGGTTGCCGACGATGCAGGCAACATGCTGCCATCCTCGGACGGTGTCCTAGCCGACGGCGCGCGCCCGGTGCTCGTGGCCATTGACGCCATGCAGGCAAGCAAGGATGTCACGCTATTCTTCAGCGAGGCTGTCGAGCGTCAGGGTGGCGGAAGCTTGTCTTCGATTAACTTCCGCTACCACAACAATGGCGCTGGCGCCAGTACGCTCACGCCCACGCTCACCACGAGCGACGGCGGCAGCACCTGGCACGGCACCCTGAACAAGGTGCTCACTGCGACCGACTTCACCGAGGACCGCATCAGCACCAGTACGGTGGACGGCCGCTTCGTGCAGGACCTGGCCGCCATGCCCAACTACGCAAATGGCGCGCTCAAGCAAGCCTTCAGTGACCAAACCGCGCCTGCCATCTTGACTGCTACCACGGGCGATGTGGACCGCGACGGCCGCGTTGACTCTGTGCTTGTGACCTTCACCGAGGCGGTGTACCTCGTCGCAAACGCCACCGACGACTGGGGCCTTGATACGACCAGCGCCACGAGCTACCTGGGCGACGGCGTAGTCCTCGGTGTGGAAGCTGTTGCGGGCCGCACGGACCAGCTCCGGATCCTTGTCAATGAAACCGGCAGCGGGTACGACACGGCTGCCACCGGCCTGGGCCTGAGCTACGCGGGCAGCAACGTCACCGACCGCAGCCCGCTTGCCCACCGGTTGGCCAACTTGACGAGCAATGTGACCGTCACAGATGGCGCCAGCCCAGTAATTCTCACGGCTACCACGGTGGACAGCGGCCCTAGCTTCGACGGTCAACTGGACCGTGTGAACATCACCTTGTCCGAGCCACTGGCAGGGACTGCCAACAAGGACAACTTCACGGTCGGCACGTACACGCTGGCCGGCCTGGAAAATGGCTGGAACACCACCACCAAGTTCCTCGTGCTTACCGAGAAGACCTCCGGGGACACTGGGGCTACCCCGACCGTTGGCGTTAGTGCCAGTAAACCGGCCCGCGACGCTGCCGGAAACCCCGCCGTGACCCTGACCGGGCTCACCACCATGGATGGCGCCCGCCCAGTCCTCCAGAAAGCCGTGGCGGTCACCAACGTAGCCATCCTGCGCTTCAGTGAAGCCGTGTACGGCGACGTCGGCGGCGGCGGCCGCATCGTTGTGTCCGACTTCGGCTACAGCGACGACAACGGCGTCGGCGCGAGCAAGATTCGCTCCCTTACGCACAAGGGCGGCCAGTCTTCCGTGGAAACCATCCTGGACAAGGACATCGTGGCCGCCGACACCACGGCGAGCACTGCCGACAAGGTCAACGTCACGACAGGGGCAATCTTCGATGTCAACGGCCTCGCGGCAATTTCGCCCGGAACCGTTGCGCTGACCAAGGACCTCTCGCCACCGGGCGCTCCCACGGGCCTGACTAGCAGCGCCTTCACCACCGCTTCAGCCGGTTGGAGCAAGGCCAGCACCGGGTCTTTCCAATGGCAGCCTCCCGCAGCTGACCCCAACGGCCGCTTCGTCGAGAAGTATCAAGTCCGACTGGACAGCGGCAGTTGGGTGGATGCCGGCAACTCGCGTCAGCACAACCTCGATGTTGGCGAAGGCTCGCACACCTTCTCAGTCCGAGTCGTCAGTGTCAACGGCCAGACCGGCCCAGCAGCAACCTACGCGTTCAAGGTAGACAGCATCATCCCTGTGGCGCCTGCCATTACCAGCAGCACCCACGCCACCAGCGGCCTGTGCGCGGCTGACAAGGACGCTACATGGTCTTGGAGCGGCGGCAGTGACGCTGGAAGCGGCCTTGGCCCAGATGCCATCGCCGTCGCCATCAACGGTGCAACCGTAACTGCGACGAACAGCACCTTGACGCGAACCAACATGACGGATGGCACGCACACGCTCAGTGTGAGCGTCACCGATCTTGCGGGGAACGTGAACACTTCGAGTTACAGTGTACTCGTTGACAACGCCGCGCCGTCCACGACGGTCAGTGGCCCGACGGTTGCCAACAGTGCCTTCACTGTGCGCTGGAGTGCCGCCGACACCTGCGGCGCCGATGCGTTCGTGATTGAAACCCGCAAGGCCGGCGGCGACTGGGAGACGTTCTACGATGGCAACGCCACAGTCACCAGCCTCACTCGCGCCATCAACGGCACCGATGGCGGCGATGGCGTGTACGAATTCCGCGGCAAGGCGACCGACAAGCTCGGCAACGAAGAGGACTTCGCTGACAACGGCAACGCAACGCTATCGGTCCTCGTGGATGCCACGGCACCCTCCAAGCCAGGTTCGGCTACCGCGACCGCGTTGGCCGGCGGAGCGATCCGATTCTCCTGGGACGCAGCAAGCGACGCTGGAACCGGTCTCGACGAGTACAAGGTGTACCGCCGCGCCGGTGCCAGCGGGAATTTCCAATTCCTCGCCAACGCTTCCACGAGCACACTGAGCATCGTGGACCCGGCATCGAACACCCAGGACGGCGTCACCTACCACTACCAAGTGGAAGCTCACGACAAGGCAGGAAATGTTGGTGCACGCTCGTCCACGGGCAGTGCCAAGGCGGACCATGATCTGAACGTGCAAACCGCATCCCAGGAAAGCTTGGACAAGATCAACGAGTACCTTGGTACGTCCATCACCAGCTTGAAGGCACGTGCCAGCGGCTCTGGTGTCCGCCTCGACTCCATTGAGAGTAGTGGCGGTGTGACCCTCGACCGCATTGTGCGAATCGGCGACTTGTCCAGCAACGATGCCTTCCTGCTGGCCAAAACCGGTCAGCGTCCCGGCGCCTTCTGGATTCCGCTGACGGACGAAGTCGTCCGCCTGACGGCTGTAACGGGCACGGTTACCACCGAGGAATTGACGACTTCCAGCTACAACGTGGAATTCACGGTAGCAGACAAGGAAGACGGCGAATGGATTGAAATCAAGGTGCCGGACGCCTACAGCGAACGCAGCCTCCTGCACGTGAGCGCGGCCAATGGATCGCGCATTCTTTCGGGCGACAGCGTGCTGCGCGACGATGGCTCCATCTACGTGCTCGACGATCCCGAGACCACCTACGTCCTCGCGTATGGCCTGCTTGCTGGCGAGGTGGATAATGGCGACGACAACCCGGTGGCCGGCGACCCCAACGACGGTGGTCTGCCCTGGTGGGCGTGGCTCCTCATCGGCCTCGCCCTCCTGGCCGCCATCGCTGGCGGAGTCGGGTACTACCTGTATCAGCGCCGCGAAGACCTCAACTGGGCGTAGGCCCAAGCTGGCTCGTAGCACCTCTTCCCTTTTCTTCTCCCCTTGACGACCCCCTCCCCCCTCCGAACCGAGGCCGCACGATGTGCCTGCCACCTTCGGAGATTACGAGCCAAACGTCGGCAAAGACGCGACCAACCGGCGGGTCGCCCTCAAACCTTGACCGTCATCGTGACGGCGTTGCCGCCGCCGAGACATAGCGTGGCGAGGCCCCGCCCGCCGCCACGTGCCTGCAAGGCGTGAATGAGCGTCGTCAGAACGCGGGCGCCCGATGCCCCAATCGGGTGGCCCAAGGCGACGGCGCCGCCATTGACATTGAAACGGTCCGATGGGACACCCAACTCCTTGACAACAGCACAGGAAGCGCTCGCGAACGCTTCGTTGTGCTCCCAGAGATCAATGTCGTCAGCGGCAAGTCCGGTTCTGGCAAACAGGTTTTTGACCGACACGATGGGCGCTTCCATGACCCATTCCGGCTTGGTGCCAGATGCATCGTACGCCTCAATGGCGGCGAGCACCGGAAGTCCATGTTCTTCGGCCCATGCCCGGCTGGTAACAACAATCGCCGCTGCACCATCCGACAGCTGGCTTGCGTTGGCCGCCGTAACCTGACCGTTGGGCCTGAACACGGGGCGCATGGCACCGATGCTCTCGGCCGTGGTGCCCTCGCGGATTCCTTCGTCGCGCGCCACGACCACATCTTCC
>JBFJXH010000105.1:0-5998 GCA_041623215.1 Thermoplasmatota archaeon
CCTCCAGCAGCCGGCCAAGGGCATCATCGAGTTTGGGGTCCGGTTCGCCTGGCGCACACCAATGCAGGATATTGCGCGGTGACGCCTGGCCGGTCGCTTCGTCGGCAAAATTTCCGGCCTGCTTGGCCCCATAGGCGTCTGCAAACGCTCGTGTCTTCGGGCCTAAAATGTCTTCCAACTCGCTCCAAAGCCACGTGGTAAAGCGCCCCTCCTCTCCCTCAGCGTCCGCGTCCTCCCCGCTGGCCAGCAGGCCATCGGCACGTGTGAAGTCGCGTTGCACCCCGTGGATGGTTCGCTCGAGGGTGCGGGCAAAGGCACCGTCACCCGTGGCCGCGTAGCAATCAACGTAGAAGGAGACAAGCAAGGCCTGATCGTACAGCATTTTTTCAAAATGGGGCACCAGCCAATCGGGGTCCGTGCTGTAGCGGTGGAACCCCCCACCGACATGGTCGTGGATGCCCCCCCGCTGCATGGCTCGGGCCGTCGTGAGCGCGCCTTCACGCGCGGCCGCGTCGCCCTCCAACAGGAACGCCAGTGTCGTGGCCATGGGAAACTTTGGTGCGCCGCCAATGCCGCCTCGTTGGCGGTCCAGCCGCGCCTCAAGCGTGGCATGGGCTTGCCGCCTCCAGCGCCTCACTTGGTCCGCGTCCAGCGTGATGAAGGATTCAGCGTCTTGCGCATGGCCTCCGTCGTGGCCAGCGCCGTGGCCCGGGCCGCGTGACCGATTACCGGTGCCCAGGTGCTCCTGAACATGCCGGGCGCCCGCCATCAAGTCGTCGCGACGCTCGTCCCAGGCGTGGCGGATTCGCTCCATGAGTTCGAGAATGCCAGGATGCTGCCCGCGCCCCCGCCGAGGGACATAGGTGGCGGCAAAGAAGGGCGTCTTATCCGGCGCGCACCAGACGTTGAGCGGCCAGCCCCCGTTGCCACGCGTGGCCTGACAATACGCCATGTAGGCTGCGTCCACATCGGGGCGCTCTTCGCGGTCCACTTTGATGGCGACAAACTGCTCTCCAATGGCAGCTCCCACCTCGGGGTCCTCGAAGCATTCGTGCGCCATGACGTGGCACCAGTGGCAGGTTGCATAGCCAATGGATACGAGCACGGGCACGTCCCTTCGTTGCGCCTCTTGCCACGCCGCGTCGCACCATGGCCACCACGGAACCGGGTTGTCGGCGTGCAGGCGCAGGTAGGGGCTGGCAGCGCCCGCAAGCCGGTTCACAGACGCCCGAGGGCAGCGCGAGCTTCATGGTTTGGATGGCAAGTCGTAAAGCGCGCTTGCCAGGTGCCAGGGCATGGTGCGCGTCGTCAGTCATTTCGGCTTGACCATGGCGCTCACTGCCGCGCTAGGACTGGGCCTAGCGCTAGTCTTACTCCGGATTCGACCACGATGGAAGCCGACGGCGCTTGCTAGCGGAGCGGCGCTCCTAGGTGGCGCAGTGGTCGCATCTCTCTTGCAGCGAGGCCGTTTCCTGCAACTCGATCAAGCGGTCTGGCGCTCCATCGACAGCCACGTGCCGGACCTTCTGCAAGACGTAGTAACCTGGGCGACGGTGCCGTTCAACCACTATGTGGCGCCTACGGCACTGTTGGCCTTGTCAATCCTCGCCTTCCGGCGCCACGACGCCGCAAGCGGCTATCGGTTCTTGCTGCTTGGGCCTGCCTTGGCCGCCGCCCTCTGGGTCATCCACACATCGTACCTGCGCGGGGCACCAGCCGACGACGGATACCTGCTCACGCTCTTGACCACGAGCCCCAATGAACAGGCCGCCTACGCCGTTGCCGCCACAGCGGCCATGTGGCAAACTCGGTGGCGACTTTGGGTCGCCGCGACGGGCGCCATCGCAACCGGTGGTGCGTTGCTAGCGGGTCAAGCATGGCTTTCGGATGTCGTGCTGGGCCTATTGTTTGGCGGCGCGTTCGTCGCCATTGCGGCAGCTCTTCCGGCACCCGTGTGGCGCCAGGCGCAAGTTCCGGCCTGGGTGCACACGTGGTTTCGGGAAACAAACAAGGGATGGTGGGGCCTCGTCGCCGTCGGCACGCTCGCCCGCATCCTGTCTCTCTGGACCTACCCCTACGGCGCTGACGTCAGTGTTTACTCTGTCATGGGTTGGTCGGTTGCCCAAGGCCATGGCTTGATGCTGCCGTGGGGAGGCGTCTATGCCTTCGATGGTCAGGCTGCGCCAAGCCACCACTTTCCGCCCGCCTACCCGTGGCTTCTGGGGGCCGTCTATCGCGTCACGGGCCCTACGGAAGTTGCCACCCACGGCGTATCCGTGGTCCTGGGCCTGGCGGCCATTTGGACGGCATGGTGGACGACCCGCGACCTGTATGGCCAGCGCGCCGGGGCCATGGCGGCCACAGCCATCGCGCTCAATCCGGTCCTCGTGTGGACCACGGGGGAAGCGATGCCAGAAAGCTTGGTCCTGGCCCTATTTGCCTGGACCTTATGGGCGATTCTAAAGAGCCTCCAACAGCCCGCCTACATTATTCCAGCCGGCATCTTGGCGGGTATCAGCTACCTAAGCAAGTCCAGCATTGGCTATTTCTTCATCATCGCCGGACTCGGAGGACTCGCGTGGCGGCTGAGATTCCGCGGGTGGCGCGTGCTACGGGACCCCTACTATGCGACGGCCATTACTGCGTTCGTTGCCATCGTGGCAGCCTGGTCATGGCGCAATTGGCGCCTCTTCGGTTCGTGGGAGACCAGCGCGCACCTGTCGCAGGCGTACGGCGCGGCGGCCGCCGTGCCCCTCGACTGGCTGCTTCGCACGCAGGCAACATTTCTCCTTATGGCGGTGCTAGCCTATCTGCTTCTGGCAGGCCTGGCACCGTGGGTGCATCACTTGCGACGCCTCCGCCTGTTGGCTGATGAACACACAAGCGGGTTGTGGCTCGCCGCGCTGCTTCCCCTCTTGCTCACAAGCGCCATCGATGCTGCGCTTTGGATTGGTGAGCATTTCAAGAGCCTCGGCAACGTCCGCTACCTTTCCTTTGTTGCGGTGCCGCTGCTTTGGCTCCTCTTTGAGCTGCAGCGCTCCCATCGCGCCGCGCCGACCGAAAACTTGCCGCCGCATCCCCAGGCGGATGCTCCCACTCGGGTGCCCGCTCCCACGGCAAGCGGTGGAACGTCGGTTGCCCATTCCATGGGCGTAGCCGTCGCCATCAGCCTGTGTGTTCTTCTGGCCGGGACCGTCGTGGTCAGCTTCAATCCGCTCGTTGCACCGGACCTGACAGCCCCCGGGCACGTATTTGGAGGACTCATCGCCGACGGCGAAGATGTCGCCTTTGTGGCGGTCAATACACCGTATGCATTCTACTTCGGTTTGACCCACGGAGGGACGCGCGAAGTTACGGTTCAAGCGCCCGACCATCTGGGCGCTGCCACAGCTGAGTGGCTCATCACGCCCCTGACGCCTGGCGAAGGCTACGAGCCTGTCGCCTCGGTGGAAGGCGTTGGCCTGTGGAGGCGCACCGGATGATTTCGGGCTTTGGCGCCGGGTTCCTGGCAACCCTCTTGGGTGGCCTGGTGGGCTATGCCCTGATTCTGGCCTGGTCGGCCAAGAAGCAAGGGATTAGCCGAACGCACGTCGGTCCGCCGAGGAACATCGTCGCGGTGCTAGGGGCAAGTGCCGGGGCCGCTGGCCTGCTTGTTTGGCTTGTGCTCCAGGGCGTCAACAATCCCCTTGATGCTGGCATCGCACGTCTGCTTCGGCCCCTTACGACCAATCTGCCGCCTCTCGTTCGAGGCGGTATGCTGCTACCTTCGTGGACTGGACTCTTGGCCGCCGTGGCAATAGCGGCCATTTTTGCCGCCCCGAGAGGCATGGCTCGCGCACGGCTGGTGGCGGCGGGGCCGCTGCTGCTTCTGCTGCAAGTCTTGGTCCAAGGCAACATCCGCCGACCGACCCCGCTGGCCCCCTCAGCGTACACGTTTTTTCCCGGCGCGCCCGACGCAACAGCGATGGTTTTGTCCGGCCTGGCTGTCGCATGGTGGATAGCTTGGACGAGGGGAGAATTAGGGGACAGTCACCGCCTGCCTCGACGGCTTCCAGCGGCCATTGCCATCATTGCCAGCGGCATGGTCCTACTTGGCGGGGGCGCGTGGCCCACGAGCCTGCTGCTTGGCGCGATCTTGGGTGTTGGGTGGACCTTGCTGGCCTCCGTGCTTCTTGATTGGACTGCGGCCGTCGCGCCGCAATTCAAGGCACCGCACATTCCCTACGTTTGGACAATCTTGCTCATCGCCGGCGTCGGCCTTCGCATCGCCACGTACTGGACCCAAGGGCTTGGCCCGGACGGCCAAATCTACGCCGTCATGGGTCACGCATTGCTTGAAGGCGGGTCCTTCACCATGCCTTGGGGCGGCATTTACGATGGCCTTGGCACGGCCGATGCTTCCCCCAGCCAGCACTATCCGCCAGCCTATCCAACCATGCTGGCAGGCGCCTTCGCGGTTGCGGGCTTTGGCCCCGGCGCCGTTCATGTCGTCGCCATCGCCACCGGCCTTGCCAGCATCGTCGTGGTGTACGCTTGCACCCGGGACTTGTACGGGTCCCCGGCCGCCACCACCCTATCAGCGTTGGTTGCCATCGGACCCTTCTTCATCCGCAACACCGGCAACGGATACTCGGAAAACCTGATTCTACTGTTGTTTGCAGCCACCATGTGGGCCATCCTCAAGAGTCTCGACAAGCCCGCCTACATTGTACCCGCTGGTATCCTGGCCGGCCTTGGCTACCTCAGCAAGTCCAGCATTGGCTATTTCTTCGTCATTGCTGGCCTCGGGGGATTGGCATGGCGGCTTCGCTTTCGTGGCTGGCGCGTCCTTCGCGACCCCTACTATGTTGCCGCCATTATCTCGTTTGGCGCGATTGTGGTCGGCTGGGCGTCGCGCAATATCCTCGTGCACGGTACCTGGCAGACCAGCAAACACCTCACCGCCGCCTACGAAACCGCACTCTCGTCGCCTTTGGACTGGACCCTGCGCGCGTTGTTTGTGGCCGCTTATTTTGCTGCCGCAGGATACGGGATTGTGCTCGCCGTACTTCCGTGGCTGAAGCACCTTGGCAACATTCCATTATTGGATGATGAGCACGACAGCGGCCTGTGGTTGGCTGCCTTGCTGCCCCTGGTCTTGACCGTCCTCATTGAATCTGCCATTTGGATGCACGAAGGTCAATTTGTGCTCGATTCCGTTCGCTACCTCTTGTTTGTGATGGTGCCCATTGGCTGGCTGCTTGCCAGGCATCTCCACTGCAAAGACCAGCTGCGTCAACGCGGCAAGATGCCCGGTGGCGGGTCGACAGCCCTAGCGCTCACAGCGTCCATCCTGCTGCTGGCCGTTGGGGCCATTGTCTACACCCTACCAACCCCCGCGACGCCGGACGAACAGGTGGGGGAGACCTTGCAATCGCACCTGCAGCCAGGCGACTCCCTCGCCTTTGTTGGCGATTGGGGCATTTACCAATACTACCTGGCGGCCACCGATTGGAACCGCCGGCCCCTTGAAGTCAGCGTGCACCGGGACGGCCCCCCGGTTGGTTTAGCAACAGACTGGGCCCTGGTGCTGGGGGCCGAAGTCCCCGGCGTCAATTACGAACCGGCGGCAGCTATCGGTAGTGGAGACGCCCCTTGGGCTACCCTTTGGCAAGCAATCTGATGCGCGGAGCCTCACACGGCGCCACCAGCACGGCCCGAAGACCCCGCCCGCTGAAGCTACTACTTGAATCGATAGCGAAGAATCGCGACGATGCCGGAGAATGCGTTCATCAGAATGCCACCCTCTTCACTGGCTTTGCTAACAATACGGACGATGGTGCCCTGTGCTTCGGCCATGTCCGACAAGTCTTCCACCAGGTCCTTCTCGGATACTTCGACGAAGTTGCCCCCACCCCAGGTCTTGGCCATTTCGTCAAAGGCGTCGTCAGTCAAGTGATTCTGGACGGTCTTGTGAACCGTTTCCGCCGTTTTCTTGTTGGTAAACGTCAGGCGCGTC
>JBFJXH010000106.1:0-5891 GCA_041623215.1 Thermoplasmatota archaeon
GGACGTTGCGATAGCCGGTAATGTGAAGGTCCGGATGGTGTCCTTCATCCTCGGCAAGGTCTGCCACATCGCGGGCAAACGACATGGCCGCAGCGAAGTCGCGAAGCGTCCAATCACGGTGAATCCAGCCGCCTTCGCGCCGCCAAAGTGGGCATTCCTGGGCGACGAGCCGGTCTGCTTGCTCACCCGACAGCGGCGGCACATCACCTTCACAGGGCTTGCAACGTCGACTCTCGTAGCCCATGGTCAGATGATGGGGGCTGCGGTTCATAGCATATCCCAGACCAGCCGCACCAGGAGCAAGACCGTAACTGCAAGAAACAGCGGCCGGACCCATCGGTCCCCCGCCCGCACCGTCAGGTGGCTCCCCAGCCAGCCGCCAAGCACCGTCCCCGCCAGCATGGGCACGCCCGCTTGCCAAGCAACCAGGCCCAACAACCCCCACGCGGCCAAACCCCAGAGATTGCTGGCCCAGTTCAGCATGCGCGCATGAACTGCGGCCCGTCGAAAGCCAAAGCCCGCGACGGCTACGAAGCCGAAGAGCAGCATGCTGCCTGTGCCGGGCCCGAGAAAGCCGTCGTAGAAGCCCATCGTGACGGCTAGAGCGACCAAAAAGAACCACACGCCGGCGGTCCGCGGTCGGAGTTGCTCGTGGCGGCCAAGCGCCGGCCGCACCACCGTGTACACAGCGATGGCAGACATGATGAGGATGACCATCCAACGGATGTTGCCGGCCGGCACAGCGCGTACCACAAGGACGCCGGCCACGCTGGCGACGCCCGCTACCCCCCACAACGGCCAAGCCAACCGATGCTCGACGAGCCCGGCTCGCATGTATTGGACGCTGGCCACCGTACTGGCCCCGGTTGCCACCAGTTTGTTGGTCCCAAGCGCAAGGTGGGGTGGCATACCTGTTGCAAGGAGCACGGGCAGCGTGATGGCACCCCCGCCGCCAACCTGTGCGTCGAAGAAGCCCCCTGCAAGCCCGGCCAAGAAAAGAATCCAGATCTCCTCCACGATTACACCTCGGGCTCGGAGCCGAAGGTAGGCGTGGCATCGTCGCGGGCCCGCTGCAACTGAAGACCCGTCCCGAGCAAAATTACGTGGTCACCCTCTTTGATAATGAGTTTGGCATCAAAACCGGTTGGTCGCTGGGCACCGGCGCGGCGGACGCCAACGACGAGGCACCCACACCGTTCCTTGAGATTCAATTCTCCAAGTTCCCGCCCCTGCCATGGCGACCCCTCGACAGCCGTAATCTCAACCACTTCTGCCAAGGTGCTTTGTGCCTCAAGGCGTAATGCCCCGCCGTGGGCAACCACTAGTGCTTCCGCCTGGCTCAACTGGTGCGGCTCGCCCATGAGGACCAACGCATCGCGAGGCCGCAGCACAAGCTCGGGCGACGGATTGACAAACTCTTGCCGGCCACGCTGCACCACCGCCACCGTGGCTCCCGTCCTAGTGGTAAGGCGCGCTTCCTCCAAGCTGCGGCCCGCCACGGGAGAGTCGGATGGTACGGCGACCGTGGTCATGCGAAGGCCCCACGGGTACCGGCTCACGATTTTGTCGAGCAGCGCCGCGTCCTCGCTTTGCTCACCCAACACCCGGCCGACGGCGTCTGCCAGGTTCGCGTGGAATCGATTAATGTGACGCCAGGCGGCGATGCCCACGCCCCCGGCGAGGCCAGCCGCCAGCAGCAGGACGGGCCAAGCGCTCGGGATGGCAAGAACGAACGGGGCCACGAGCAAGACCACTGTGGCTGCCAGTACGGCGTTGACCATGGCTTGCCTGGCACGGCCGGCACCCTGAGTCTCGTTGGCGCGCAGGCCCACCATGCTCCATACAAGGCCACGATAGCTGCCCCAAAGTGCCCGCAATACGGGCACACCGATGACAAACCAGAGGGCCAGAATGACGCCCCTGGCCACGATGTCGGACACCCCCCAGTTCTGGATTAACGGCCCTGCCGTGCGGTCGATGGCGGCCACGAGGACGGTCCACGCAACCAGCAAGAGACCATTAACCAGCAGACGCCGCAGGTGGTCCCGCCGAATCTTCTTGACGCTAGGGACGGGCGCCCCCATGCCCCTGCGAAGACCTTCAACCATCCAAGCCAACAAGCGTAACGTGGGTGCCGGTAATCGGTCCACAAGGCGCGCTGCGCGGTCACTCTGGGAGAAGACCAGCGGCGCAGTCACTAGTAGCAAGACCAGCGCACCCGAGATGACCGGACGCAACATATCGTGCGCAGCACCCGCTTGCTCGGCCACCGCCACCAAGACAAGGCTGAATTCCCCCATCGCGGCCAAAGCAACACCGGTGCGAACCGCGTCGGGAAACGGCTGGCCTCGCAGGACCGCCGCCGGAATATGCACCAAGGTCTTGCTAAGCGCAAATGTGCCGGCGACCGCGATAATCAAGAGCGGATTGCCAATGACCACGCCGATGTCCACCGCGAAACCGCTGGCGACGAAGAATGCCGCCAACGCCACGTCGCGCAGGGAACGAAGCGCGGTTCGAAGTAAGAAGCGGCTGCCCGCTTCCGCTGCTACGACCCCCGCCGCCAACGCGCCCAATTCGGCGCTGCCTGCCCAGTGTCCGATGGCCGCCGCACCCAACATGAGCGATCCCGTCAGCAGGACCAGCAATTCGTGCACGTGCGAGCGCGCCACCGCGTCCAGCAGCCTCGGAACGACAAGAAGCAACAAGGCAGTCATGATGATGAGCGCCAGAACTAAGCGTCCCATCACCAAGAGAGGAGCCCCGACGCCCGCCCATCCACCGCTTGCCGCCACTCCTGCCCCCGCACCGCCCGCCGCCCCTAGGCCACCGGTGCCAATAGCGACCATGATGGCCAATAAGCCGGCCGCAGCAACATCCTGAGAGATGAGAACGCCCAAGACGCGTTGCCGGACGCCGCTGGGGACCGTGCGAGCAGCGGTAATCCGCTCGCCAAACAGCGTGCTGGAAAGCCCCAGGGTCAGCCCTAACGCCCATGATTGACCAACGGACCAGCCGAACGCCATGCCAAGCAGAGCCCCCAAGGCGATGGGAACGACCAAATCAAACGGCATGACCCAGGCGGAGCTTCGGACCGCTTGGGTGAGCGTCTTCAGGTCCAATTCTAGGCCAATGGCAAACAGAATTAGCAGGACCGCAAAATGTCCCGCCTCTTCGGCCAAGTGGACGGGAATGTAATCGCCCCCCAACGCGTGTGGCGAAGCCACAATGCCCACCACCAAATAGCCGAGAATTGGCGGCAGGCGCATCCGATGCGCCAAGCCCCCGGCAGCAGCCAGTAGAAGGCCCAAAACTGCCAAGGTGACTAGACTCGCCACAACCTGCGACGCTCGTTGGTGGACAAAAAGAGCCGCTTTCTAGCTAGCGCAGTCAAGCATGCGGCGACGGGGTTCGAACAACGTCGCGCACACTCGCCTGGCAGGTCGGGTACAGGACTAATTCTTGCACATTGACGTGGCGAGGACGATTGACACACCACACGATGGTTTCTGCGACATCCGTAGGCCGCAACACGTCGGCGTTGGCGTACACCTGCTCAGCCCGCGTCTTGTCCCCGTCGAAGCGAACGAGGCTGAACTCGGTCTCGACGAGGCCGGGCTCAATGTTCATCACGCGTACGCCACTGCCCTGCAAATCAAGCCGAAGCCCCTCGGACAAGGCGCGCACCGCGTGCTTGCTGGCGCAGTACACCCCGCCGCCGGGGTAGGTCCAGCGGCCAGCCACACTGCCCAAGTTGACGACATCGCCCCGGCCCTTGGCAACCATGTTCGGCAGCACCTTTCGCGTGACATAGAGAAGCCCCTTGACGTTGACGTCAATCATCTCGTCCCAGTGGGATGGATCTCCTTCGTGCATGGCATCCAGGCCGCGAGCAAGGCCGGCATTGTTGACCACCACATCCACATCCCATACGTGCTCGGGCAATGCGTCCACGGCGGCCCGATTGGCGACATCTAGCACCACCGGGGTTACGTCGCCAAAGTGCGCGTCGGCAAGCGCGCGGAGCCGGTCGGCGCGACGACCCACCGCCACGACGTGCGCACCTTGGTCGAGAAAAGCGCTTGCCGTCGCCAGGCCAATGCCTGCGGTTGCTCCCGTGACCAGTACCCGCAACTCCGATTGCATGCCCGGCGCACGGCCGCGTGCGTTCAAGGCGCTGCCGGCGCGCCGCCTCCCGGTGTGTGCTCAATGGGCAGCCACAGTCGGAAGGTGGAACCATTGCCGGGGCCGGCGCTTTGTGCCTCGAGGAAGCCACCATGTGCCATGGCAAGGCCTTGGCAAATGTAGAGACCTAGGCCCGTGCCTGGTTCTTCGGGTCGCGGACTCGGATGGACTTGGCTAAAGGGCTTGAACAGGCAGTCAATTTGCGCGGCGGTTAGTCCGGGCCCCTCGTCCTTGACATCAACACGGAACCCTCCTTCGTCGACGCCGGCTTGCACGATTACTGTGCTACCGTCGGGCGTAAACTTGAGGGCGTTACTCATGAGATTGAAAATGATCTGACTCAGCCGCAAGGGGTCAGCATGCAAGATTGCCGGCCCTCGCACCATGTGTTTCAGGGTAATCCCGCGTTGAATGGCGGTTTCATCGAAGCTCTCAATGGCTTCGTGCACAACGTGAGCAGCATCAAGCCGGCGCATTTCGAGGCGGACTCGTTGCGCCTGAATGCGCGTCGCCTCCAGAAGGTCGCCGCTCAGCATCGCAAGGCGCTCAATGTTTCGCTCCAGGACGTCGAGGCTGCGCTGTACCTCGGGCGTCGTAGCGCCCTCAAGACGCCTTTCCAGCACGGACAATTGCAGGCGAATCGGCGTCATGGGCGTGTTCAATTCATGCGCGGCAGCATTGATGAATTGGGTCCGGAACTCCGCCTCTTCTTCCAGTTGGCGGGCTTTGGCGGCCTCTTGTTGCTCGCGGCGTTGTTCCGTGACATCCAGGGACACCAGAACGAGTCCCGTGACGCGCCCGCCATCGCCGCGAATGGCGCCCATCCTGGTGTGCCACGTCCGCCGCTCGCCGTCACCAACGTCCTGTTCAATTTCGTAGGTACGCATTTCCCCATCCGCCAAAACTTGGCGCTGGGCATCCAACAACACCGGCACTTGGTCGGGTGGCAGAAATTCCACCAGGCTGCGGCCGATGGCATCCTCTTTGCCAAAGCCGGGCGCGGGGCGGTTGATGTACTCAATAATTCCATGGCAGTCCGTCAGCATGATGGTTGACGGCGCATTGTCCGTGACGGCAAGCAGACGCTGCTGGCTACTTTCCAATTCAACCGTCGTGGCCGCCAGGGATTCTTCACGCTGGACAACGTGGACCGAAAAACTGCTCATTAGCACCAGGACGGCGCCGGCAAATCCGATGTAAGCCGACCGTACCAGTGCTTCCACCGGCAGAATGCTGAGGGCTTGCGGACCCCACACGACTACTACCATGTCAAGGAAGATGTAGAGCGCGGTCGCGAGAACGGTCGTGCGCGGCCCGAACCGGAACGCAATGGCGGCCAGCGACACGGCCCAGAGGGGCGCAAAAGGACTCGCTGCTCCGCCGGTGGCAAATAGCCAGGTGACAATGAGCCCGGCATCGGCGGCGGTTGTCCATGCCGCGGTCCCTAAAATGCTGGCTCCGCGTTGTGGCTTTGCTAAGAGGATAAAACCACTGTAAAGGGGCGCCACGAGGCTGATTGCCAGCGCCAATTGCGGTCGCGTGCCGGCGGGGTCCATGAGCCACCAATATACGGTGACATTGAACACCACAATGGCCGCCCGCACCCAAGCTACGCCGTCCTCGGCCTGACGAGTGCGCCGTAGAAGGCCAGGCACATCGGCGCGCGTAGCAGCGACGCTCGTCATCGGTCTAGGTTTGGCCGCGCA
>JBFJXH010000107.1:0-5844 GCA_041623215.1 Thermoplasmatota archaeon
CAATCGCGCCGCAGGCTGGCCTCGGCGCCGCCCTTGAAGCGCCGCACGACGCGCCCTGCAATCGACTCCCGGAACTCAGGGTCTGCGGCCTGATTGTAGGTGTCGGGGTCGTGCGGTTTCAGGATGGTGCCGTTGCCGGCTAGCATGGACTCGGGAGATTCGGGGCGCGTGTAGAAGCCCGCCGTCAGGTCATGCACAATCGGCAGGTCGGTTGCGCCCGACATGGCGAGGCTGGCCAACTGGGTTCGAAACGCCTGCACAGGCAGCGCCACGCCCCACGATGCGAGCAGTCCCTTGGTCCAAGCCCCTCCTGCCACGACGGTCACATCCACGTCGCTTGGCCTGGCATCCACGCGCTCGCCGAGCGTCAATTGGACGCCCTCATCGGCAAGCCTGGCCTGCAAGGCGCCCAGGAGGTCGCCTGCCTCGATGGCGCCGTCCTCCTGCGCGACCAAGACCTCCTCCCCTGGCTCGAACACGAGGCCCGGAAACTCCGCTTGCGCCGCGCGCCAGTCAAGCCGCTCGGGCTCCTCCGTGTGGCGTTCGAGGCGGTCCTGGATGTCATCGAGGCGGGCACGCCCGCCTTCGCCCGCCGCAATCGTAATGGAATCATAGGGGCGCCAAGCGGCTTTCGCGTGGAGGTTGCCTGCTGCCATGGCTAAGCTAATCACCTCGCCAATCAGGCCTCGCGTATCGGCAATGAGGCGGTACTCGTCGTCGCTCCAGGTCATGGTTGACAGGATGCCTGCCGCGCGCCCGGTTGCTCCCGCTCCAAGCGACGGCTCCTGTTCAATCAAACGCACGTCATGGCCGCGTTCAGCCAAGTGTAGGGCGCTGCTGGCTCCCAGGATGCCGCCTCCGATGACCGCAATGTCCACGCCGGGTCGAGGCAGCACCGCCTTAAGCCGCCTTGGTCCGTGACGTCGATTCTGCTTGGCTCCGGACGGCGTTTGCTGGGCGTCGCTTAGGCTTCCGGGGCGGACGCACTGTCCGGTTGGGCGAGGTTGCCCTTTTGAGGGTGTCCGGGCTCGCTTCGCCGTGCGCCAAGAGGGCTTGCCTGCATCCGAAGTGGAAGCAGCGCTGGCCCGGGCGCGGGGCGAGGATTTCTCGCTTGCCGAGGGCACCATCCTTGGCTCCATGTGCACGGCGCCTCATGCCGTAGCTCGCGCTGCCCACGACGCCTTCCTGGAGACCAATCTCGGGGACCCGGCGCATTTTCCTGGAACCGCCCGTCTCGAGCGGGAAGTCCTTGCGGATATGGCCGCCCTGCTGCATGCCCCCCCCGGCTCCGAAGGTCGGTACCTGACCGGCGGAACCGAAGCAAATCTTCTTGCCCTTCACTTGGCGCGCGAAGCCACGGGGAAGCGGCAAGTGGTCTTGCCTGATTCGGGCCACTTCAGCTTTGAAAAAGCTGCGCGCCTGCTGGAAATGGAACTGGTGTGGGTGCCGACGCTGCCGTCCGGCCACGCCGATGTGGATGCCATGGCGGCTGCCGTTAGTGATGAGACGGCGGTCATGGTCGCCGTTGCCGGTACCACTGAATTGGGCCTCATTGACGATGTTCCCGCACTATCCAAAGTGGCGTCCAGGGCTGGGGTGCGCCTGCACGTTGATGCCGCGTTCGGGGGCTACATCTTGCCGTTTCTGGAAGCTGCGGGCCGGCCGCCCGCGCCGTTTGATTTCGCGTTGCATGGCGTTACAACGTTGGCGCTGGACCCGCACAAGATGGGCATGAGCACCATACCGGGCGGGGCGCTATTTGCGCGCGAGGCGGCTGATTGGCAAGCACTCGCCGTCGAGACGCCCTACGTCAGCACCCAAACCCAAGCGAGCCTGATGGGCACGCGGCCCGGCGCGGCCGTCGCGGCGTGTTGGGCGGTGCACCAGCACCTTGGCCGCCAGGGCTTTGCCAGCAACGCAGCTCGAGTGCTTGGCGACGCGGCCTGGCTGGCAGACCAACTAACCAGGCGCGGTCTGGAATTGGTTGCCAAGCCGGAGCTCAACGTCGTCACGTTCCGGGCGCCCAAGCACGCGGGCAGCGCCGAGGACTTGGCGGCGGGCCTTGAGAAATCAGGCTTCCGCGTCAATGTTGTTCCCCGCTTCGACGCCATTCGAATTGTCGTCATGCCCCACGTTCAACGCCCATCGCTTGAAGCGCTTCTAGCCGCCCTCGACAAGATTTTGGTGGCTGCATGAACCGCCCTGGCGACGCCCCAGACAAGGAGGACCCACATGGCGGGGCGTCGACGAATGGGGCGAGTGGCGCGAAAGATTGGCGCCGCGACCCGCACCGACGCGACCCAATCGATTGGTCGCTTGAATCGTCGCCGGTCATTGACAAGGGTGGCTACGGCTACCTGATTCATCCTCTAACGGACGGCGTGCCCCGCTGCCCCCCTGAACTCCTAGTGGCATGGCAAGAGTGGGCCATGAGTCAATCGGACCTCGTTGAGGATGCCACGGTACTGGTGGCCCCCGAGGCAATGGCGTTGCCGCTGGCTGCTATTCTCGGGGTGGCCGCCGACCGACCCTATGTCGTCGTGAGAAAACGGGCGTATGACTTGCCTGGCGAACTCGTCGCGCATGCAGAAACGGGGTACGCGGGCAATACTTTGCACCTAAACGATGTCTTCGAAGATGACCGCGTCCTGGTCATTGATGATGTTCTTTCCACCGGCGGCACCCTAGAATCTCTGTTGGAGACCGTCATGCAAACGGGCGCCACACTGGTCGGGACCTTGGTGTTTCTCGAGAAGGGCGGCGGCCGAGCCAAACAACGCATCGCCGACCGCTTTGATGCGCCCATTCGGGTGATGCGGCGCGCCCGGGTTGAAGGCGATCGCGTTCGTGTGTTGCCCGTCGAAGGCAGCCGAGCGGACAAGGCACGGGGCGTCCGCCAGTCGCGGGCCGCCAAGTCCGATTCCGACCCCTTATGAGGTGCAACGACGAAACCCTGGTTGGTGCCGTCGTCCTCACGTCCTCGTCCGCCCGCCGTCTTCCTGCGCAAACTCGTCAAAGCCTACGAAGTGGGTGATGAGTTTGTGCCGGTGCTCAAGGGCATCAATTTGGACGTTCAGCACGGCGAATTTCTAAGCGTCATGGGGTCAAGCGGCAGCGGCAAATCGACGCTGTTGAACATGGTGGGACTGCTCGATACTCCCACGCAGGGGCTGGTCATTATCGACGGCCGGCGGGCCTCCACTTTGACCGCGGACGAACGTGCTTTCCTTCGCCGCGACAAATTGGGGTTCATCTTTCAGAGCTTCAACCTGATGCCGCGACAAACCGCGCTGCAAAACGTGATGCTGCCCTTGGCCCTGGCACGAGTCCGGCGGGCAGATCGAGAGCAGCGAGCGCGGAAGCTGCTGGAAGCGGTTGGCATTGGCGACCGCATTGGCCACATCCCAGCCAAGTTGTCTGGTGGCCAGCGACAACGCGTAGCTATTGCGCGAGCTCTGGCGCTCGACCCACCCATTTTGCTCGCCGATGAGCCAACGGGCAACCTGGACTCCAAGACCAGCAAGGAGATTATGGCGCTGTTTCGGCGCCTGCACCAGAGTGGCCGAACCATTATCCAAGTAACACATGAATTAGAGATGGCCCGTCACGGCTCGCGCATTGTGACGCTCGCCGACGGCCGCATCGTCCGCGACGTGCGAAAGCCACCGAGCAAGCGTGACGACGGAAATCCCGCCGCGCCCCTGCCCACGCCTCCTGCCCCTGCCCCGACGCCCAAGCCTGCCATGGGGCGCATCCAGGCGGCCCGGAACTCATCGGGGGTGCCAACGTGACGAAGCGTAGACGCGCCAAGTCAGGGTTTCTCGGCGAAGCGCTTCGCATGGCCACCGCCTCCTTGTGGAGCCACAAAGGCCGGACCGTACTCACCATCATTGGCGTCGTCATCGGCACCGGCAGCGTCATCGCAGTCACCGGCCTTGGCGCCGCGTTCGAAGCTAGCATTACCAGTCAATTCGACTCGGTTGACGCAACCAGTATCTTCGTCACCGCCACCCAGGATGGCCCCCAAAATGGACCACCCGATGCAGGGCAATTTGGCACCATCTTCACAGCGGTGGACCGGCAGGCGCTAGAGGCGTTACCCGGCGTTGCGCGCGTCGAAGCCAGCGGAACGGTTCCCGTATCTGGTCTGACCATCGGCAGCACCACCCTGCCGTTTCGCTCGTTGACTGCCACGCAAGTCGATAGCACCGACGTGCGAAACCCCGCCGATTACGCGGGGGGTTCGGTGTTTGCTGCCGGCCGAGAAGAGGCGGTCCTAGGCGCCGATATCGCCGACATCCTAGAGATTGGCGTCGGCGACATGCTCGGCATCAATCGCCCTGATGGCACCACCATCAATGCAACCGTGACCGGCATCCTTGCGCGCGATGAATCGCTCTTTGGCACCCGTAATGGCCAGGTCTACGTGCCCGTGGACCCTTTCCATGACACGCGCATTCGCAGCCCCAGCACCGGGCAACAAGTGCCGGTCTTCGACGGCTTCACCGTGGTGGCCGTGGACGCCGTAACCACGGCCCGCGTCCAGGATGGCGTGGCGGACTACTTCGGCGAAGGCCGAGGCAGTGACGCCGACCGATTGCGCACGACCGGCATTGTCATTGCTGTGGCAACCGCCAGCGACATCACCCAACAAATCAGTGCTAGCTTCGACCAGGCCACGGTATTCATTGCCGCGATTGCGGCCACCAGCTTGCTCGTCGGGGGCATCATGATTGGCACCATCATGCTCATCAACGTCACCGAGCGAACCCGCGAAATTGGCGTCCTGAAGGCGCTTGGGGCGCGCGACCGTGAGGTGCTGCAAATGTTCCTTCTTGAGGCCGCCATTATTGGCCTCGTGGGCAGCCTCCTGGGAGCCGTTGTCGGCCTGGTGGGTGGCTACGCGCTTACCGAGGGCCTGTTCGGCGACCAAGACGTCTCCTTCGTGCCGGCCTACGATTGGCTGGTCATTGGCATCTCGGTCGGGACCTTGACGGGGGTCATCGCGGGTCTGTTGCCGGCCAGGCGCGCCACCAAAGTGCAGCCTGTGGTCGCATTATCCTATGAATAGCGCCATGCCAAGAATTAAGCACGCCCGCCCCCCTCGCCGCACTTGGTAGGGCCCATGAACTCACTGCTCAAACTATCCCTTTCCCTCGGCATCGCCTTCGGTTTGCTCGCTGCCCCGGTCAGCGGAACAACGGTCCCCGTTGACACCCCCGATGAACGATATTACTTCGAGGTGGAAACCAACCAATGGTGGCGCGAAACCAACGGGTCGTGCAATCCGGACGGCCTCGACAAGCAAGGTGGGAGTTACCAGGGCAGTCCGTGCTCGGCCGACGAAAGGGTCGACCCGACGGATGCGTGCGGGCACGACTTCGTTTACCCTGCATCGGTGTGTACCAATTCCCGCGGCGTTTGCATCAGTTCCAAGAACCTTCGACGCTGCGTTTCTACGCCGGTGATTCTGTTCTAATTGGCCCCCAAACCTTTTCTGTAACTGGGCCCGGGCCGGCCCGTGGAGCTCTACGGCTACGACCTGGACTTCGAGACGCTGTTGCCGCGCATTCGTGAAGAACACCCTGGCTTGGAGCTCATTGGCCTCCAGTTCCCGGATGGCCTTCGTGACCACGCCACCGAGATTGCTGACCTCGTCGCGGAAGGTACGGGAGCCCTGCCGGTCATCAGCGCCGACCCCTGTTACGGTGCCTGCGACCTTTGCGACGACGAGATGGCAAAGCTCGGCGTGACGGTGCTGCTGCACTTTGGCCACACGCAAATGCCAAGCGTTCCCACCAAGCACGGCGTGACGGTCTACTTCGTCCCCGCCCGCAGCACCCA
>JBFJXH010000108.1:0-5805 GCA_041623215.1 Thermoplasmatota archaeon
CGGTACGCGATGCTTTGCTCATCCACGCGCTTGGCTTGCTCCTTGGTGGCCGTGTAGGCTTGAATGACTGGCATTCCCTGGATATTGTTCTCAAGGATGCTATTGATGCGGCCGACCGCTTGGCGAGCGGCGCGGTAGCGCGGCTGCACACGGGTGGCAAAGAAGCGAACCGCCAGGATGGCCAACGGCATCGGCCCCAGTAAGAGAAGGGCGAGTTGCCAATGCATCCAGAAGAGAATCACAAATGTCCCGACGAAGGTGACCACAAGGCGGACGATGCTGGTGGTCGCATCGGCCAGGAAGTTCTCCAAGTTGTCCACGTCACCACTGACGACAGCCATGAGGTCGCCGGTTTGCCGGTCCTCTAGGTAGGTGACGTCTTCTCGTTGCAAGTGGTCGTAAAGGCGTACGCGGATATCGTGGCGCACGTACTGGGCGACGCGGCTCCATAAGTAGTCGCTCACCGACTGGAAGATTGCCAGACCGATGAAGGTGCCAAGCACCAGGACGCCGGCCCAGACGTAGTGCATGGGGTCGCGTTGGCCGCCGGCCGCGTCGTCCACCAGGGCACCAATGATGAGTAGCGGCAGAAAGTCGAAGACGCGCGCCAGGGCGTTGGTGACGATGCCGCCAATGGCGTGCCAGCGGTAGGGCCTCAGGTGTGGCCACAGGCGCCAAAGCTGGCGGCCTAGGATGCTATCCGACGCTTCGGGGACGGTGGTGTCCGGGATGCCGCCACTCATGCGGGCGGGGATTGCCGCTTGGGCCTTGGGTGCATCGGCTGGGTGCGAATCCTGCGTGCTCGCTGGCCGATGTGCCCACGGGCGGTCTTACTCGAAGGCAAGAACGTCCATGCCACGAAGGATGTCGCCCGTGAAGACGTAGCCCTTGTAGTAGCGTGCCTCCCAGACGTTGCCGTCGTCGGGGTCGTGGGTGGCGATGATGCTGGGGCTCGCGGGGTTGCTGACGTCCAAGAGGATGGTGCCCGCCGAGTACCACGCCATGACGAGGCGGTCCGTGCCGGGAATGAAAGTGCCAAAGTGCGCCGTGCAGTTGGGCGTGACGGCGGGCGGGTTGTCCGGGTTGGGGCCGGCGCCTTCAAAGGGCGGACTGAACCAGCCGAGCAGCTCGGGTGCCGTTTCGTCGCTGATGTCGTAGAACCACAGGGCGCCAAACGGTGTCGAGAGGCCGGTGACGGGATCGTAGGCGAGACAGGTGCCAGGGGCGCCGCCGCCGTTGTGCTCGTCGCCGACGACGAGGAGCGTGGCGTCGTCGTTGACGATGCTCAAGTGGTGCAGCGTGCGAATGGGATAGCTTCCGAAGACGGGGTTGCCTACAACGGGGCTGTCGGCGCCCTCGATGGTGGCAACGAGGGTAATGCCGAAGTCGGACGCACTGGCGTCAAAGCCATCTAGGTTCCAAATCTCGGTGCGGTCAATGCCGGCACAGTAGGCGCGGAACTTGTCGCTGCTGGCATCGCCGTAGAAGGCAATGTCGTGGCAACCGTGCGTGCCGTAGGTGCCAAGCACCACTGGAGCGTAGGGGTCGCTGACGTCCACGAGGTCGTTGGTGGTGCCGGCGCCGCCGCTCTGGCTGTTGAACACCAGCGTGGTGCCTGGGATGACGGCGATGTTGTGGTTGGGATTCACATCGACGTTGGCGGCAAAGCGGGGGTCTGCGGGGTCGGTGACGTCCCATACGTGCATGCCATCCGATTGGGTGGCAAGCACCAGGGTCACGCGGCCATCGCCGTGATCCACAATGTCCGCATCGCGGCTAAACGGCGTTTCCGAATCTTCGCCGCTGGCGTAAAGGAGTACGGGCGCCATGGGGTCATGGACATCGGCAATCCAGAAGCCGGTGCCGCCGCGACCAATGCCAGAGCCGTAGGCTAGGTCGTTGTGCAGCCAAATGCCTCCGGAGCCGGCAACGGGTTCGTCGTCGGCCGCGAGCAAGCGAGCCACGTGGACCAAGGCGCCGGCGTCACCGGGGCCAGGGTCGGCGCGGGGTTCGCGGGCGCGAAGGTCATCGCCAGAGCCATCCGTTTCGTCGTTGTCGGTGCCGTCGCCGAGGCAGCCGGCAAGAAGGGCGGTGGCGAGCAGGGTCAAAGTCAGAATCGTTGTGTGCTTCATGGTTCACCTCAGATGAGTCGTAGTACGTCCATGCCAAGGCCGGTGTCGCCAGTGTAGACGTGGCCCTTGTAGTAGCGTGATTCCCACGTGTTGGTGCCAGCGGCGTGGTGGTGGGCCACTTGCTGGGCATTGGCGGGGTCGCTGAAGTCCACGAGGACGGTGCCAGCGGAGTACCATCCCATGACCAAGAGGTCACGGTCTTCAATCGTGGTGCCAAAGTGGGTGGAGCAGTAGCGGGGGACCGGGCTGCTTTCGTCATCGGCCGTCAGTTGTTCCCATTCAATCTGGAAGTAGCCAATGGGCGTCGGCGTGCCAAGGTCGCTGATGTCGTAGAACCATAGGGCGCTGGTAGGGTCGCGGAAGGTTTCGCTGCATGGCGGCGAAGGCGCAGCCACGCCGGCAAATTCGTCACCCAGAATCAAGAGGTCGCCGCCACGGGCATCCCAGACGCCGTGATGGATGTTGGTGCCGGGCCAGTCAATCACTTGGATGATGACGGGGGCGGCGGGGTCGCTGATGTCCCAGATGGTGGTGTCGGTGACACCAGCACAGTACGCGCGCGCCAGTTCGGCGTTGAACGTGATGTCGTGGCACGTGGAGCTTTGCACGGTGCGCGGGACGCCGTTGGGGTCCATGATGACCGCCGGGAACGGGAACACGGTGACGGTGGGGTTCTCCGGGTCGGCAAAGTCAATGATGTCAACTTGGCCCGTTTCACCGGGGCCAGGGATGTGCCCGCTGATGCTGCGGGAGTTGTACACGAGGGTGGTGTTGGGCACAACCGCCATGTTGTGGCTGGAGACACTTGCCTCACTGACCACGTGGGCCGAAGCGGGGTCGGTTACGTCCACAAGGGCAACGCCGCCGGCTGAGAGAACAGCGTAGAGGCGACCGTTGGGGTGCTCCAGGATGTCAACGTCGCGGCTGGAAGTGTCTTCAATTTCAGTGGACAGCAGCACCGGGACGGCCGGTTCGGTGATGTCGAAGATGCGCAGCCCGGCGCCACCGCTCAGGTACGCCTTGTCGTCGTGCAGCCAAATGCCGGCCGCGCCGTCGGTGTTGGCGTTGGTGACGTATTCCATCCCAGTCACGGATTCCGGCAGCATGGAAGGATCCCACGTGAAGCCGGAATCTTGCATGGGTTCGTCGTCGTTCCCGGTGTCGGTTTCGTCGCTGTCGCCACCAAGGCAACCGGCCAAAGCAAGGCTGGCCAAGGCAAGGGAGGCCAGCACGGTAAGCTTACGCATGGAGCCGCCGACAGGAGTGCCCTTTTTACTGTTTGAGGCGGCAGGACCGACGCTGCGAGACGTAATGCCGGCCCACCGGGGCCTGGCCACAGCGCCCCCGGCACATCCCATTAGGGGCGTGCCCGCGTCGGCCACTAGGGGACGTCAGAAGTCCCGCTGGTAGTCCACTCACGCGGGGGCGGTGGACCTTTGAGGCGAAGTGTCGCTCCGGGGCCCATGCCCGGCGCGCCGGACGACGACCAGGGACCGGAAGAACGAGAACAATTCGTCGTTCCCCGCCCCCCGGCGGAGGCTTTGGATGCCGCCGCCGCTTACCTGGAGGGTGCCGGCATCGTTGCCACGCGACTCATTGGGCGCGTTGAGCGGCACGACGATGCGCTCATGGTGCATCACGGCCGCGTCACGACGCGGGTGCATGCTGATCCCTCCGACGCGCGAGGTGGCGCGCCGCGTCCCGGCCACGAGGCTGCGGCATCGGCCTTGATCACGATCCAACGGGCGGGCCAGGCACCCTTGGAGGAAACCCGGCGCTGGTTGTACAGCTTGGGCCTTCTTGGCACCTTGCTGGCGTGGGCATTGGCGGTGTACAATCGCCGCAACCCTGACTTTCTTAGCCCGCTGGTGACGATTGCGCTCTTCTTCGTCGCCTTGCTGGCGGTCGTGGTGGGGCTCTACGTCGTGGACCGGAGCCTGGAACGCCGCAGCCGCAGCCTGGTGGCCAGCATCCAGGACGCCATGGCGGGCGACCCCTTGGCTGTGTTGCAGCGCGAAGTGGATGCGTTGGAGCGAACCAGTAGCGCCGTCAACGGCCTGCTGTTCTATTGTGCCGCCATCATCGTGGAGTTCCTCGTATTTGCCACGCTCATGAGTAAGGGCATTCGGCAAGCCATCGATGAAGCGGTCACCGTCGAGGTCATGCAGTGGGGCTTCGGCATCCCAATCATCCCGGCGCTGCTGTTTGCCGGCGGCTTCTACCTCGCTGCCAACCAACTTCATGACAAGCGCATGGACCTGGTGCGCGAACGATTCCATGCCAACCGGTCGCCCGCTTTGGGTGGCCCGACGGCCGCTGCGTAGCCCAGCGCTTCGAGCGCCAACAACGGAGGTCGCGCCGACGCCGCAGCGGTCAGTACCACGGCATCATGGGTGCCAGGGCTGCCTGGCCCACCCAGAACACGACGGCAAGCGCCAACGGGTTGAGGATGTTGTCGGTAATGTGGATGGGGACCGGGGCGATGGCATCCACCAACAAGAAGGCCGCCGCCGCCGCGACCGCCATCACAACGCCGGTGAACGGCAGAGCGACAGCGAAGGCCACCAGGGTCCCGGCGACGCTTCCCAGGTAGGTCTTGTTGTCATTGTGGAACCATTTCCGGCGACCAAAGCGCCGGCCAAATAGGGCGCTGGCGGCATCCGCAAACACGGTTACTGCTAGGACCGCTAGGATGGCGGGCACCGTGCGCGGCCACGTGGCCGCATCTTCGGCCAGCCACAAGGCGGCCAAGGGCAAGGTGGCGATGATGTACAAGTGGGCGCCAAAGATGCCATGTTCCTTTTCCCGCAAGCGCGTCAAAATGATGGCCTTGAACGGGTAGCCCAGTTCAGGGAAGCGAAGGCGCAGAAGCTCGGTTGGCAGCAGCACAAAGAGCACCAGCAGGAGCGCGAAGATGCCTGTGTGGTGGCCGGCGGCTAACCACGGTCCATGCGCTACATGGTAGAGGTTGATGGCGGCCTCGCCGGCGCCCACCGGTTCCGCGCCGCCCTGAAACAAGCGCCACATGCCGAAGACCAGGTAATGGCCAGCGACCGCATACCAAACGAGGAAGATGCCCATGAGTAGGTGCGGGGTTTTGCGACGCGCTTCGTGACTCCATTGGAAGCGCTCGCGCAGCGTTTGCAACCGGGCTAGGCGGTCTTCTGGAACGGTGTCTGCCAGCAGGGCGTTCAGTCGTTCGCCAAACGACTCTCGAAACCGGTCAACCAAGTCTTGGTAGCGGCCTAGAGTCCAGGTGAGCGTCGCGATGACGCCCCCAATGGCTGCGGCTAGGCTCCACAGCGAAAATGGCGCCGGGTGCAGGTCGGGTCGGAGCCACAATGCGGCGGCCAATCCGGCGAGGACCGGCACCGCCAGGCCGGCACTCCATCGATCGGCCAAGCGAACACGGAAGGCATTCACCGTGAAGCGCGCAACCAGCGCAGCGTAGCCAAGGATGATGAGGGCAAGGACGCGGTTGGTCCACACGGTGACAGGGCCAATGACCAGCTCATCCACAGGGCGTCCACGAGGACAAGGGATTCAAAGCCGCCGAAGCGACACCGATGCGCTCTGGTCACAAGTTGTCGTCGCAGTAGCCACTGGTGCCCGCTTCCGGCGCGGCCAACGTGGCTGCCCAAATGCCCACGGGGGCCAAAGCGCCAATCAACCA
>JBFJXH010000109.1:0-5778 GCA_041623215.1 Thermoplasmatota archaeon
GCGGATCCCTTGTCGCGCGTCAAGGCGGTCAGTTTTCTGCCGTACCTCCAGGCGCTCCGGACGGCGCAGGCAGCGGGCTTTGACGACGCGATATTGCCCAACGAAACCGGGCGGCTCGCCGAGGCAACCACGGCCAACCTGCTAGCTCGCTGTGGCAATCAGGTCCTGGCCCCGGGCGCCCGGGAAGGGGCGCTACCGGGGACAATTCGTCGCGTGACGCTTGACCTGCTGGGTGCCGACGGCTACGACGTCGAGCATCGACTAGATGAATCCACGCTGTTGGCATGCGATGAAGCATGGCTGGCCAACACGACGGGGCTTGCAATCCCCGTAACGAGGTTCAACCACCAACCGGTCGGCAGCGGGGCACCAGGTCGCCTGTCGCGGGCTTTGCCCGAACGCCTCATGGCATGGCTGGAGGCGCATGGCCATGACGGATAATGGTGGCCCCGCCCCTCGCCGCGCGCCGTCGCTGCACGAGTGGTCCGTCCGCGGCGGTCATCGACGATGGGAAGGCTGTGCCATCATGGGCATTCTGAACGTCACGCCCGACTCCTTCAGCGACGGTGGCCGCCTGCAGGCAACGGACGCAATCGTCGACGCCGCCACGGCCATGGCGGAGGCCGGAGCGCTCGTGCTTGATGTTGGCGGGGAGTCAACTCGCCCCGGCGCGACGGCCGTCTCTCTGGAGGAGGAATTGGCACGCGTGGTGCCAGCCCTTCGGGCCATTGCCGGAGCCTTGCCCGAAGTGACCCTATCTGTGGACACGACAAAACCGGAAGTAGCCGCGCAAGCGTTGGCGGCGGGCGCCCATATCGTCAACGACGTGTCCGGCCTCACCCACATCGCGCTGGCAAAGGCCGCGGCCCAGGGCGGGGCGGGCATGGTGCTGATGCGACGGGACGACTGCGCTGGGGCGGACATTGTTGCCGAGGCAAGGGGGCAGTTGCAGGGAATTTGCGCACGGGCCCAGGAGGCGGGGCTCCGCAGCTCACAGTTGATGCTTGACGCAGGCCTCGGCTTTGGCACCCTGCCCGGGCCCGACCCCGAGGCCAACCTTGCGCTCATTGACGCAACTGACGGGTTGGGGGCCGGGCGGCCGATGTTGGTCGGAGCAAGTCGCAAACGGTTTGTCGGGGCGCTTGCCAACGATAACAACCCGGCTGGCAGACGGCGGATTGAGATGAGTGTCGCGGTGGCCTGCCGAGCGGCTGCCGCTGGGGCCGCCATGGTTCGCGTGCACGATGTGGCCGACACGGCCCATGCCTTGTCGCAAGCAGGCTGGTTGGCGTCGGCCTGGGTGGAGTAGCACGAGCCGAACGGACTAGTGGGTGTGCCCGTCGTCCGGGTCGTGGGCCGGCGGGTCGTGGGGGGGCCTTGGCGTAGCCGAACCGTGGTGGCCGTCTCCACTTCGGTCGAAGATGGGGCTTTGGCGAACGCCGAAGTTGCCATCCACGGGGGTCGCCTCGCCGGCGGTGCCGCCTTGCACTGCAAGCACCGTAACGTCATACGTCACGTCGCGGCCTAGCACCGCATGGTTCAGTGTGAAGGGATTGTGGCCGAAGAGGAGTTGGCTTCCTTCGGCGCCCTTGACGTAGTAGGATCCCGGTGCCAAATTCATGGGGGTGCTGCCGCCGAACGGAGCGGCCTGGATTGCAAACGTGGCACCCACCATGGGCTCCAAGGTCTGGGTGATGGTGTCGCCGTCGATGGTCGTTACCAGGGTGGCTCCGACGTTGGGCAGGGGGTCTTGCTGCCCGGGTTCGGGCGTCACACGGTACGTAACTTCGGTGTCGTTCACGGCTTCCACGACGGCGTCAAAGAAGGTAAGTTCGAAGACCATGCCGACTTCGGGTTGTTGGCCCACGAAGGCCTCGAAGTCCTGGCGCGGGACCGCGCTTTGCGCGGGGTTGGGGCCAAAGATGCGCTCGGCCGTTGCGGCCTCGGGGAATGCCTCATTGATGTTTCCCTCGATCTGCACGCGCTTGGTGGCATTAGCCGTGAGGCCCAACAAGGCTTGCTCGAAGGCGAGTCCAAGACCGCTTTGGCCGGAGCCGACCGGGAAGGAAGCAACAAGGTCAACCGCCGGGCTACCCGTCAGAGGGTCGACGAGAGGTTGCAGGGTGGCAGGGTCGAGAGCCGTAAACTGGATGGTTGCCACTGAGCCATTTGCGATGGTGCCGTCAGGGACGCCGAAGCACCCGGTGAGGGAGGCGGTCAGTAGAATTGCCATCACGAAGAGGCCACGCATAGCCGTCCCACTAGGGCCCCTGATAAGGGAGTTTCGACCACGATGCACCTTGCGGGGCGGCGGTGGATGGTCGTCGCCGGCGCCAAGGTCGGGCGCGCCACCTAGGAAGTGCGGGTTGCCTGCGACACAAACCGGTCAATGCGGTCGAAGGCGTCGCCAAGCGTCGCCTCGTCCGGCAGAATCACGATTCGGAAGTGGTCCTTCCCGTACGTGGGACAGAACCCGGAGCCGTGCACGGTGAGAACCTTCTCCTGTTCCAGCAAGTCGAGAACGAATGCCTTGTCGTTTGCCCAGGGCGCGCCCGTTGGATTATCTGCCAACGCCTCGATGCGCGGGAAGGCGTAGAAGGCGCCGTCGGGCTTCGCGCATGAAATGCCTTCAATCTCGTTCAGGCGCTTGACCGTCAGGTCTCGTCGGCGCCGCAGGGCGTCATTCATGGTCTGGATGTGATCTTGTGGTCCATCCAGGGCCGCTGCGGCCGCGCGCTGCGCGATGCTGCTGGCGCAAATGCGGTTGCGAGCTACCTTGAGCACGCCTTCCTTAATCGTCGACAAGCTGGCAACCGGGTCATTCCAAAGCGCGTGCCCCAGGCGCCAGCCAGGTGCCAAGTAGACCTTGGAAAAGCCGTTCAAGGTGACCATGGGGACGTCGGGTGCAACGGTGGCGGAAGCCACCTGGCGACCATCAAAGGTCATCTCATCGTAAATTTCATCGCTAATTAGGAAACATTGGTCGGCGTGTTCGCCCACAAGGTCCGCGAACCCCTTCACGACTGACTCATGGTACAACGCGCCCGTCGGGTTATTGGGATTGATGAGGCACACTGCCTTGGTCTTGGCACTCATCTTGGCCCGTACATCGTCGAGGTCAGGCTGCCACGCCTCGTCTTCTAGGGTTTGATAGTGCACGGGCTTGCCGCCGAAGTACTGCACTAACGAGTCATAGGGGGGATACGCGGGACCGGGAATCAGCACTTCGTCACCCGGCAGGACACTTGCACCCAGCAGCATCTGCAGGACTTCCGTTACACCCGTACCAACCACGACGTCGTCCGCTTCGTAGTCAACACCGTTGCGACGCTTTTCTCGACGCACGATGGCATCTACCAGGACCGGGTCGCCCTCGGATGCAGCGTAGCCATTGGCGCCTGACCTGGCGGCTTCGACCAACGCGTCCACCATATGTTGTGGGGGCTGGAAGCCGTACGGGATGGGGTCGCCGATGTTCAATTTCAGAACTTTGTGGCCTGCGGCTTCCAGCTTGCGCGCAGGCAACACCACGTCACGAATGGCGTACTCCACCTGCAGGGAGCGCGGCGCGGCGGCCAGCGGCGTTGTCGTTTGTGTGGCGGGCACAAGACTGCAACTCGCCTTGCCTGAAAAGGACTGGCGCGTCCAAGCGGGACACGCGCCACACTGTGGAGGACTCATTCTGGTAGGCACAGAAGCGCTGACTTGGAGCCAGCCGGCGACGCGGTGCCCTCGAGGCAGGTTATGGCGCTGGCGACGGCTCGATTGCGTCAACGCGTATGGTTACCCAGATACGGTCCCAAAGCCATGCGTAGTCGTCGGTGTGGCGGGTCGTGACCGCACCTGGCTTCATTCCCACGAGCCAGTCCTGGCCCAAGACAGCCACGGCTTCCGGCAAAGGCCGCGTCCCCGCCGGTGCCCGGCCGGCACCAAGATACCAAGTTCCGTTCGGCAACCACGTGAAGTCGGGGTGAGCGTCGAATCTCTCGACGAGCGAAAGCTCATCGTTGCTGGCGATGAGAGTGCCGTCGCCGGCGAATATGTAGGCGGTAAGATTCACTGACCAATGGTCCTTCATTCCCACGCGAGGACCTACGCCATCGTCATCTGGCACCGGCTGTTGCTGACCAAGTAATCGGCCGACATGGGGCGTCTCCCAAGCTACGGTGGGCGCGGATTGGTGGGATGAATTGCCTTCCGGTGCAATGGCTAGCCAGGCGTCCGCGGTGGGGGCTTCGGAAGGGTCAAACGGGTACACGACAGGGGTCAGTGCCGGTGCATCTGGGTTGGGCCACCATGCTTGACCCGCTGCAAGCAACGCCGCCGTCGCGAGCCCAAGCGCCACCGGCGCCGCCCAAGCACGCGTGCGCCGCGTCATGCCACAGTTGCACTAACATCGTCGGACGTAGCCGTCGTGCCGGGTGCCAAGTCTCGGATTTTCCGGACCGGGATGCCGGCGTAGATGGCATTGGCATCAAGGGTGGTGCCCTTCGGCACCATGCTCATGGCGCCGACGTGGCAATTGTCGCCGATGGTCACCCCGGGGAAGATGTTGGTGTATTGGCCGATGGTGCAGTTACTGCCAATCTTGATGGGTGCACGGACCAGCTTGCCCTTTTCGCCCACATGGCCCAAGATGCTGGCGTTGGCGCCGATGACGGTACGGTCGCCTACTTCCAGCAAGTCAAGATCGTAAACGTGCTGCGTGTTGAACACCACGGCCTTGCCTATCTTGGCCCCCATCGCGCGGAGGAACCAGGGGTACACTGTTGTGGGGCGGGCAAACCTTCCGAACACGGTGTTGAACATGAATTGCATGCCGTTGACATTGTACCAAGGCCAGAGCTTCAGAGATTGGATGGAAATCTCGCCGACGTGCGGCTTCCACCACAGGAAAAGGAATCGAATTGTCGGCAACACGATCATGAGGCCAAAGCCGAAGAGGAAGAAGGCGAGGATGCTGAAGTAGACGCCCACCAGCTCGTCGACAATGGGTGCCAAGTCCAGGCGCCAAGCCCAACGGGCGATGAGGAATCCGGGCAACGCTGCGATGGCCATGAAGGCACCCAGGGTCGCATAGCTGTAAATCCAGATGAGCCCCGCCACCCACTTGATCATGCCTTTGTAGCCGGCCACGGAGCATGGACGACGCCTTCTCTGATGAAGATGATGGGTTCGAAGAAACAGGCCTAGACCCGGGCCACCACCTGGCCTAGTGGGACCAGAATTCTAACGGCCCCGCCCCCGGCTCTTACCCATCTTTTGCGAGTCGTTGCTGCCGCTTGCCAATGGCACGGTGGAAGGCAGGAAGGGCACCGCCGTGGCGAGCCCCGCGACTGTCAGGCCACTCAGTCCAGCCAGGGCCGATGCTGCTGGCGGGGCGTTGGCGTCCGTGTCCGCTCCCGAGCCGCTGCCCGAAGGGCCGCCGGGCGTGCCGGTGTCGCCGCCCGTGTTGCCCGCAGCGCCGTCAGAGTCGCCGGGCGCGCCGTCGCCGGAGCCGTCAGTCGGTCCTGATGAACCTCCGTCGCCACCATTGGTGGCGTCGCTAGTACCGCTGTGTGTGCCGCCGCCGCCCCCGCCAGATCCAGAACTGCCCGTGCCGCCCCCGCCGCCACCCGTTCCGTTGCCTCCGGTGCCGTTGCCTTCGGGTTCGAGGGTGCCGTTGACCCATTCGAGGCCGTCGGACCAGCCGTCGCCGTCGGTGTCGGGGTTGGTTGTGTTGGTGCCGAGGGTTTCTTCGATGGGGTCCCAGAGGCCGTCGCCGTCGGTGTCGTTGCC
>JBFJXH010000110.1:0-5741 GCA_041623215.1 Thermoplasmatota archaeon
CGATGCCTAATCAACGAGCCAAGGCTTCTCTTCGGTGCGCTGGGTTTCGCCCGACTGCTGGCGCTCGATGCTCTCGAACAAGGCGCGGAAGTTGCCTTCGCCGAAGCCTTGTTCGCCGTGGCGCTGGATGACCTCGTAGAAGAACGGGCCCGCCGCTGCCTCGTCATACATGAGCGCTGCTTCTTGCATGAAGATTTGCAGAAGGTACCGATTGTCGCGGCCATCCACGAGAATGCGGCGTTTCCGCAGGTCCTCGATGTCCTCCTTCAGGTTCTCGACGGCGCGCTCGGCCATGCGGGATGGGAGCATCTCGTAGTATGCGTCCGGTGTTTCGAGGAACTTGCAGCCGGCGCTGCGCAAATCGGGAATGACGTCCATGATCTTGGCCGTCGACAGGGCAACGTGCTGAACGCCGGGCCCACCGTTGTCTTCCACATATTTTTGAATCTGCGATGCGTAGAAATCGGGACTGAGCGGCTCGTTGGTGGCGAACTTGATGTTCGCCTTAGGCTCGCGCATGACAATCGAGTTCAGCCCACTGCCGGTCGCATCCGGATTCGAGTCTTTGGTGTGGAACCGAATGTCCCAAAAATGTTCGAAACCGAGGATGTCTCGGTACCAATTGACGAGTGACCGCATGTCGCGCGTGTTGCTCGTGATGTGATCCATATGGGTAAATCCGTGTGCGTTGGTGCCTTTGGCCCCAACAATCGGCGTGAATCTCTGGTCCACTCCGTCCGGGGCGTCCTTTTGCACGAAGGCGTAGTCCACGTCGCCAAGGGGGCTGGCGATGCTGAACGAACGGCGCCCGGGGGATCCGGTTGGCTCTCCAACAATATTGGCCCCGCGTTCGGCCAGGGTCTTCCAGGCATGTTCGATGTCTTCAACTTCGAAGGACACGGTGCGAATGCCGTCAGGATGGTTCCGCAGGAACTTGTGGGCGTGGCTGGGTCCGGCGGGGGCGTCGGCGATTGGCGCCGAAACTTGCACCCGTGCCTTGGCCGCCTGAAATACGAGGCTCCGCTCGCCGGTGGCTTGCTCGTAGTCCGGGCTGCTGGTCGCAATGTGAGCGAAGTCCATTTTGTCTTCGTAGAAGGCACGGCTTCGCTCCAGGTCATGAACCACGAAGTCAACCGACTCAATGCGTTGGATGCCGAGGTTGTCTGGGGCCATGGTCGCCGCCGACGGCACCTCTTACTTCAAAGTTGGTCTTTGGGGGCGAGAGGGCATTATCCGCGAGCCCGTTCCGGGGCCATTCCCTCTGGTACGAAAGTTGGATTTTCACCCCGGATGATTTGAGCCGCTTGCCATAATGGCTAAATGGACCGGAGAACCACCGTCAGGTTTGGAGGAAGCGAATGAAGCAGCAGACCCTTGCCTCACTGGTACACGCGCCCTTGGATGCCGACTACGTCGGGAACTTCCAAGCTCTGGCAGCTGTGAACCTCGAACTTGAGCGCCACGGCCCGAGCCACCGCCGATTGCTGCGCAAAGGCATCCTTGAACTGGATGTGGGCAACTTCGAAGCAGGGCACGAAACCCTGCACCAAGCGCTCCGCTACGATGACTCGGATGCGGAAACGCACTTCCAACATGCCGTTGCCTCGCTGCTTGTGGCCTGTGTTAAGGCCGATGCAATTGTCGCGGCACCTGGGTCCAACATCCAGCAAGACGGGAGGACTATCGTCGAGCACCTACGCAGTGCTGCCAAAAGCTTGGCCGCCGTGGTCCGACTCAACCCGCACGACGACGAAGCGAAGGAAGGCCTTGGCCACCTAGCGGAAGTCATGGCCGATGACCCCGACGACGCAGCGCTTCGCAACCTGCTCCAGGATTTACGCCTCGACGAAGCCCGCGACGCGTAAGCTCCGGTGACGCCAAGCCTTTGAAGGTCGGCGTCGTGGAAGCGCCGTGGCGTCCCCTAGTGGCCTTTTGCCTGCTCAACGGCCTCGCAAGCGGCTGATTCGTCAGCCATCTTCGACGGACCCCCGCCATGGCAAGGCGCCCGAGGCTCGCAGCATGGACGAGTTGCTGTGGGCAGGTGTTGTGCCGTTGGACAAGCCCCCGGGACCCAGCAGCCACCAAGTGACGGCCTGGCTACGTAATGCGTTGGAGGTGACGGACGTCGGCCACGGAGGCACGCTTGACCCCAATGTCACTGGGGCGCTTCCGGTGACCGTCGGGAATGGGACGAAGGTGGTCCGGAGTCTGCTGACGAGTGGCAAGGAGTACGTCGCAGTGGCGCGTTTGCATGAGGATCGGCCCGAGGCTGCCATTCGCGCGGCCGCCAGGCGCTTTGTTGGCAAGATTGACCAAACACCTCCGGTTCGCTCAGCCGTCAAGCGGCGACCCCGCATTCGCCGCATTTACTACCTGGACGTCCTAGAGATTGAGGGCCGGGACGTGCTGTTTCGTGTGGGGTGTCAAGCTGGAACCTACATCCGGAACCTCTGTGTTGACTTGGGTCGCGCATTGGGCACCAGGGGACATATGCAGGAGCTACGACGAAGCCGCACGGGCCTGTTCGAGGAGCGTGAGCTGGTCACCCTCCACGATTGCCTTGACGCCCGCATTCTGTGGCAAGAAACCGGTGATGAAACGGAGCTTCGACGATGTGTGCTGCCCGTCGAGCGAGTAACGGAACACCTCAACAGTGTTGTTCTGCGTGATACGGCCATCGATGCTATTTGCCACGGTGCTCCCTTGGCGGTGCAGGGCATCGCTCAGGCCGACGCTGGAATCGAAGCGGGCGAATTGGTTGCCTTAATGAGTCTCAAGGGGGAGCTGGTAGGCCTCGGTGAAGCTGACCTGACGAGCCGTGCCATGATGGAGGATGAGTCCGGCATTGCGGCTCGGCCGACGCGTATTGTTATGCGCAAGGGCACCTACCCACGGGTCTGGAAGCGAGGCTGATGGGCTGGCTGGCTGCCGCGGAATGGTTGGACTGGCGAGGCATCCGTTTGGGGGCCTGGGCGCTCGCCGCCATCGTGGCACTAGCCCTGAGGTTTACTGGACGCCCCAAGCACGTGGCGGCTGCCGCTTGGTTTCTGGCCGTCCCGCCCTCGCAAAGCTTGCTGGTGTTTCTGGATAGCCTCGAAGTACTCCGAGACCCGTCGAGTGTATTGTCGGCAATCTCGCCGCGCCGCCTGAGCCGTATCTTCAGTCGTAGCTTGCTGGCGGATATCGGGTACGCCGGCGTGGGACTGGCAATTCTGGTGTCTGGGGGCAAGCGCAGTAACTGGGCAGCATGGCGGCCCGGTTCCGCCGCCCGCTGGCTCCAGGCCCGCGGCTGGCCAACCGGCGGCCGTAGCGAAATGGCTAGCCTCCGCGTAGGCCTGCTGCTGTTCCCCCTAGTACTCGTGGCGGCCTGGGGCGTCAACCTAATTCTATACGGGACACTCCCTGAACTTCGAAACGGCGATGAGTCGAGCGTATGGAATCACATGACGCTGTACCACGCCATTCTGATCAGCCTCGCCGCAGGAGTTGGCGAGGAGATTTGGTATCGGGGCATCTACCAAACACTGTTGGCACGCGTGATGCCGGTCTCGGCCGCCATTGTGTTGCAAGCGCTCCTCTTCGGATTTGCGCATGCAGGCTACGGAACGTGGGCGCACGTGCTTGGACCGGCTCTATTTGGCTTGCTGGCCGGCGTTGTGGCATGGCGGTTTGGCTTGTGGGCCGCCATCGTCTTGCACACTCTGGCCGACGTCGCAGCCTTTGGCTTTGAAGCAACCCGGAATCAGCCGTGGGTGGGACCCCTGCTCCTGTCGCTTCTATTGGCAAACCTGCTGGTGAGCCTGCTATGGTTGGCCAACTGGCTGAGGCGGGGCTTCCGGCAGCAAGTCAGTGGCATGCAAGACTAGGTGCCCATGCACGGCAAGGGGCCGCATCTGCGACAGGCTTCGGTGCCCGACCGCGGACATCGCGCTGGCATGCACTGTCGCGGGCGGGCCACGCGCCGGCAGGGGAATAAAAAGCGCCGAGAGGGAGATTTGAACTCCCGCGGGATTGCTCCCACGAGCTTTCCAGGCTCGCGCCTTACCAGACTAGACTACCTCGGCATGGGTCGCCCACACTGGTGGCGGGCAGGCCGCGCGACACGGGGCCGCTATTAAACCGGTGCTGTGTGCCGCCGCCATGGCTTGGCTTTGGACTGTGATGCGACCCTGGGCGATGCTGATTCTGCGGGTTGTGTTCCGGATCCGCGTGGCAGGGGCTCATCACGTGCCCAAGAAAGGCCCTGCAATCCTGGCGAGCAATCACTTGTCGGCGGTGGACCATGTCGTGCTGCCTGCGGTAACGCGGCGCGTCATCATTAACATCAGCAAAGCGGAGCATTTTGAAAAGCCGGTGAAGGCGTGGTTTATGCGTCAATGGGGCGTGATTCCTCTCAAGCGTGGCACCGGTGACAACGCCGCTATTGAAACGGCCAAGGAGCAGATCAAGAACGGTCATCTGTTCGCTATTTACCCTGAGGGAACAAGGAGTCGCGACGGCAAGCTCCACAAGGGCCACACGGGCGTGGCACGCCTGGCTTTGGAGCTGCGCGTTCCCATCATCCCTGTGGCCATGGTCGGCACGTATGAAGCAAAGCCCAAGGGCAAGCGAATGCGTTTCTTCACGCCATGCGCGGCCGTCGTCGGCGAACCGATGATTTTTGAGGAACACTGGGGGAAGCACCAGGATCGAGGCGTGTGCCGCCAGGTGACGAACGAGGTAATGCGTGCCCTCGCCGAGCTTGGGGGCCAGGAGTACGTTGACGAGTACCAATTCAATCCAGACGTCCCCGGTTACGGCAAGAAGGGGGCCGATGGTGGCGAAGGCCGCAAGGCGGACAAGACTTCGCAGTCGGTCTGATGATTCACGCACGGCGGCCAACGGGAAGGAACCTGGCAGGCGGCTGCGAACCCGGATGTGTTATCAGCGAGCCTCGGGGGGACAACTGGGAAGAATCGGCAGGCTCGTCACCCCCTACTTTTGCTTCGGCGGCAGACAAGTCTGAAATAACGCACGTCGAATGGAGGACGCACCGAGGTCCTTCATGGCAGTCGGATTTGTCCTAATCAGCGCAGCACCCCAGAAAGAACATGACGTGTACAACGCCATGCTGAAGGTGCCAGAAATCGTGGAGTTGCACCCGCTCTTTGGCGAGTACGACTTGATTGCCAAGCTGGAGGCGACAGACTTTGACACCCTCGGGCATGTCATCGTCAACCGCATCCGTAGCATCGAAGGTGTTGTGGACACGAAGACCCTTACCGGGACCAAGTTCTGATGGCTGGCGCCGGCGGCATTTTCTTGTCCAATTTCCTGCTGGCGTTTGCCATCGCCCTCTTGGTAGCAGGCTTCTTTGGGGCGAAATTTAGCACTGGCAAAGGCCGGAGCGTGGGTCTCATTCTGGGACTCGTAGCGGTGCTGCTCATGGGCTTGTTCGCTGCGCTCACCTGGGACCTTGTGCCTGGATTGGTGCCGGTGTTTGATGCCGAGCTGATTAGTCAGTCTGTCATTGCTGTTACGGCGGCGCTACTGGGCACGGTCGCCGCTGGAACGCTGTTTGTTGCCAGCGTCATGCGCAGTTAGCCGGGGCTGCGGCTACGCCCGCCGGTCAAACCGGTTTACGACGGTCCACGCTGCCGCTAGGCTTGCCTGAGGGCTGCAATGCCCGGAAGGTCCTTGCCTTCGAGGAACTCCAAGCTCGCCCCACCGCCCGTGGAGACATGCGTCATCTGGGACGTCAA
>JBFJXH010000111.1:0-5738 GCA_041623215.1 Thermoplasmatota archaeon
GTCAACAAGATGGACGCCGTGGACTACTCGGAAGAGAAGTTCAAGGCCGCCGTCGAAGGCGTCACCAAGCTCACCAAGCTCATCGGCTTCAAGGACGACCAAGTCCGCTTCGTGCCCGTGAGCGCCTACGAAGGCAAGAACATCAAGGAAGCCGCTCCCGAAATGGGCTGGTACAACGGCCCGACCCTGCTCGCCGCCATCGATGAGTTCGTGATGCCCCACAAGCCCACCGACAAGCCGCTGCGCGTCCCCATCCAGGACGTTTACAGCATCACCGGTATCGGTACCGTGCCCGTCGGCAAGGTCGAAACCGGCATCCTGAAGCCCGGCATGAACATCCACTTCAACCCGTCCAACAAGACGGCCGAAGTGAAGTCCATCGAGATGCACCACGAAGTTCTGCCCTCCGCCGGCCCCGGCGACAACTGCGGCTTCAACTGCCGTGGTCTTGGTAAGAACGACATTCGCCGCGGTGACGTTGGCGCCGACCCGGCCAACCCGGCCACCGTCGCTCGCACCTTCAAGGCGCAAGTCATCGTCCTGAACCACCCCAGCGTCATCACCGTCGGTTACACCCCGGTGTTCCACGCCTACACGGCCCAGGTCGCTTGCCAATTCGAGGAAATCGAAGCGGTCATTCGCGGCGGCAAGCCCCAGGAAGACAAGAGCTTCATGAAGACCGGCGACCAAGGTGTTGTCAAGATTCGCCCCACGCGCCCGATGGTCGTTGAGAAGGCTGCGGACTTCGCTCCGCTTGGCCGCTTCGCCATCCGTGACATGGGCCAGACCGTCGCTGTGGGCGTCGCCACCGAAGTCGAGGCCCGCTAAGCGGCCTCGTCCCCCGCATATTAGCGGAGGAATTTCCATGGCGAACGCAAAGGCCCGCATCAGCCTAACCGGCACCGACCCGCAACAGGTCGACGCCGTGTGTGGTCAGATCAAATCGATCAGTGACCGCACCGGTGTCAACATGGCGGGGCCGATTCCGCTGCCAACCAAGCGCCTCACGGTGCCCGTCCGCAAAGCGCCGGACGGCGAAGGCAGCGAAACTTGGGACCGGTGGCAGATGCGCGTGCACAAGCGCCTCATTGACTTGGACGCGGACGACCGCGCCCTGCGCCAACTCATGCGCATCCAAGTCCCTGACGGCGTGAACATCGAGATTATGCTACGAAGCTGAACCGTCACGGTTCGGTTACGTGGGCCGCCCCTTGTGGCCCACCGCCAGCATGGTCGTTTCTTTTCCTTTCCCCCTCCCCTTTTGTTAGTGTCCGAGTCCAGCAACTGGGCGTCGCGGCACCAGGCTGCCTTTGTGCGGTACCAAAGTCCACGCCAGACTGGCCAAGGGCCGTTTCGGGACGTGGCCTAATGGCGGGAAGGTAGCGGGGGGCCATGACCTCAGGCCCATGAATCGCGTTGGTGGCCAGTCGCGCAGGTTGTCATGCCCAATCGCCTGTCCGGCCCCGACCGACAACCATGGTAGGCGGGCGGGCCAAGCCACAGACATGAAGCGCAAGCTGCGTCCGTTGGCCATTCTTTTCGCTGTGACCGTGGTTGCGAGTTCGGGCTTCGGCTCCGCCCAGCCCGGGCCTGCCTCTGGCGGCCTTCCCCCGGCGCCCGAAACAGAGTTAGACCCCGCACTAACCGGCGACGAAAGCAATGATTCGTCCGAACCAGCTGCCGAATTGGAAGCCAACGTAACAGCCGACGTGAATGTCACAGTGCAAACGCCCGGCACAGCCACGGGCGTCATTTCCACGTCATGGGCCTTCACGCCGAGCCTCGGTTCAGAACCAGAGCATTTCACGTGGCACGATGAAACCGGACCGCTGGACAGCTTGCAGATTCGAGTCACCTTCCACGGAGCCCTGGGTCCCGTGAGTGCCGAAGGTGCCCAGGTGCACGTGGTCGGACCGGCCTTGTCCAATTTGTCGCTGCATGTGGAGGGGGACACGGCCTCGGGCCACCTGGCACACACCGACCTGACGCGCGAAGGTCCAGAAACATCCTACCTGCTGAGGGCCCGTTTGCCAGGCGGCCCTTGGTCGTATTACGGGCCGCCCCAAGGCGCCGGATTGGCGGTCGCTGCATCCACCGTCTGGGATTTTGATGTCGATGAAGACAACATTCCGGATGGCGCCGACAACTGCCCCCACGACGCCAACCCCGACCAAGAGAACATGGATGGCGACCTCTGGGGCGACCTCTGTGACCCCGACCGCGACGGTGACGGGGCGAGCAACAGCGACGAACATGTGGCCGGCAGCGACCCGGACGACCGCCGCTCAACACCGGAGGACCCCGACGCCGACGGTGCTAGCACGGAGGAAGAGCGCGAAGCGGGTAGTGACCCACGCGATCCCCAGAGCACCCCCGAGGACCCTGACGCTGACGGCTACGATACGGACCTCGAGCGCCGACATGGTAGCGACCCGTTCAACTCGGCGAGCACGCCTCGCGACCCGGATGCGGATGGCTACCGTGGCAGCCAGGACAACTGCCCTCACGCTGCCAACAATCAAGACGACTCAGATGGCGACGGGCTCGGCGACGCTTGCGACGATGACCCCAATGATGGACCCGCCGGCGACGCCGATGGCGACGGGCTTGCAAACGCGCACGACCCGTGCCCGCAAACCGCGGACGACGGCGCAGACTCGGATGGCGACGGCGCCGGTGACGCCTGCGACGAAGACCGCGACGGCGACGGGACGCTCAACGAGGCTGACGCGTACCCCGATGACCCGAGGGAGTGGGCAGACAGTGACGGCGACGGCGTGCCCAACAACCAAGACGACGACGATGACAACGATGGCCTTTCGGATGAGCAAGAACGCCGACTGGGAACAGACAGTACCGTTCGCGACTCGGACGGCGATGGCATAGCCGACGGGCTCGAGTTGGCCGCCCAGACGGACCCCGCCGACCCGTACGACCCCGACCAACGGCCCCTCGATGTCAAGGCGCTCGTGCGAGCGGATGGCTCCGTCGTTATTTCTTGGACGCCGCAACCCCATGCCACCTACACGCATTACCGCGTTTATCGCATCGAGCCGCTCGTCGTGGTTGGCGAAGTTGAGGCCGCCGGTCCGCACCTCGTCGTTGATGCCAATTTCCCCGGTGAAGACCAACAATATGCGGTGCAGGGATTCACCGACGCGGGCCAGCCCTACCCGGACTACCTAGCCTGGGCTCGCACGGCCATGTATGCCCAAGCCCATGAAGCACTGCTGGCCCAAGCGCAAGCCGACCCGTCCGCCGCAGGCGGCTCCGGGGATGACGCCATCACGCGCGAGAAGACGCTGCCCGAGGCAGGCCAAAGCGAGCGAGCCACGCCGGCACCAGCCGTAGCCTTGCTGGCGGGGGCTCTAGCCGCTGCCGCAGCCAGCGCAAGGCGCCGCCGATAAGGCTACCAGAAATCGACGCCGCCGGCATCTTCCAGCGGGTCTTCGTAGTCGGCCTTCTCGGCCTCAAGGCCGGCTGCCTTGGCAGCTTCCACGATGGCGTCGGCTTCGGCTGTCGCCCCCTCGGGCACCTCGAAGACGACCTTCGCTCCCGCTCCGTCGATGTATTGCTTGAAGAATTGCTCTTTGATGGCGTCCACTTGTTCAGCGTCGCCGGTCACAGTGATTCGAATACTTGCCATGGTTTTACTCCTGAATGATGCTGACGTTCTTGATTTGGTCCCACATGCGAATCTGGTCCACATGCTCGAGCCCCTTGGTAACGTGGCCAAACACCGTGTGAACACCGTCAAGGTGCTTGCAATTGTCGGGGTTCAGAACGATGAAGAACTGGCTGCCGCCGGTGTCGCGGCCAGCGTGCGCCATGCTCAGGAAGCCCTTGCCGTGGCGGCGCGGGTTGCCCTGCGTTTCGCACTTGATGGTCCAGCCGGGTCCTCCGGTTCCCGCGCGGCGGTCGCCCTTCTTCTTGGCGTGCGGGCAGCCACCTTGGACAACGAACTCGTCGATGACGCGGTGGAAATGGATGCCGTCGTAGAAGCCTTGCTTGGCCAATTTCATGAAATTGGCGACGGTTCCAGGAGCGTCGTTCTGGAACAACTCAATCTCCAGGTCACCTTTGTCGGTGCTCATCTTGACGACGGGGAGCCCGCCTTCGCGTCCAGCCATGGTTCCGGCCACCGGTGCGGGCACTTCATGGTTGCGACGGCCTACGCGTGTTAGTCCACCGAAATGGAGGCGTCGGGGGCAAGCCACCAGCCGTCTAATACAGGGTGCTCGGAGACGGGCGAAACTTGCACCCAAGGCCCTTGAGCGGAATCATCGCCAGCGTTGCTAGCATGTTCATCGAGGGCTTGGCGCGCGGCCTTGACGGCGTCATTCCATAGCACCAAGCGTGCTTCGCTCCCGTCGCGCTTCACGATGGTTGCCTCAGCTGAGAAGCGGGTTTCTGGGAGACCCTCGATGACGGTCGTGGCCCCGAGGTGGACCAGCGTACCTTCCAATGCTTCGGCAGGTTGCGAGCCTTGATTCGGTATTGGTTCCACTGCGGTGCCCGCCAACGACAATTCGAGTCCTCCCTGGTAGCCAGCTTTGACCAAGGGGCCCCGCAGCCGGACACCTTGACCGGGCTGTAGCACCGCCGCATGCGCATCAATGTCCGCATCCCAGAGAACCAAATGAATCTCCCCTGAAGCATCCGCGAGGCGTACCCGTTGCAAGCGGCCTTGGGTGCCGTTCTTGCGTTGAAACGTCCGGGTTGCGTCGCGGTCCAAAACGGCCACTTCCAGCACGCCAACAGCACCCGGGCGGAGGTCCGCGACACGCAGGTACCTCGTCTGATCGTGGCCCGTCGCCGCTGCTTCGAGTCGCGCGGTTGTTCGCGGGGCGACGAGCCCCTTAGGGAGTTGCACGGCGGGGCATGGGCAAAACAGTATAACGCATGATGCACAGAGGTGGGTGTATGGCGCTTCGCTTCGAGACGACTGCCGAAGAAGGTGTTCAAAGCATCCTTGGCCAGTATGAAAGCCAAGGATTCCGAAGTCAGTTTGCAGCTAGAGCTGGCGGCATGGTGCATTGCTTTTCGTGTGGTGACGAGACCCCCAGTGACCAAGTGCCACTCGAGGCGCTGCACCGAGTCGAGGGTGTTAGTGACCCCGACGACGAGGCGTGTGTTGCGGCGGTGGAATGCCCCGCGTGCGGCGTCTGGGGCACCTTGGTACTCGGCTACGGGACGAGCGCCAGCGCCGAGGACTCGGCCGTGCTAGCCAACTTCATCGATGACCGTGCCCACAGCCGCATCCAGCAGGGAATGTAGCCGTCCGGCGCTGGGCTGGCCCACACAATCACCAAGTGCCCCAACGCAGGTGCCCAAGCGTGCCCATCACACTGGTTACTGGCGCAGCAACCCGGATTGGCCAAGCGATTGCGCTTACACTCGCCGCCGATGGCCACGACATTGTCGTGCATTACAACCGGGCGCCGGCCAACGGCACCCTCGCGGCCGTCACCGAACTTGGCCAGCAGGCCTGGCTGGTCCAGGCAGACCTGGCGACGCCCGGCGGGGCGGACGCGTTATTCGACGAGGCTTGCGCCCAGGCCGACACCAAGCTCGATTACGTCGTGAACAATGCCAGCCAATTTTTGCGCGGGTCGCTATACGAGGTCCAACTGGACCACCTCGAGACCATGATGCGTCTGCATGCCTGGTCGCCATTGGTCCTGGCGCGCCGGCTGGCCAAGAACGGCGGTACGGCTGTGGTCAATATCACCGACACA
>JBFJXH010000112.1:0-5733 GCA_041623215.1 Thermoplasmatota archaeon
CCGGACACGTATGACTACGAAATCGGCCTCTTCAAGGCCGCCACGGCTCGCGAGTCAGGCGGCGTCCGCGAGAGTTACGATGACCCCTTCTCCATCGAACAGCGCCAAGACAACGGCTCCCGACACACGATTCACGAACTCTACCTCGCCTACGTGCAGCCAGAAGAGGTGGATGACGAACCGGAGCCGGCAGGCAATGCCACCGGCAATTCCACCGGAGAGGCCCTTGGTGAAGGCGAAGATGGCAACCTAACCTTCGACCTCAACCGAACCGACTACGTCGTCGCAGCATGGCTCGAAACGGCCCAAGAGCCCGGAAACAGCAGCATGCGGTACGCCGGATTCATTGACTTCGCCTTCACAGAAACGGGCGGACGCAACAATTGGACCCGCCTGAATGAAACGCAAATCATCGGGCCCTGCAAGGACTACAGCAACATCGAGGCTTGGGACGGCTTGGTGTACGTTGCCTGCAACGTGGCGAAGGGCTACGACCACCGGCCACGCGCCCGGATTGGTGACATTGATGTCTGGAGTTTCGACCCCACCACGGGCGAAACGGAACTTCTGGGCACCACCGGCCTCAATGGTGGGCGTCCCCGGCTCGCCATTGCCGACGACGGCTACATGGGCATTGTCACCAGCCGCTGGCACAGCATGCAACAAGTCGAGGTGCGCATGGCTGCCGGCTGGTACGGGTACCAATGGGAGCCGCTACCCGGCGACTTAGGTGGGCGCCTGCACACGTGGCTTGGCGGCCACGACATGTGGGATGCCGACGTGACCGCAGTCGAAATGACGCGTGACCACGTCATCTGGATTAGCTACAAGGAGTGGAACAACCGCACCCAGGACAATCTGCCCGAACCGGACCCGTCGGACCCCAGCAACCTGGATGGCGTTCGCTTGGTGGACTTCCGTAAGATGGTCTTTGCCACCGACATGTGCAGTGGCCCCATAGCTGGCGTTGAGATGCAATTGGGCACGCAAGTGGATGCCTACAACTATGACATCTACAGCCAGGACCCGGGTGCCTTCAATGACCACCAAGACGGTCTTCACCGCGCTATCGACCCACTTACCGGCCAGGAATTCCTGTACTTCGCTGTGAACGATTACGGGGCGATGCAATTCGGCGCCATGTACTTGGAGGGCCAGCCTGGCTTCTGCCCGCCTCCGCCCCCACCACTCAATCCCGGCATCCTGCCGGTGCCACAGGCCCTCTCTGTGGCAAGCCCCAACACCGCCATCATCGGCAGCGCCTTCGGCGTGGCTAGTGTGGCGGCCATTACGTACCTACTAGCCGTCAAACGGCGCAACCCGATCGCCGCCGTCGCGGAGGACCGATGATGAAACAACGACTGAGCCATGTGGACCCCCATGATTGGGTGGCCGCACAGAAGATCAAGACCACGGCTGACGTGAAACTGCCCCAGCGCCTCATTGACGAAGTCATCGGCCAAGAAGAAGCGGTGGCCGTAGCCAAGAAGGCCGCCCGGCAAAGCCGGCATTTACTGCTCTTGGGCGACCCTGGCACGGGGAAGTCCATGATTGCGAAGGCCATGGCCGAACTGCTGCCGGAAAGCCACTTGGACGACGTTCTAGTTCGCGCCAACGCCAAGGACGAAAACCAGCCGTTGGTTGAAATCCACAAGGGCGGCGAAGGTCGAGCCCTGATGTTGGAAGAAGTGAAGCAGGCCAAGAAGAAGGCACGTGTCTACACGTTTGCCGAATGGGGCATGGCTGGCTTGTTCGTCTTCGCTGGACTGTACGGCCTCATCGCTCTTGGTGGCTTCCAAGGCCTGATGGCCGTGCTTCTTGCGACTCTCGTGGCGGTGTTCTTCCTGCACGTGGCCCGGCAAAACCGGGGCAACGTGGCAAAGGACGTTCCCAACCTGCTCATCGAGCGACCCGACACGCCCATTCCGGCGCCCTATGTCGACGGTACCGGCAGCCATGCCGGTGCCCTTCTAGGCGATGTGCGCCACGACCCGTTCCAGTCCGGTGGGCTCCAGACGCCCACGCACGAACGCGTTGAGCCCGGTGCCATCCACCGCGCCCACGGTGGTTTGCTGTTCATTGATGAAATCAACGTGCTCCGGCTGGACTCGCAACAAGCACTCCTTACCGCCATGCAAGAGGGCAAGTACGCCATCACGGGCCAATCGGACAAGTCAAGCGGTGCCATGACGCGAACCGAGCCGGTGCCGTGTCAGTTCATTCTAGTGGCCGCCGGCAACATGGACGTCATTGCGCCGACGGACAACCAATACACCGGCCTGCACCCCGCCCTGCGCTCGCGTATTCGAGGTTACGGCTACGAAGTGTACGTCCGCAGCGCCATGGACGACACGGATGACAATCGCTTGAAGCTCGTCCAGTTCGTCGCCCAAGAGGTTCGCCGAGATGGTAAGATTCCGCACTTTGATTCTGCTGCGACTGGCGAAATCATCCGAGAAGCCCAACGCCGCAGCGGTCACAGCGGCAAGCTCACACTGCGCCTGCGTGAACTGGGCGGCCTCGTCCGCACAGCCGGTGACCTAGCACGCGACGAAGGACGTGACGTTGTAACCGTCGAGGACGTGGTTGGCGCCAAGCGCATGAGTCTCAGCCTCGAGCATCAAGTAACGCTTCGCGGCATTGAACTTACGACGGCCAAGGAAGCCATGGATACCTCCGGCGCCCTCGTGGGCACCAGCCGCAGCTGCGCCTTCCTTGGTACCGGCGAAACGGGCGAACCCGCCGGCATCGTGGTCCCCATTGAAGCCGATGCCACGGTTAGCAGTAACAAGAACCGCGGCACGCTCTTCGTCGGCGGAGGCTTGGATCGGAACAACACCATTCAGGACAACGTGGGGGCGCTTCTGAAGCGTCTGCGCGGAGCCGACATGGCTGGCATTGACTTGCACGCACAGGCGCTGCTTGAACAACCGTCGGCCGACGTTGGCGCACTCGGCGCGGCGACGGCCGTCGCTTGCATCAGCGCCCTGGAGGGACTCCCCGTCCACCAAGATGTTGTCGTCATTGGCAACCTTGGTGTGAGTGGCCGGCTGCGCAGCGTCGAAGGCATCACTCAAATGATTGAGGCCGCCGCCGACCTCGGCTACTCCACGGCCGTAGTCCCGGCGGGCAATGCCACGGACGTGCTTCTGGAACATGGCTACGAGGACCGCATCAAGGTGGTCTTTGAAGATCACATGGCGGGCGTCGTAGCCCACGCCCTGAAGGCACCCAAGACGCGCGTCAAGCTGGTCCAAAACGCCTTGCAGCGCAAGTAGCTGCCTCACAGGCCTCAACGACGCCACGGCGCGGGTCCGGGACCAAGGTCCCCGCTGCCCGGGTGCCCCTTCGCCGCTGGCTGCCCTTTCCCTTTAACCCCGGCCGCCAACTGCCGCCCCCGTGTTCAAGTCGCTGCTGGTTGCCAACCGAGGCGAGATTGCGTGTCGCGTGATTCGCGCGGCCAAAGCGCTGGGTGTGCGGACGATTGCCGTCTATTCAGACGCCGACCGAGGTGCCCTCCACACGCGGCTGGCCGATGAGGCGATTCACGTCGGCCCCGCCCCCAGTAGCCAAAGCTACCTGGTCGTGGACAACATCTTGGCTGCCGCCAAGGAATCAGGCGCGCAAGCCATTCACCCCGGTTACGGATTCTTGTCGGAAAACGCGGACTTTGCGCGCGCCGTCCAGGCTGCCGGAATCGTTTGGGTGGGCCCCCCGCCGGAGGCAATGGACCGGATGGGCGACAAGACGCAGGCGCGAGCCGAGGCGGAAGCAGCAGGCGTTCCCGTGGCTCCTGGCAGCCCCGCGTTGGCCGATGCACAGGACGCCGCCACGTGGGCAAGCAAGGTAGGCTACCCAGTCATGCTCAAGGCGGCCGCGGGCGGCGGCGGCATGGGGATGCGCGTGGTCCACGACGCCAGCGTCATCCAGGCGGAATTCAAGGCGTGCCAAGATCAAGCCCGTTCGGCGTTCGGCGTCCCGGACGTGTTTCTCGAGAAATTCATTCAGCGGCCCCGCCACATCGAGGTGCAAATCTTGGCGGATGGGCACGGCAACTGCATCCACTTGTACGAGCGGGAATGCAGTATTCAGCGCCGTCATCAGAAGCTGGTGGAGGAAGCGCCCAGTCCGGCGTTAACGCAGGAACAGCGCGTCGACATTGGGGCCAAAGCGGTGGAACTTGCCAAGCGCGTGGGCTACACCAATGCGGGCACGATGGAGTTCCTGTATGAAGATGGAAACTTCTACTTCAACGAAATGAACACGCGGATTCAGGTCGAACACCCTGTCACGGAACTCGTCACAGGCGTAGACCTCGTGCAATGGCAATTGCGCATTGCCAGCGGCGAAGAGTTGTCGATTCGACAGTCTGACGTGGCGCTCAAAGGGCACGCCATTGAGCTTCGCATCAATGCCGAAGACCCGCGCCGCGACTTTCTTCCGACGCCGGGGCCGGTGCATCGCCTCCGGTTACCGGTCGGAGACGGCATTCGCGTGGACCACGGACTCATCGAGGGGTGGACCGTACCAGATTGCTACGACTCCATGGTGCTCAAGCTACTTGCGCACGGCCCCACTCGCCGCGAAGCCATTGACCGCGTTCTCCGGGCGACAGGGCAACTGGACGTGGATGGCGTGGGCGTCAACACGGTTTGGCACCAAGCCTTGCTCCAGGACGAAGCGTTTCTGGCGGGTGACTTGAGCACGCGCTTCTTGGAGGAACGAGATATCCTGCGACTCGACCCTGGCCCGGACGCTCGGCGCCGGGCTGCCGCGGTGGTCGCCGCCCTAGTGAATGCACCCGGCGCTGGTCTAGCTGGCCTGCACGCCCGCCAAGCGCGACCGCCCATGGTCCAGCGCTCAAGCGGCGAGCGCACGTGGGAGGTTGCATGATGCGAGCCGTCATCGACCTCGACGGCCACCAGTTCGACGTGAAGCTAGAGCCCATGGACTCGGACGAAGCCGACACGGCCGGGCCGCCGCGGTGGCGGGCCACGGTGGACGGTGAGGCATTCGAGGTCGTTGCAAGGGAGCCTGGCATCATGGAGTCCGGTGGCAGCATGCACACCGTGGCTCTGGCCGGCGACCAAGTCATCGTGAATGGTTCGGCTGCCAAGCTTTGCATCGAGCACTTGGACGGCGTGGCAGGCGCCCAAGGTGCCGCCGCCGGCGACGGGACGATTCGGCCGCCCATGAATGGAACAATTGCCGATGTTCTTGTTTCGCCCGGAGATGCCGTCGGAGCCGGCGACGTGTTGTTTGTGCTGGAAGCGATGAAGATGCAAAATCAGGTCAAGGCGCCCATGGCGGGCACCGTCGCGGACGTCGGCATCAAGGTTGGCGAGACGGTAGTGCCGGCCCAGGTGGCAATTCGCATCACGGCCGCGTAGCAGGTTCCGTGCATCCACGGCAGCGAGCCGAGCCGGCTTCCCAAAACCTCCCAAACGGGGTTGGAGCGCCGCGCTTAACCCTCGGTCGGTCATGCCCGGCTCAATGGGCGAACGCGAAGCCGGCATCCGAGCTGACATTGAGCGCCTCGAGCGTGGCGGACCCAAGAAGTACCACGACAGACTTCCGGATGAAGGGCCCGGCAAGCGCTTCGTGCGCGACCGCTTGCAGCTGTTTTTCACCGAGGGACTAGATTTCGAGGATGGCCTCTTTGCCAACAATCTCCGGGCAGACGAGGGTCTGGCGGCCGACGGTATGGTCACCGGCACTGGGACCCTTGGCGAC
>JBFJXH010000113.1:0-5659 GCA_041623215.1 Thermoplasmatota archaeon
ACCGAAGGAGATGGCTCCTTCAGCGTTCCAGCAGCTTCCTTTGACGCGTCCTGGCCAGGAATTTGGGTGGTCAACTTGACGTATGAAGGCAATGACCGCGAGGCGCAGGCCACGAAGGCCGTCGATGCCCCCTTGACGCACACAGTGATGGTGCGGATGGAACGCGTTCCGTCGGCGCTCAAGCCCGGGGAAACGGTCACCCTCCGCGGAACACTCGAGGCCGCCAGCGACGCTTTGCCAAACGTGGACCTTGTCGCTCGCCTTGGCCACGTCCGGATTGGCCTCGGCTCGGCTGTCCCCGGTGCCGCTTGGGCCTTACCCGTCAAAGCGGCTGCATTACCCGCGGGCGACTACACCTTATCCGTTGGTGGCACCGGCGCAGCGACCCACATTGAGATTATCCGTGATGAAGCAGCCGTCACCATGGCCTCGTTTGTTCGCGCTAGCATCGTCGAGAACATCGATGCCGAGGGTCGTCGCCAGGTCCTCATCAAGGTGCTGGACGTGGAGACGGATCGCCCCGTAGCGGGAACTCTCATTGTCCTAACGCGCTCAGATGATGCCGGCAACATCCTCCAATCCTACGATCTTGAAACGGATACAAATGGTGAGGCGAGGCTCACGCTGGCGCCGCGCGAGACGGGTGCCCTGGAGGTTGTTAGCATCCTCGACCCCAAGCTCCGCTTACTTGAAACAGCGCGGCACCGCGAGGAGTTCGATGTCAGCTTTGACGAGGGTCCCGCCGTATCGCCGACCTTGATTGTGGCAGGCGCGGCGGTGCTCTTGCTTCTGGTTGCGATGGTGGCGGGCTACGCGTCGTGGCGAGGCGGCCACCGACGACGCATTGTGCTCTCCTTCCAGGAGGCCTACCATTTGCTCAGTCGGACACAGGCCCCACCAAGCCGCGTCATTCAGGATGCCTACCATCGCTTACTGGACGAAATGATGGCGGCTGGTTACCGGCCTACCGAGCAGGAGACGGCCCGGGACATCGCAGACCACGCTACGCGCGCCTTTGGCCTTCCCCCTGCCCCGATGGAGCGCTTCACGTTGCTGTTCGAAGCAGCGGCCTACTCGGGCGATTCCATGGATGCGACCCATCGTCACGAGGCGCTTGCCTGCCTCGAAGAGTTGGCGGGGGCCACTAGGGCATCCTTGCAGGAGGCGGCGCCGGCATGAGGCGACGCTGGCCTGCACTGGTGGCTTTTGTTCTGTTGTTGGCTGCTGGCATCATCACCTGGGTGTCCGCACCGGATGCCGACGCCGCCGGCCCTGATTGGCACGATGATGAGGAGGCAGGCCACGCCGTGATGGTGGACCGCTTGACCAAGGTCCGTGAGCCCGTGCGCGTGGTGGAAAGCGGCCTCGGGGTGTTGCCCCGGGAGGCGGGTGACGGCGACGTCCTGTTTCTGTTTCCGACCAATCGACCCGCAAGCGCAGCAGAGGTGACGCGTGTCGTTGATTTCGTGGAGGCGGGGGGATTGCTCGTGGTCGCGGCCGATGGGCAGCACGTCACGCAATGGGCCGAACGCCTCGGCCATCGATTCCGGGGTTTGCCCGCGTTATTGCCCCCCGGCAGTGCCGTTGCATGCGTGACGGCCAACGTGACGGTTGATGGGGCAGTCTACAACCCTTGTTTCCCCAGCCCGACCGTTTTCCCGCCCCTGCAAAATCCTGTGCTTGAGCAAGAAGCGGTTTTCGACTTCGTCGCCAAGGCGTCCGAACCCGTTTGGATTGACCTTGACGAGGATGGCCGGATGGATGCTGACGCCTCCGAAGCGCCTGCCCGGTATCCCATGGCGGTGGGCTGGCAACGTGGCGAAGGCAACGTCATCGCGCTCGCCGACGCGGACCTGTTTCGCAACCAGGCGCTTCGCGATGAGCCAGAAAACGAACTGTTTCTCCAGGCGTTGGCCCGTTCGGTGCCCGGGGACATCTACGTGGACGTTTCCGGAGGCCCGCGCGGGCCCATCGAGCGCTACATGATGCCTGCCTATCACGCCGCCAGCGCCCCCGGCCTTCTCGAAGGGATTGCCCTTGGACTTGTGCTCGTTGGGACGCTGGCCGGCATCCTGGCGATTCCGTACGCCACCGGGTGGTCTCGTCATGCGCCCAACCTTGACGGCGACCCGCAGGTGGAGGAAAACGCCCTTCAACTCATCCAACAGTCAACACGTGGTAGGCAACCCGCATCGCCCGCCCAAACCGACCCGGCAGGCGCGTCCGCCCCGGCCGGCACAGCTAAGGACGAGTGACTATGGCTCAGACGACGCAAGTGACCCAACAACGCCCCGTCCCCAAGTTCGGGGACCCGCAGTTGCAGGCTGAGATCCAGCAAATGAGCCAGCACACGCAGGCTCTCATGTCGGAGGTCGGCAAGGTCATTGTCGGCAAGAAGCACGTGGTGGAGAACCTCCTCATCGCTTCTCTCACGGAAGGTGCCCACATCCTCTTCGAGGATTTGCCGGGCTTGGCCAAGTCGGTGCTGGCAAATACGTTCAGCACCGCGGCCGGCTGTGAGTTCCACCGGATTCAGTTTACGCCTGACCTGCTGCCGACCGACATCACGGGCGGCCACATCTTCAACCGGGAAACGAACCAATTCGAGTTCCGCAAGGGTCCCATCTTCACCAACTTCCTGCTGGCTGACGAAATCAATCGTGCCAGCCCCAAGACGCAATCGGCCATGCTGGAAGCCATGGCAGAGAAGCAAGTGTCGGTGGAGGGCAACACGCACCGCCTCAAGCCGCCGTTTGTCGTGCTAGCCACGCAGAACCCGGTTGAGCAGGAAGGTACCTACCCGCTGCCGGAAGCACAGATGGACCGCTTTGCGTTCAAGCTCAGCATGGGCTACCCGTCGAAGGACGAGGAAGCCGAAATTCTTCACCGCCGCCTTGGCCGCGGCAAGGACACCTTCGACGTGTCTGCCGTGGTTGACAAGGACACCATGCTGCGTATGCAGCACTTGGTTGAGCAAGTACACGTCGACCCCGCGTTGGTGGATTACATTGCCCGCATCATCGATGCCACGCGTAACCACCAGGACCTGGCCGCGGGTAGCAGTCCCCGTGGCAGTCTGGCCTTGGTCAAGTTGGCCCGCAGTCGGGCGGCCATCAAGGGCCGGACCTTCGTGGTCCCGGATGACATCCGGTCGCTCGCGGTTCCTTGCCTGGCGCATCGGTTGATTCTCAGTACAGATGCTCGTGTCCGTGGAACGACCACGATTCACGTCATGGAAGACATCCTGAAGCAGGTCCCCGTACCGCGCCGCAGCGGAGCGTGATTCCTTGAAGCCGGGCGACGGCGCCCTGCACCTACTCTGGACGAAGCAGGCCGCGGCTTATGGTGTGCTTGGCGTCCTCCTGCTAGTCGGAGTCAGCCTCCTTGGCTCCACGCACCTTGTTGTGGCAGGCGGAATCCTGCTGCTGTGGCTTGGCCTCGATGCGGTCTGGGCCGCCACCGGGCACCCACAGGTGGACCTCCGCATTGAACCGCAACGGGTGCCGGAAGAAGGCACGAGCCGCATTACGCTTCACGCCAGCCATATCCTGCCCAACCATCAGTTGATGGTCCCCCTAGGAAATGGCCTAGAAATCGAAGATGGAGGCTCCAACTTGTGGAGCCCGGGCCGCAAGGGTCGCAAGGCAGAGCACGAAATTCGTGTCACGGCGCGCGTCCGAGGCCCGCAGGCAGTTGGCCCCGTGCACGTCCGGCGCTGGAGCCCCAGTCGCCTCTGGATTAGTGATGTAGTGGCGGGCACCGAGCAAGAAATCGACGTCGTGCCGCGCCGCGAGCCGATTGACGCTGTGCGGCTTCGTAACCTCACATTGCGCCCCATGCAGGGTCGCTTCGGCTACAACCAGCCGGGCCAAGGCATGGAGTTCTTCGCTCTACGCGAGTACTCGCAGGGGGACACCATGCGAGACGTCAACTGGAAAGCCAGCGCTCGCTCGGATGAGCTGTTTGTGAATCAACGCCAGCGCGAGACGGAAACCGAGATTGTGCTGATGGTGGATGCTCGCGTCGTGAGTGGCGTGGGGCCGCTGGGTCAAGCTCCGCTTGACCGCTCCTGCCGCGTCGCACGCGTTCTCTTCGAAGAGGCCAGTAACGCCCGCGACCCGGTCCGTTTTGCGGCTTACGGCCCGGGCGTGAAGACCATGGGGCGCAGTGCCGGCGGTCGCGTCCACGCTTTTGAGGAACTGTTGGCTAAGTTGCCCGCCGAGGGTGAAATGCCTCTACAAGGTGCCTGGGAGGAGCTCAAGCGCGACGTCAAGGGTGCCGGTCCGGCCATTATTCTGTCGAGTTGCGAAGCGGACCCCACCATGGCCGATGTCGTTCGGCAGTTGGCGGGTCGGGGACACCCGGTCACGGTCATTAGCCCAACGCCGACAGGGCCCCGGTTTGAAGATCCTGCAGCATCATGGCGCCGCGCTAAGCGCGAGCAGGCCATGGAGGACCTTCGCCAATTGGGGGCTGTGGTCGTCGATTGGGAGCTTGGCTCGCAACTGATGGCCGATGCGCCTGATCCTAGGGGGCCGCTTGGATGATTTGGATTACCATTCTCATCTACCTTGCCATGGTGGGTCTGTTAGCCTCCGTCGTCCACCCGGATGAAATGGTCATCCTGCTCGGCCTTGGCGTCCTTGGTGCAATTCTTACGACGGTGGCACACCTGCAAAAGCTGCGCCCGTGGTCGGATGGGGCGGCCTGGATTACGACCCTGGCTCTCCTGGCCTGGGCCGGCGGTCCCGAAGCTGAGGTTTTGCCCGTTGCCCTGTCCTTGGTGGCCATTGCGTTGCTTCTTGGTGCGCTGCACGCCGGGCCGGTCGGCAGTCCGCCTCCTAATGTGCCGCGAATTGCCTTCTCGTGGCTCACGCTCATTGTAGTCGTGGCGTTGATTGCTTGGCTGCCTGCCCTCCTTAGCAACCGTGCGGTCGTGGTGCAGGATGCGGTCAGCCCAACCGGGATGGCGATTCGACTCGGCGGCGCTGCCCTGGCCCTGGCCATCGTGGCGGCGGTCCTGCGCTGGTTCCGTGCACGCGGGGCGGCGGTGGAAGCGGCCGAGCACTAAGCCCCTGAGTTGGTGCGCCACTCCTGTTGGTTGCACCCCAATTAGCACCACTTGTGCCCCAAGCTTGAAGTAGCTCGAGCTTTGTCGAAGGGCTGCACCTACGTGTGCGTCGAAGAGCCTAGGCTATCGGCCTGCACGGGTGGAGGTACTTAGATGAAGAAACTGATGAGCATCATGCTGGCAGCCTTGATGGCTGTCTCCTTGGCCCCTGGGGCCGAGGCGGACATTGCCGATGGAAACTACGCCGCACGCTTTACCCTGGACCAGAACACTGGCGAGCGCTTTGAAACTCCAATTCCGGGGCACGCCTGGGAGGACAACGGGCCCAACCACATCATGCGGACCTTCATGGACCGCTACGCGCTTCGCGCCGAAGGTGGCCGGTTTGGCTGGTACAGCACCTCCGAAAGCGAGGACTGGGCAAGCCACTGTGAAACCGTCCCGACCCTTGTCTACGCGGCGTCGAACAACCCCTTCGGGAACGCGCCGCCCCACTTCTTCGGCGGCTCGGACTACCATGACACGGCTTTCTCGTACGTCATCTACTACTACGAGTGGTCCCGCCTGGTACCCATGGATGCAGTGTTG
>JBFJXH010000114.1:0-5648 GCA_041623215.1 Thermoplasmatota archaeon
ACATGGCCCAGGTGGGTCAAGTCATCGCTGATATTGACGACGGTGCGGGCGGCGCTTCGGCGTCATCGGATAAGGAAGATGACGCGCAACCCGCTGTTGCGGACGAGCCCGTCGCCGCCGAGGAGGAAGAGAAGACCTTGTTTGAATTGCCCAAAGAAGGGGCTGCGGCCACCAAGCAACTTGCCAAGCGCCAAGCGGCCCAGGCCGCGCCAGCGGCCGCGGCGGTCCCGGATGGCTACAAGGCAACGGCGGCGCCAGCCGTGCGCAAGTATGCGCGTGAAAATGACGTAGATATCAACCTCGTTCTTGGAACGGGTCAAAACGGCCGCGTCGTGCGCGCCGACATCGACGGCTACCTGGCCGGTGGCACCACGGCACCTGCACCAAGCACCGGCGCCACAGGCCCCGCCTTCGACTACACCGGCGTTGCCTACTCCCTGGACCCTGACCGCGAAGAGCGTATCCCCGTCAAGGGCCTGCGACGCACCATCGCCAAAGCGATGAGTCGCAGCAAATACACAGCACCCCACTTCACCTACGTCGCCGAAGTGAATGCAGACAACTTGGTCGCCTTCCAGAAGGAAGCCAAAGAAATGGCGAAGGCCCGCGACACGAAGTTCACCTTCCTACCAATCGTCGTCAAGGCGGCCGTCGCAGCCCTCAAGGCGCACCCGGATGTCAACGTGGCGTTCGACGAGAACACCGGTGAATTGGTGAAGAAATCGTACTACCACATGGGTATTGCCACCGCCACGGATGCAGGCCTCATCGTTCCGGTCGTCAAAGATGCCGACACCAAGGGCATGTTCGACATTGCCGATGAAATCGCCGACCTGTCAGAACGCACGCGCGCCATGAAGGCCAAGCCCGACGAGTTGTCTGGCTCAACCTTCACCATCACGAGCCTCGGCAAGATTGGCGGCGTCCTAGCAACGCCCATTCTCAACTATCCGGAAGTTGCCATCATGGGCATCCACGAGTTGAAGCAGGTGCCGGTCGTCAAGGATGGCGAAATTGCCATCGGCTGGCGCATGAACCTGAGCTTCAGCTTCGACCACCGCATTGTTGACGGTTGGAATGGCGCCCAGTTTGCCAACACACTGGTGCGGTACCTAGAGAATCCCAGCTTGCTCTTGTTGGAGAGCGCCTAGATGACTGGAGAAACATTCGACGTTGCAGTTGTTGGAGCTGGACCTGGCGGCTACGTGGCCGCCATCCGCGCTGGCCAACTTGGCCTCAAAGCCTGCATCATTGAGGAGGGCGAATTGGGCGGCGTCTGCCTCAACGTCGGCTGCATTCCATCCAAAGCAATCATCAGCACCGGAAAGCAAGTCAAGGCGGCGCGAGCCGGTGGGCGAGGAATCAACTTCGGCAAAATTGACGTTGACATGCCGGCCGTAGTTACGCACAAGAACGGCGTAGTCAAGCAACTGACCGGTGGTGTGGGTGGGCTTCTGAAGGGCAACAAGGTCACCATCATCAAAGGGCGTGCCACCCTGAAGGACAAGGCGACGCTGGAGGTCACTGGCAAGGATGCAGGCACCGTGAAAGCCAAGAAAATCATCTTGGCCACGGGCAGCAGCACCATTGAGATTCCAGGCTTCAAGTTCGACGAGAAGCGCGTGCTCAGCAGCACCGGCGCCCTCGACATCCAAGAAGTGCCAGAACACTTGGTTATCATTGGTGGTGGCGTCATCGGCCTGGAATTGGGCTGCGCCTACCACAACCTCGGGACCAAACAGGTGACCGTCATTGAAATGATGGACCAACTGGTGCCCGGCGTTGACGGCGAAGTTGCCAAGACCTTGGGCCGGTTGCTCAAAAAGAAGGGCTTCGACGTACACCTAGGTGCCCGCGCAAAGGCCGCCAAGCCCACGAAAACCAAAGTCAGCGTCACCTTTGAGGATGCCAAGGGCAAGGAACATTCACTGGAGGCAAGCCACTGCTTGGTGAGCGTCGGTCGCCGACCCAACACGCAAAGTTTGGGCCTCGACAAGGCTGGCGTCAAGACCGACGAGCGAGGCTTCGTTGTCACCGACGCTCAGGGCCGCACCAACGTGCCCTCGGTCTTTGCCATTGGTGACATCACGCACGGCCCCATGCTGGCGCACAAGGCGAGCAAGGAAGGCATCGTGGCCGCCGAGGCCATCGCCGGCGACAAGGGCGCTGCCAAGGATTGGGTGACCATCCCGGGCGTCATCTTCACGGATCCCGAGATTGCCACTGCGGGTATGACCGAGGAACAGGCGAAAGATGCCGGTCACGAAGTCCGGGTTGGCAAGTTCAACGTAGGTGCCCTCGGCAAGGCACTTGCTGATGGTGAGGTAGACGGGTTCTTCAAGATCATCAGCGACGCTACTACGGATGCTGTCCTCGGAGTCCATATCATTGGCCCCCACGCTTCAGATCTAATCAGTGAGGCGGCGCTTGCGCTCGAAATGGGCGCAACGGTTGCGGACGTCGGGCTCACGGTCCACCCCCACCCCACGCTGGGTGAAGGGCTCATGGAAGCGGCTGAAGCGCTACATGGCAAGGCAATCCACGCCATGAACCGATAATCCCACGTGCGACTGGCAACGGTTTTGCGTGTGGCCGAGCGTAGCGAAATGTGACCCACGCCCTCATCGTGGAAGGCGGCGGCATGAAGGCGTGCTATGCCAATGGCGTCCTTTCGGCATTTGAAGAAGCCGGCCACCGCCCCTTCGATGCAGTCCTAGGAACAAGCGCGGGTGGTGCGCTTGCAGCGTGGTTTAGCGCCGGGCAGGCGCGCTATGCCGAGGGGACGTGGGCCTACGCGAATGACCGACGCATCTTGAATTATGTCCGCTTCCTGACGCTACGGGGGCCGCTTTTGGACCATGAAGCGCTCTTGGACATCGTCTACTTGGATGAACACCCCATCGACCAAGGTGCGGTTCAAGCGGCGCCTTGGCCCGTGATTGTGACGGCGGTGGACGTGGAGACGGCCGAGGTGGTTTACCAAGACCTTCGCACAGCCGGAGAGGGAATCATTCCCTGGCTAAAGGCAACAGGCCGTTTGCCGTTCGGCTCGGGACCACCTGTGCCCATCGGTGGGCGCGAATTCGTGGATGGGGGCGTCGTGGATCCCATTCCCGTTCGCTGGGCCGTCGAGGCACTTGGAGCAACCCAAATCACGCTGATTAGCAACAATGCTGTGGGCACAATGAAGCCAGACTCGCCTGCCACGGCGCGGCTTGTTGGGCGACGCTATCCGGCCCTGGAGCCAGGCGTGGCACGTCATAATGCCATCAAGGCGGCGGCCATGGAGTATGCCCTGAAACCCCCGAATGGCGTCCGGATTGACGTGATTAGGCCCGCAGAGCCAACCGGATTAACGCGCTTAACCCGCGATGGGCGAGCGCTCTCTCGCATTATCGAAATGGGCCGTGCCGATGGTCAGCGCTTCATTGCCGCCGGGGGCGTCGCCCTCGAGCCAGCCGTGGCCGCCCGGCCGCAGCCATAGCCTCAGGAGGCATTGAGCAGCCGGTCGAGTACGGCCATGGCCGTTTGCAGGTCGCCGGCCTCAATGAGAAACAGATTGTCCTTGTGGCAACTAATGACTTCAATGGCATTCACGTCTTGGCCACTGAGGGTGCCTGCCACGAGCGCTAGAATACCCGGAACTTCCTCCACGGTTTCCGGGCTTTGGAGGTTCAGTTCAACTAGGCCCGTGCGGGCCTTGATGACGTCGCCTGGGTCAAGCGCAGCCACGAAGGCCTCTAATTGTTCATCCGGAGCGATGAGGGTAATGGCGGACGAACCGTGCAGCAGGTGTACGGGCCCTGCGGCGCGCAGACGACTGAGGTCCTTTTCCAGCCGCTCCATGAGGCGCCACGATGGCCGGATGGTGGCGACGCCGACGCGGGTCCGTACTTCCAGGCGGCACGCATCCAGGACCGCTCGCACGGCGCGGCCGTGGCTGGCACTGGTGGGCTTGTACCGGCGGCAGGCGGCCAGCACCGCGTCGTGGCCACTCTGACCCGTTTCCGTCTGAATAATGCGTGCCAGGGCGGAATGGTTGACGATGCCGGCTACGATCGCCTCTCGGACGGCGGGGCGGGCATTGATGTAATCGCGGACGGCGGCGGCGGTTGAGGCCACGCAACTTCGACAAATGTCCGTGATTTGACACTTTTGTCTAACTTGGCCCTATTTTGGCCACGAGGTTCAAGTAGGTATTCCAGCGCGTGGGGCTTCATGGTTCAGCACATTGTCCTCGCGTACAGCGGAGGACTCGACACAAGCATCCTGGTTCATTGGCTCAAGCACCATCACAACGCGAAACTGACGGCCGTCCTGGTGGACATGGGTCAATCGGCAGCGAGCATTGACGCCGCCAAACAGCGCGCTCTTGCCAACGGGGCCGATGCGTTTGTTGCACCGAAGGCGCTGGATGCATTTGTGTATGGGCCCGTGGCCGCGGCCATCAAGGCCAACGCCGCGTACGAGGGTGTATATCCCTTGGCCACGGCGCTTGCCCGGCCGGTCATCGCAGAGACGCTGGTGGCGGTTGCCCGTGACGTCGGAGCCGACGCCATCGCCCACGGCTGCACGGGTAAAGGAAATGACCAAGTTCGCATCGAAGCCGGCGTCCGAATGCTGGCTCCGGACCTGGTTGTCCTGGCCCCTCAGCGAACCGACCCGATGAACCGGGAGGAGGCGCTGGCGTACGCCGCCGCGCACGAACTGGCGTTGCCGGCAGCCTCCAACACCACCTACTCCGTTGACGAAAACATCTGGGGAAGAAGCGCCGAGGGAAGCGATTTGGAAGACCCGGGTCAGCCGGTGCCGGAAGCTGCCTTTGCGTGGACGGTGGCGCCGCAGCATGCTCCGGCCGGCGGCGTGCAGGTTACCCTTGATTTTCAAGCAGGTCTGCCAGTAGCGTTGGATGGCATCCCGCTGGCTCTTCCCAGCCTCATAGCTCAGCTCAATGACCTCGCTGGTGCGCACGGTGTCGGTCGCATTGACCACGTGGAAAACCGACTCGTTGGCATCAAGAGCCGTGAGGTGTACGAAGCGCCGGCTGCCATCGCAATCTTGGCCGCCAAGCAGGCCTTGGAATCACTCACACTTACCCGGCAGGAAAGTCGGCTCAAAGCGCCTCTTGAGGCCGCCTTCGCCGACATGGTGTACGACGGCCTTTGGTCCAGTCCTGGCATGCCTCACATCAACGCGTTCCTCAACAGCGTTAGCAACAACGTTTCGGGAGCGGTGACCCTACAGCTTCGGCAAGGCCACATCACAATCCAAGGACGAACCAGTGAGGTAAGTTTGTACGACGAAGCATTGGCCACGTACGGTGCAGCCGATGCCTTCCACCACCAGGCGGCCGGCGGTTTCATCGAGCTATGGGGCCTCCCACATCAGTCCGCCAATGCTGTTCGCGCGCAACAACTGCCCAAGTCCCACGCCGATGCTGCGGCGCATCAGGACACCGCCGCCAGCACGCCGCTTCCTGGAGCAACGGCATGACCTGGCAACCAGAACCAGGTGGCCTAGATGTGGCGTTCCAAACCTACTCCGAAACGACCGCCGAAGACCAGCCCTTCTTCCAGGCAGACATCGCCGGCACCATTGCCCATGTGCTCGGCCTGCAACAGGTCGGACTGTTACCCGCTCATGAGGTA
>JBFJXH010000115.1:0-5639 GCA_041623215.1 Thermoplasmatota archaeon
ATTCCACATGCGCCTGTTGTTCAGCCGACAGCGCCGCCCAGCCACGCTCGACGTGACGCAGGGGTGGCCAAACAGGGCGGACCAGTTGCTCCAACGCCATGCACCAACGACGGACGCGACCAATCTTGAAGCCTTGCGCGTTCTTGTCGGCGCGAGTCGAGGCGGCGACCTCAAGCGCTTCGACGCGGCGCGAACCCATGCGGCGGGCGGCGGGCACGGAGGAAGGAGCACGGCGTCTGCCAATGTGCCTCGATGGGGCAAGGCCACCGCCGTTTCGACGACTTGGCTACAACGCCTAAACGGGCCAGATTGCTGAAAACACCATGCGAATTGGTGCCGCAATCCTGCTACTTACCCTTGCCTGGACGTTGCCCGGCTGCTTATCCAATGATGCCCCAACCGACGCCGGGCTGGACGCCGTGGATGAACACCCCGACCTTGGCCGCGGGAACGATTCCAGCGAGGCGTCCGAGTCGGCCTGGAGTTTGCAAGCGGACTTCGCCCTCGGCTGGATTGTGGGCATAGGGGCAAACACGTTTCTGGGCGACCATACGGTAGGTCTGCATGCCAGCGACGAAGGACAATGTCCGCGGTTCAACTTCTTTGTCCCCGAAACGGCGAGCAACGTGGCCATCACTGTCGATGCTGTGCAAGGCGTTGACCCGAGTGGCGCAGGCGTCGGATCCTATCAATTTGTCATCAGCAACCAGGAGTTAATCCAGTTTACACTCCCAACGGCAGCGGGGACTGAGTACCAATTCGACCAACCGACGCCAGGCATTTGGGACCTCTGGGTGGACCCCAACGGCGCCGCCGCGAACCTCGCATGGCCCGTCCAGGTCGTGGTTAACGGCACCTCACCGCACGCCCAAGTTCCGGACGATTTGTACCTGAAGAAGTATGGCGACTGCATGCCATGACGCCGTGCTTGGTAGCCGGTCCCTCAGCTTGACGAACCCTGACCGGCAAGCAGTTGCCGGCCCAGACCGTTGCCGGCGCCCACAAAAGAGCCTAAGAAGGGGACCCGAGTGGGCGGCGCATGGCCAAGAAGTCCTCGGGCCCTGGCATCCAGTCGGCAGCCGGCCTAATCCGCTACTTTGACGCGGAAGAGACGAACAACATCAAGATCCCCCCGATGTTCGTTATTGGGCTCACCGTGGTGACTGCCGCCGCCGTCATCCTGATGAGCGTGTTTTGGCAGTTGTGAAGGCCAGATCCTAGGTCTAGACCGGGCACACCAAGTCCGCTAGCGCAAGCACCAAGCGATGAGGCATTCCCGTAATTGTTCGGGTGATGACACCACATGATGCGCGCCCGCCGACTCGAAGGTCGAGCGACTGCCGTGCCCCCACAGAACGCCCACCGTCGAGGCTCCGGCTGCCAGGCCCGCGCCGATGTCAAATGTGGTATCCCCAATCATAATGGCGGAATCGACGTCCGGTTGAAATCCCAGCCGGCCACAAGCCGCCTCGACGGGAGCAGGGTCGGGCTTGATGGGGCGCACATCATCATCTCCAACGATGGTATTGAACGCGTGGCGGAAGCCGAGTTGGTCCAACAAGTGCACCGCCTCCCCCTCGCCCTTCGTAGTAACAATCGCTTGCTGCCAGCCCGCCTCGTGAATCGCCTCAATCAATTCCCGCATGCCCGGGAAAAAACGCGCCATGCGCCAACCCCGCGCGGTATAGTGGTCGCGGAAGGCCTCCACCATGGCATCAATGGCCTTCGGTTGCGAGTCCTTCATGGCCAGAATGGTCCGCAGGTCTTGGCCAATCAGTGTCCGGTCCTCTTCCTGAAAGGGCTCGTGACCGTGCTGGGTGACTGCGTAGTCAATACTGGCACGGATGGATCCATTGGGGTCCAAAATGGTCCCGTCCAAGTCCCAAAGGATGGCGCGGCCTTCGCTCTGGTCGGGCTGTACCTCAGGGAAGGAGCCATGCAAGGCCACGAAGACCGTCAGGGCCGACGGGCCTTTGATGGTGCCGGCAGGCGGTGCCGATTGCGCGCCACAAACCAATAGACCAACGCAGCCAGCCACGACACGGGAGGAATTGATGCGGCGTGACCCAGCACGCGCCAGCCCAGGTTGCGCGCACCCGGCAGGGACCGCCAAACCACCGCCACGGCCCGGGCCCCTGAATGCGTGCGACCTCGGCCGTCAACGGCCCACGCCGTACGTGCGCAGTCCCCCGCAGAGAGCCCCGGAATGACGCCGGGCGTACAAGGCTCGAAGGAAACCCTCGCCCGCCGCTCCTGGGCCCAGGAAACCCAGGCCCGGCAAAACGCGCAAGCTTCGTCATAGAGAAGGCGCGCAGGCATGGGTCGGCAGCGGCGGCGGCTTAAATGAGACCGCCGCCTCGCCGCCACCGTGCCCCGTCAGGAGGTCACGCCCACACAAGGACGCCGTGCCCAGGCGCTCGATGGCCGCCAGCTTGCCAAGCGACGCGAAGGAGAACTCGGCGCACGAATCCAGGCTTTGCAAGACCGCTTCGGCAAAGCTCCGGCGCTGCATGTGATTCTCGTTGGCGACGACGACGCATCAGCGGTTTATGTCCGGCGCAAGGAGCAAGCTGCCGAGCGCGTTGGCATCACGAGCGAAACGCACCGTTTGCCCGCCGAAACGTCGGAAGATGCGCTCGTGGGACTCGTAGAGAAACTCAACCGGGATGCGGACGTGAATGGCATCCTCGTTCAGTTGCCTCTTCCCGACCACATGGACCCAGGTCGCGTCATTCGGTCCATCACCCCCTACAAGGATGTGGATGCATTCCATGCCGAGAATGTGGGCCACGCCCTCATTGGCGACGCCTCGCTGGCCCCCTGCACGCCGCAAGGCATCCTTTTGCTGCTGGAGGAAACCGGGGTGCCCCTTCAAGGCGCCGATGTGGTCATCGTAAATCACTCGAACATCGTGGGCAAGCCCCTCGCCGCTCTCCTGATGAACCGCGACGCCACCGTCACCGTATGCCACAAGCATACGCGGCACCTGCAGGCGCATACGAGTCGAGCCGACATCCTCGTCACGGCCACCGGTTTGCCGGGCCTCATCACCAAGGACCACGTCAAGGACGGTGCCATCGTGGTTGATGTCAGCATGAACCGCGACGCCGACGGACGCCTTTGTGGTGACGTGGCCCCGGATGTGTGGGACCGGGCGTCGTGGGTGACCCCGGTGCCGGGCGGTGTGGGCCCCATGACCGTATCCGTCTTGCTGGAGAACACCGTGCGCAGCTTGGAGCGCAAGATGGGCGTCTACAAACCATCCGGCGGCGTCGGCTAGGTAGCCAACAAGTCGTCCAGAGCACCCTGCGATTCGAGGGCAAAGAGGTCGTCGCAGCCACCGACATGACGTTCGCCGATGAAGATCTGCGGGACCGTCATGCGGCCGCCACTGCGGGCAACCATCTCATCACGGGCACCGTCAACCTCCTCAATATTGATTTCAGCTGGCGTCACGCCTTTGGCCCCCAACAGGCCCTTCGCGCGAACACAATAGGGGCACCAGGTGGTCGTGTACATGGTGACTTCGGGCACGCTTCCGCCTGTGTCACTTCTCCTCTTGGCATTTGCGGCGCGAACGTGGCTGGCGTTCGGGCAGGAATCGCGGGGACGCGCCAGAAACCTCTTAACAAACAGGAAAATGGAGCGACCGACATCCTATGATGCACAAGGTTCTTCTCTTGTCGGCGATGACCATTGCGGTCGCCTTCGCCGGCTGCACCGATGCCCCGCCAAGCGGCTCTTTCACCGCGTCCGACCACGCCGTCAACGTTGAGGGTTCCATCGACCTCGCGTTCCAAGCGCGCGTACGCAATACCGATGGCACGCCGCTTGCTGGCACTCCTGCCGAAGACAACCTGTGCTCGCCGTCTGGCGCCCCGCCCAACGACTACGAATGTGTTGACCCGTCCACCACGGCCAAGGCCCACATCATGTCCATTCCCCAGCCTAGCACCGACGGCTACATGCTGTACTGGACGAACGACACCGACGAACTGCTCATTGGGGCCCTCGTCGAGAACGGCACGGGTATGTACGAACTGGCGGAAACGCTGTTCACCGAAGACCACAGCGGCTTCACCACCGTCGAGCTTCGCATGGGCAGCGCAGTCATTGCCACCGCCATGAACGCCGAGGGCGCCCAAGCGTTCGAAGCCAATCAGATGCTCATTGGCGGCAGTGCCAGTGTGGAATGGGAAGGCAAAGACCTGACCGCCACCGTGACCGGCCTCATGGGCAACGTTTCCTACACCGGCTGGCTTGTCAGCACGGACGAAAACGGCGAATTGGTGCACGACGAATCCTTCGGCATCGCTGGCGACGGAACCTACGATTTCACCGCCGCCATGGACGTGGGCGACTACAAGGAGTTCCACATCCACATTACCGGCAGTAAGGTCAACGTCGTTATGGGCACCGTGTTCTAAGCCGCGCCCAAACGTTTGGACCTAACCTCCCCTCTTCCTTCCACCTCGCTTTGCTCGCCTGCGACTAAATCCGAAGGCCCCCCCTGGCCCTCCAAGAGGCCACCATCACCATTTTATATGAGTCCCTTGTGGCCGCGCCACCGAGCCCAGCAATCGCTGGGTCCCGCGCGCGATGGAACGCTTGGCGGCTGGCCCGTCGCGCACCCCCCCAACATCAGGAGGAATCCCTATCGCAACTGGAATCAACGCAGCCCGGAAGTTGAAGAACGACCGGCAAAAATTCCGCTGGAGCGACCGCTACTACAAGCGGCGCGCACTCCGGCTCAAGGAGAAATCTGACCCGCTTGGTGGCATCCCCCAAGCCCGCGGCATCGTCGTGGAAAAGGTCGGCATCGAAGCCAAGCAGCCTAACTCTGCTATCCGAAAGTGTGTCAAAGTGCAATTGATTCGCAACGGTCGCCAAATCACTGCCTTTGCAGTCGGCGACGGGGCCATCAACTACATCGATGAGCACGACGAAGTGATGATCGAAGGTATCGGCGGCCGCATGGGTCGTTCGTACGGTGACATTCCCGGTGTCCGGTTCAAGGTCATCAAGGTCAACAACGTGGCCTTGTCCGAACTGGTAAGCGGCAAGATTGAGAAACCAATGCGGTGAACATCATGACCGAAGAACAGACAGAAGTCATCGAAACCCAGGAAGACCTGGCCGAAATCGCCGCCGAGGAATCCGTACCGGATGTCCCCGAGGTTGAACTGCCCGCGACCCCCTTGTTTGGCAAGTACGAGGCGAAGGGAATCACGGTTAACGACCCCGGCTTGGTCAAGTACATCAAGCTCGACATCGTTGGCCTGCCCCACTCCAGCGCCCGCCACGGCAACAAGCGCTTTGCCAAGCAAAAGGTGAACGTCGTTGAGCGCCTCATCAACAACGTGATGCGCTCGGAAGTCTACAACGGCAAGAAGTCGAAGGCCTACCGCGTCGTCGCCGATGCGTTCGACCGCGTGGCTGACCGCAGTGGGGAAAACCCCCTGCAGGTCCTCGTCGACGCCATCGAACACTCGGCACCGCGCGAAGAAGTGACCCGCCTGCGCTACGGTGGCATCAACGTGCCTAAGGCCGTCGATGTTTCCCCGCTGCGCCGCTTGGACATCGCTGTGCGCAACATCGCCAAGGGCGGCCTTGCTGGCAGCCACAAGAGCACCAAGCCG
>JBFJXH010000116.1:0-5623 GCA_041623215.1 Thermoplasmatota archaeon
GCTGCGGCAAGCAAGCGCATGGTTGTAGTGGCCGACGCCAGCAAGGAGGTCCAAACCCTTGGCTCCACCTTCGCTCTGCCAGTTGAAGTCATTCGACTCGGCTTGACACCCGTACGCTTGGCCCTGGAGGAAGCTGGAGCCCAAGTGACGACGCGCACGAACGCCGACGGCACCGTCTATCTTACCGATAACGGCCATCCCATTCTAGACGCCCGTTTCCCGGTGTCAAGCGGCATTGCCAACCCGGAAGCGCTCGAAGCACAGCTTTGCAACATGCCAGGCGTGGTGGAGTGCGGCCTTTTCCTGGGCCTATGCGACGAGGTCATCGTCGCACGCGAATCCGGCGTAGCTCGCATTGCTGGCATTCCAGCCTAGCCATGCCACCCGGCCACCCACCCTCGCCATGGCGCGACGGGCGCAAGGGTGCCTCCCGGCGGCAAGGTCGCCAGTGGTGCTGACGTTGCTGGTCGCCTAGAGGGCGGCTCGCACCGCAGCGCCAGCGTCCTTGGCTGCCTGCACTTGTTGCTTGCTTTGGTCGCCGTAGTATTGCTTCAACGCCGTCTTGGTCGCCGACAAGGTGTACTCGTGCATCGGACGGCCCCGACCTTTGCGAGGCACAACACCACGGGAAATCCATCCGCGGGATGTTAAACTCGCCATGCCCACGGAAACTTCCGGTTGCCGTAGGCCGGTCTTGGTGCTGATGCTCGCTGTCGTCAGCGGCTTGCCCGGTAGAAGGGCTGCCACGAGGGTCGCCTCGACGCGAGAGTCGCCTAATTGTTGCAAAGCGGCGATGAGAGCTTTCTGCTTCGCCATCACGTATCCTTTCTATCTCGATGTATATAAATCAAGGCGGCGAGGGAAAGGCGACCCTGTTAGAACGATTGGTCGGACAGCCCATACCCGGCTATTCGGAAGCTGAGTTGCCCCCGACGAAGCGGCCGCCCCGAAACAACCGCCGGATGCAATCAAATCGTTGGCGCACGCCTGTTGCAGGCGCCGTAATTGCGGCGTCTCAAACAGGCCCCAGCGACGCGGCTTTTATAGAGCGCCTTAGTCGCGCCAGCCATGGCAGAGAACGAAATCTTGGAGCCAGGCTCCCCCATTGCGGCCAGTGAAGAAGCGCTGGCCGGCGACGGCACGTACGACGACGGGCAGGATATCCGCAGTGCCCGCTACGGCCGCCTCGTCATCGACCGAGACCTCAACGCCACCGTCCAATCCATCAACGAACCCGCCAAGATTCAACGCGGCGACATCGTCATCGGCCGCCTGTCCTACGTACGCGAGGAGTTCGCCAGCGTTACAATTATGGCCGTGCGCGGTAAAGAAGACCGCCGCTTCCACCACCCCGTCGAGGCCACGCTCCATGTGAGCAAGACCGACGAAGGTTACGTGCGCACAATCGACGAAAAATTCCGCGTCGGGGACATCATCCGCGCCAAGGTCATCAACCTCAAGGGCGGCCCGCAGCTGGCGACCGACAAGTCCGACTTGGGCGTCGTCAAAGCCATCAACCCCGAAAATGGCGTTGAACTCAAGGCCACTCAGGATTGGAACCTGCGCTGCCCCGAAACAGGTCGCATTTTCGACCGCAAGATCGCCAACGACTACGGCAGCGGCAAGATTTAGCCGCCGCATGCCAACGGGCCCAGGGGTTCACGCCACGAGGCGTGCTCCATTCACTTCAAATACAACCCCCTTGTGGGCGCGCCCGTCATGGAACTGAACGTCGTCCGCCAGGAAGGAAACGAGTTGGAGGTTGAAGTGCTCGGTGAGACCGAGACGCTCCTGAATCCTCTCAAGCAAGCGCTCCTATCTGACAAGGACGTGGACTTCGCCGAGTACATCATTGAGCACCCCATGCTCAGCATCCCCAAGATCTTCGTCCGCACCAAGGGCAAGGTCAAGCCCGAAACCGTTGTCAAGCGGACCATCAAGGGCCTCGTGGGCGAGTTTGACTCCTTCGAAGACACCTTCGTCGCCGCCCTCAACAAGCGGAACTAAGCATGCCCTCCCGGCCTGCCCCGCCGGCCGAGGAACAAGCCATTGGCATGCGCGCCTACTTGACTGCCACGCCGGGAACTGGCGGTCGCTTGCGCAGCGAGCCAGAAGACTTCCAGGTCATCGAGCTAGCCGATGGGCCGCCTCGCGTTGAAGGGGGCAAGCACGCTGCCGCTCGGATTCGGCTTCGCAACTGGGAGACGAATCGGTTCTGCCATCAAGCGGCCAACGTGCTCAAAGTGAAGCGGGGCGCCATTGGCTTTGCCGGCATGAAGGACAAGCGGGCCGTCACGGAGCAGTGGTTTACGTTTCCGTGCCCGGTGGACCGGTTGGACGACCTGGAGCGCTTGGCGGACGTTGAAGTCCTAGAATCACATGCCACCCGCAAGGCCAACTTCGCCGGTGCCCACGAAGGCAACCGGTTTGTGCTGCGGATTCGCGACCACGCCGGTGCATCGCCGGACGATGTCGCGGCCACCCTGGCCACCATAGCCAGTGAAGGCGGCGTGCCGAATTTTTTTGGCCCGCAACGGTTTGGCGCGGTTCGCCCCATCACACACCGCGTCGGCCGCGCCATCATCGACAACGACCTTGAAGAGGCAGTTCGCTTGTATCTGGGCGAACCCATCCAGGGCGAACAGGAGGAGGCGTATGCCGCCCGGCAAGTGTACGAATCAACGCGCGACCCCGTGGCCGCTCTGGAGGTCTACCCGCAACGCCTTGACTTCGAGACCAAAATGCTGGGGCAATTGGTCAAAGAGCCGGGTGACTGGCGGCGGTGCTTGAAGGTACTGCCCCACAACTTGCTGCAATTGTTCGTCCACGCCCACCAATCGTTGGTGTTCAATCACATCGTGAGCGCGCGCATCGAAGCGGGCCTCGGCCTGCGAACCGCCCACGTCGGCGACTTGGTGATGCCGAGTGCCAGCGACGGCCGGACGGTTCACGCTGTAACGGCCAAGAACCAGGCGCGAATCCAACAGGAGCTGGACCGAGGCCGGGCGGTAATCACGGCCCCGCTTCCTGGCCTTTCCTGCCCAAGGGCCCAAGGGCGGCCGGGCGAAGTGGAGGCGAAGGTGCTCGCCGACTTGGACATTGATGCAGCGAGCTTCCGATGCCGGGAATTGCCGCAGGTCGCAAGCGATGGCCTGCGACGGGGAATCCTGCAGGCCGCGCAAGACTTGGCGCTGACCTGGCAAGACGGCGACCCGGTGGTGTCCTTTGCGTTGGGTCGCGGCGCGTACGCCACCGTGGTGGTGCGCGAAGTGATGAAGACCACGCCGGACGCGTACTAGCCGGCGCCAACTGGCATGGCTTCAAGAGCCAGGCAGGCCATCCCGGGCCATGGCTGCGGCGATGTCCTCTCCCCCCGATGACCGCCAAGCTTGGCATCGCTTCCGCACCCCTGCCCCCTATCTTTCATCGACCCAGTGGGAGGACGCGGCGGCCGTCATGCGCTGGCGTGCCACCGCCGACGCCCTCCTCATCTTCATCGTGGGATTCACCCTGGACGACCTCCATGTCCTTCGGTTTCCTGGTTGGTTGGCCTTCGGGGCAACCGCCCTAGTCGTGCTTGCTGCAGGCCCGCTATGGTACGGCAGGCGAACGGTGCTGTCGTACCCGAAAGACGCAGATGACGACGCAATCCGGTATCGCCTTGACATCCAACGCCGAGTTGGCAAACTCTACCTCATGGCGGCCGCCGTCATTTTCGTGGCATGGATGGTCGTCTTTACTGCGGGGGTGCCACCATGGGCACGCTGATGCGTGCAGCGACGCTGCTGTGCTTGCTCCTGGCCGCCACCGCCTCCACGCCAGCTTTGGCGCAGCCCGTCCCGGACGACGTGGGCAAATTGCTTGGCCCGCCGCTCGCGGACGCCGCCGACGTGCTCATTCCCACGGCCGAGGCCGAGGCGGGCGAAGACTTGCATTCTGAGCGCATTGACTTGGACATCCAATTGGACATCGTGCAAGTGACCTATGGCCTGGTTCCCATCCTGTTTGGAGGCGGTAGGATTGGGGCGCAGGCCATCGCCACCGTTGGGCTTGACTTTCATGCCGTTTCCCTCGAACGCCTCGACGACGTGATGCAATCAGTTACGGGCGAAGCGAACGTAACCGCGGCAGGAACCTTGGGTATTCCCACCAACCGGACGGTGTTGACAGCGGAAGAAATCCGCATCCTGGGAGGAGGTGCATTGCTGGATGCCTTCCAGGACGCTGAAGCTGAGGCGGCCAAGCGCCTGATGGAAGAAACCGTCCCAGGTATGGTTGTCCTATCGAGCCGATTTGACTGGTCCAATACGGTGCCCTTGTTGGCAACCGTTGAGCGCTATCGCCAAGACCCGGTGCAAGCCTCCCGTGATCCTCTCCCGGACCTGCGGGGACCACCGCTCCACTTGGAGGCAGTATTCCATCTGGAATTCTCGGACCACGTGAGCTTGTACGGCCTGCTCGAACCACGCCTCGAGGGTTCGGATGCTGCAGGAGACGCGCGCCGGGCGCTGCGCGACCGCGTTGAGAAGAACGAGACGGTGCCCTTCCTCGACCAAAGTGCATTTGCCGCATTGGGCTTTGGCCAAATTCTACACCTCACGGTGCCGCCGGGATGGCGCATGGCCGTCCAAGCCACGGTGCCCGAAGGCTTCTCATTCGAGGAAGCCAGCAGCGAGCTAGCGCTCTCTCCGAATCAGCAAAACGTCACATTTGCTAAGGATGGCGGCACACGTGATGCGACCACGGACGACGTTGGCTTGATCGTGATTTCTAGTCGATTTCTGGTGGTTTCAGTGCTGCTAGTTGCCATCTTGATTGCGGGTGTAGCCGCCCGAGTGAGCACGGAAATTGTGGTCTTGGCGGTCAAGCGGCGGGCCAACCAGCGCCGCCGGCGCCGGGAATCCCACCTAGGATCCTAGCGCCAGCCAGGCATCGAGCTAGAGCCGGGCAACGGCATGTCCCAAGGCAAGGAAGGTTGCCGAGGCGAACCAAATCCACAATGTCCACGCGCCATGAGTGGCGACGCGCGCCAAACGGACCCACCGCGCATCCACCTCCGGCCGCAGCAGGCGAAGCACGATGATCCGCCCCGGCACCAACAGGCCCCACCATGCAACAAGTATGGTTGCAACCTCAAACACCGCCAGCGAGGCGGCCAGGGCGACGTCACCTACTCCAAGGGCACCAACCGTACCGATGCCAACGCTGCGTGGGAGAATCCAGAAATCTAGGACCGACCACCCGGCCACCGCGGTTGCGGCCCCCAGCAGGCGGCTCCACAGGTCAGGGGCGATGAAGTGCCGCCGCAGGGTCGCCACAACGAGCACGCCAAGCCACAGGAAGGCAATGGCAAACCAAGGGGGGTGCGCCATTCCACGACCATCCAACGCGACCCCTTGGGTGCCTAAGATAAGGTTCGCGTCGCCCGTCCCATACCACCCCGTTGGCGTTAAGCCCAAGTCGAGCGATGAAAAGCGAATAACGCTCACGTCGGCGTCAATCGTAATCCCCCCCACGGCCCCTTCCATCTTGCCCGCGAGGGTTCCGTCGGCCAGGTGGGGGGCGCGGGCCGTCAGACCCACCACTTGGGAGACATTGCGCCGTGGTTCACGTACATCAGGCC
>JBFJXH010000117.1:0-5605 GCA_041623215.1 Thermoplasmatota archaeon
GGCACTGTAGACGGGGATGCCGGCCAACACGGACCGCGTTTCGTCCTGGATGTTGAGCCAGGTGGCGTTGCCGTCGTGACGGTGCAACCGGTATTCGAGTCCGATTCCGATGGCGTTGTCCTGTTCGGCAATGCCGGGCGCGCCGACGAACATCCCCACCATGGAGAATTCGTCGTCCACTGCGGCGAAGGTTACAGCGCCCGGGCCCGTGTCGAGCATCACATCTCCAAGACGGACGTTAATTCCCATGTCAGTCAGGATGCCGGCCCACGCCTCGTGGTTGGTGATGACATCGAAGGCGTATTGGTTGGAGGCAAAGTCGGCGGAAGACATGTCGGGGCCGTCCTCCACAAAGACGGAGAAAAATGCCCACGCGACGGGGCCTTCGATTGCGACGTCGTCCGACGTAATGGCCGCGCAGGAATAGGCATGGGCAAGCCCTGTGTCGTGCAGGATCGGTGAGGCAGGGGACGGGGTATATTCTTCCGGCAGATGGGTCGATACAGCGTCATGGTCCACTTCCGGGAAAAAGCGGTACACATCGCAATCTGACAGGGTAAATGAGGCAACCGCGCGCTTGGGATCGGCGGTGGCAGATTCGTCGCCTTCCGTCGAGTCGGTTTGGCCATCTTCTTGCAAACATCCGCCCAAGGCGGCACTGGTCAGTACAATGAGGGTCAGCAACGTCCATCGCATGGCTGGTTCCACTTTTTATGACCGATATTAGGGTTACGTTGGCATGGGCCTTCGCCTAGTTTGCTACTTGCCGTGGCGCCGCTGGCGCAGCTGGAATTCCCGAATCGCCTTGAGAAAATCGAGCTTGGAGAGCCCGGGCCAGTACACGTCTGCAAAGTACAATTCAGCGTACGCAAGTTGCCACAGCAGAAAGTTGCTGATGCGCTCCTCGCCGCTCGTCCGGATGATGAAATCTGGGTCTGGCAGGCCGCCCGTGTAAAGCCGGCCACTGATGGTGGCATCCGTGATGGTGGCGGGATCCAAGTTGCCTGCTGCAGCATCTCGGGCAATGCCTTGCACGGCCTGCACGATTTCCGCTCGGCCGCCGTAGGCGACGGCTACGTTGAAGGTATAGCCATCATAGTCGGCGGTTGCCTCCATCGCTTCGTTGGCCGCCTGGCGGACCTCGTCGGGCAATAACTCAAGGTTGCCAATCGCACGAACCCTGATGCGGTTGCGATGCACGCGCTCATCCTTGGCCATGGCGTGAAACTCCTTGGAAAATAGTTCCATCAAGAGCTCAAGTTCGGGGCCGGGTCGCTCAAGGTTTTCAGTGGAAAACGCGTACACAGTGAGGACCTTGATGTCAAGCTCCAGGCACCAATCGAGCACGGTTTCGAGGCGCTCGCGTCCCACGACGTGCCCCATGCGTCGATCCAGACCCAGCACTTCGGCAAAGCGACGATTGCCGTCCATGATGATGCCCACGTGGCCTGGGATTCCGCCGGTTTGCTGAATGCGCCAGAGTAGGCGCTTGGCGCGGAGGCGGTCAATGCGGGTGCTGATGCTCCAGGCCAGCCCGGTGTTCAACAACCACCGCGCGGGGCCTTGCACGGCCCTGTATCGCAGCAAGGACTTGGCGGTGTCATCCAGCCGCTTGCCAAGGCCTTGTTCAAGCTCCTGCAAGCGGGACCGCGTCGCCACAGGGCGCTGACCAAGGTTCGCCATTTAGGCGTGCGGCGCCCATGCCTCTGCTGTTCGCCGGGCCTTGGTTGCGGCGCGGGCTGCGGCCACGGGGGTCGTGGGCAGCCGGTAGCTTCACCCACCCCACCCAGCAGTCGATATGAGGTGGCTCCCACTGCCCATTGTGGCCCGCGTCATCTTGCACGTGGACATGGATGCCTTCTACGCGGCCGTCGAGATGCAGAAAGATCCGTCGCTAGCTGGCCGTCCCGTCGTCATAGGGGCTGACCCCAAGGGCGGGAAGGGTCGCGGGGTGGTATCAACCGCAAATTACGAAGCAAGAACCTTCGGCATTCACAGCGCCATGCCCATTGCCGTAGCGTACCGGGCCTGCCCGCACGCACGCTTCCTGGTCCCCGATGGCAAGGCCTACCGCGCCGCCAGCCAGCAAGTCATGGAGATTCTGGCGGAGTACGCGGATTGCTTGCAGGTCGTGGGCTTGGACGAAGCATATCTAGATGTCACCGCAGCCACGGGCCACGGTGTCCCCGCCCGCATCCGTGGCCTTTGCCACAGCCTGCAAGCGCGCGTCCTTCGAGTGACTGGCCTGACCTGCAGTATCGGCGCGGGGCCAAGCAAGTCAGTTGCCAAGATTGCCAGCGACTATCGCAAGCCGCGGGGCATCACCATCGTCGCGCCCGAGCGGGTCCAAGCCTTCCTGGCTCCGCTTCCCGTCCGCGCCATCAATGGATGTGGGCCGAAGACCGCCGACGCGCTGGCGGACCTAGATATCCACACCGTCGGCGAACTCGCCCAGGCCCGGCGCGCGGACCTGGAAGGGCTCTTGGGTACGCATGGCGGCTGGCTCCAACAGGTGGCGCAGGGTCTGGATGCACGGGAGGTTACAAGCAGCAGGGGGCCTGCCAAGAGCCGCGGCAATGAACGCACGTTTGCCCGGGATGAAATCGACGCCACGCAAATCTTGGCCCAGGCAAGGCACTTGGCCAAGCGCCTCCTGGCCGAAAAGCGCACAAGTCGACCCTTTGCCACGGTCACTGTCAAGCTTCGTTATCGCGACTTCACCACCCTGACGCGGGCCCATACCTTCCCCACGGCGCTCGCTCCTGATGCCGCCAATACGGACGCGTTGGTTGGGGCAACCGTTGAAGGCCTCCTAACACCGTGCCTGGATGGTCGTCCCATCAGGCTCGTAGGAGTAACACTGAGTGGCTTTTGCGAGCCAACGGGGCAACGGCCGCTGCAGGCGTGGGGCCTGCAGGCGCCAGCATCACGTCCGTCTCGTCCAGCCCGGCCTGGCAGGCACTCGCCTCGATTCACGGTTCTTGGCCAATTCCTGGCTGGGACGGGAACACCTAGCCTCAAACTAGGTGGTTCAACGAGTGGGTCCGGCCAGAATCGAACTGGCGATCTTCGCCATGTCAAGGCGACGTCATAACCCCTAGACCACGGACCCGTTTGGTGGCAAACCAGCTTGCCGGTGCCGGCGCGCCAGCGCCGACTCACCCTCCTATGGGGGGTGCGAAGCCGGCCACATACGACCCCTATTTGACCGCTTGCATGAGGTCGCTTAGGATGCCTTCATGTCTTCTTCGCGCCACTTGGCAAAGACATCCTTGATGCGCCCGTCCAAGTCTTTCTTGGCCGCCCGGACCACGCTTCGAACCTTCTGAAGCTCGGCGGAGGCTTCCTGGTAGGGCTCCGAATCGGCCAAGTAACCATTGATGACCTCAAGCGGGTCCTGCCACTTGATGAGGTCCTTCACATCGGCGACCTTTTCCTCCAAGGCCTCCCGCACCAGGTTGGTCATGTCGGGCGCCATCTCGGCAAAGGAATCGGCCCATTCTTCGGGGCTGGGTTGCTCGTCCTCGGGCGGCAGATCTTCTCCTGCGGCCTTGGCTTCAAACGCCATGACGGCGTCGGTGAGTTGCTTCTTGACGTCGCGCAACTTGCCCCGCCATGTTTGCAGAACTGCGTCCGCAACTTCTTCCGTGTCGGCGAGGAAGTTGTCGATGGCACTAATCTGGTTGTCCCACATGTACAGAATGTGCTCATTGGCCAAGACTTGCTTTGCCTGCTCCGAGGCATTAGCCAAGTGAGTCTGCGCCTGGCGAACCAACTCCGGAACGTCCATGGCGGCGCCAAGTGGCGCGGGTGTTTAATGCAAGCGCCGGTCGGACAGGTTTCAGTTACGCGTACAGGCCGGCCGCATGCGGAGTCATGGTGCTGGTGAGGCTCCCAGATTCGTAACGGTCCACGGCGGCCATGAAGTCCTCGTGGGTGATGTAGGCATGTTCCGCACGGACGGCGCGCATCCCCGCCTCGGTACAAATCGCTCGGATGTCGGCCCCTGTCAGCACCGGCCCCAGTCGGTCCACGATGGCCTGGAAGCGGACGCCTCGGTCCAGCTTCATACCGGCCGAGTGAATTTGGAAGATGGCCATCGCCTCCTCTGGTGATGGCAAGGGGACGTTGATGATGCGGTCGAAGCGCCCTGGTCGTGTGATGGCGGGGTCGAGGATATCGGCTCGATTGGTTGCCGCCAGAATCCGAACGTCGCCGCGAGCTTCAAAGCCATCCAACTCGGCCAGGAGTTGCATGAGTGTCCGTTCCACTTCTCGACCACTCACATGGCCGTCGTCGGTCCGGCGGGCCGCGATGGCATCGATTTCGTCAATGAAGATGATGCTTGGCGCTTTCTGCCGGGCAAGCTCAAACACGTCTCGCACGCGCTTGGCGCCCTCGCCAATCCATTTCTGGACCAATTCGCTGCCAACCAGGCGGATGAAGGTCGCATCCGTGGCATTGGCGACAGCCTTCGCAAGAAGGGTTTTCCCGGTCCCGGGTAGCCCCGTCAGTAGTACGCCCTTGGGTGGTTGCACGCCAATCTGCTTGTACAGTTCTGGCCGCGTCAGCGGGTATTCAACCGCTTCTCGCACCTCATCAATGATGCGCTCCAGGCCGCCAACTTGGGCGTAGGTCACGTCCGGAGTCTCCGTCATTTCTGTTGCTGCCACGAGCGGGTCGTGGCTGGGGGGCAGAATGCCGACCACGGTGAGATTTTGCTGGTTGAGGCTCACGCGCGTTCCTGGCTCCAAGGCGTCACGGTCCACAAACTCGGCGATGGGCACGACAAAGTTGGGTCCGGTGGAACTCTTGACCACGGCGCGTCCGTCCACCAGGAGGTCCAGGATGCGACCAACCAGCAGCGGAGGCTGCTTGACCTTCTCAAGCTCCACCGTTAACCGCTGCAACTCGCGCGTCAGGTTTTGAACCTCGGTGCGCAGGTGCTTAACCTCCTTGTCGGCAGCCTTCTTTTCGTCTTCCAATTCGTCCGCCCGCTCCTGAAGTCGCACCGCTTCGGCCGCAGGCATCGCGGAGTTAGGCGACGAATCGGGCGCGTCGGCTGCACCACCGTCCGCCTTGGACCGTTTTCCCGTAGTCTGGGTGGATGGTGGCAAGTCCCCCTCCAGTTCGCTTCATTAAGGAGGCGGCTTTAGGAGTTGCCGTCCAGCATTGGAGGAGAATCATGGAATGCGAAATGTGCGGCAGCAAGGTAGGCACTCGACGGTACCGGGTCGATGGCAGCGTGATGCGCTTGGGTGCCTGCTGTGGCAAGTACGGTGAACTCATCGATGCACCGGCGTCGGCAGGGCCTGCTGGCTCGGCGGGGGCCGTCGAACAGGGCTTGCGGCGACGGGCGGCACGAACCACTGGTCGAAGCGTGTACGACGGGGACGACATGGACCTCGTCGAAGACTTCGGCAAGCGCATTCGACTGGCGCGCGAGAAGAAAGGCATCAGCAAGGAAATTCTTGGTGGCAAGGTGGCCGCGCGCGTGCCGCAACTGAACCAGATTGAAGCTGGGAGCCTCCGGCCGAGCGAACGCCTCGCGAAAGCCTTGGAGCGAGAGCTCGGTATCACCCTCATGGAGAAAGTCGATGTGCCA
>JBFJXH010000118.1:0-5587 GCA_041623215.1 Thermoplasmatota archaeon
GACCCGTTCGCTGATGCCCCGCGCCCGACACAGGACATTCCGGCGGAGCGTTGGGACGCTCCGTCCTCCGGCTACGACCCGGCGCGGCCTCCAAGCCAAGCGCACGTCGCGGCGGCATACGCACCTCCAGTCCAGTCCAGTCCGTCTCGCACGCCGCCCGGACCACAGGCGTCGGCCAGCGTTGAATTCCAAGTCAAGGACCGCACCGCGTGGCCGGGAGCCCAGAAGAACACATGGCGCGGCACGGGCATCGACGAGGAATCGGACCGGGCCCATCCACGGCGCTACCCCCGCCAGCAATTCACGGAGAAATATACGCGTACCACGCCGTTGGTGCGCTCCATCATTGACAACGGTCCCCCTGAACCCAAGCCGGCGCCCCAGCCGGGAGCTGGCCAATTCCAAGCGGCCCCGCCGCCTGACAAGACGCGCGGTGCCTGCGGTCGCTGCGGCACCATTCTGCTGGCTCCCAAGGAGCGCCCAATCAAGATTCGCTGCCCCGTGTGCTCCAAGACGACGCTGCTGGACCGCTGAAGCAGTCCGGGCAAGTGGACAACGAAGGCTCCTTGAGCCGAAAGCGACCGTGCCGGTTCTATGACGAGCCGTGAATCCGTCACCGTCCGGCTAGACTGCACGCGCCCGGCAACCCACTTGGTGCGAGTGACCCAAACCTTCCCTGCAACAAATGACGCGACGCGCGAGTTTCGCATGGCCGCCTGGGTGCCAGGGTCGTACAAGATTCGGGACTTTGGCCGCCACGTGCAGGACTTGACCACCGCTACGGGGCGGGTCAAGCAGACCGGCAAGGACGCCTGGACCGTGTCGGGTTGCCGCGGCAAACAGGTCGAGCTGACCTATGACGTCTATTGCCGAGACTTAACGGTGGACACGAGCCATGTGACGGCGGACCACGCGCATGTCTTTCCGGCGACCGTTGTGCTGTACGACAACGACAGTCGGATGCGGCCTTACGCAGTGGATGTGAAGCTTCCGCGTGGGTGGTCGCTGTGGTCCGGCTTGGAAACTGCGGAGGGCAGCGGCAAACTGGCGACGGCGTCCAACTACGATCACCTCATCGATTGCCCCATCGAGGCAGGGCCCGCACGGGACTACGACGTGCAAACCTTTACCGTCCGGAAGCGGCGGCACCGCATCGTTACATGGCGCCCGCCCGCCGACTTTGATGCCGTTCGCGTGACGCGGGATGTGCGCGCCATTGTGGAAGCCACGGCCCGCCTCTGGGGTGGCCTGCCGTACGACCACTACACCTTCATTAGCCACGTCGCCGCAGACCACGGCGGAGGGCTCGAACACCGAAACAGTACGGTCCTGGGGGTGGCCCCCGAGCATTTGGTCAATGACAAGCTATTGAAGACCCGCTTCTACCCCCTGGTGGCGCACGAGTTCTTCCACACCTGGAACGTGAAGCGAATCTTGCCGGCAGCGTTCCAACCGTACGATTTGCAGCGCGAAGTTTACACCGACCTTCTGTGGCTGTTTGAGGGCTTCACCACCTACTACGAATTGCCGCTACTGGCTCGTGCCGGCGTCGTAGCGGAGGAGGATGTTGGCACCATCGCAGCCGAGATGCTCAAGTTCTACGAAATGGCCATTGGCCGTCACCGCCGCAGTGTGTCCGAGGCAAGCCGCCTGACGTGGAGTCTCCTTTACCAACCGCATGAACACAACGTCAATCGCAACGTAAGCTACTACACGAAGGGCCTGTTTGTGGGGCTATGCTTGGACTGGCATCTTCGAACCAACGGTGTGAGCGATGGTCTTGACACCGTGATGCGGTATCTGTGGAAACACCACGCCGAAGCCGGCGTAGCCGAAGACGGCTTTGCCGCTATTGTAGCCGCGGCGACGGGAGTGGACGTGGCCGCAAAACTCCGCAGTTGGACCGAGGGAACAAGCGAATTGCCGATTGACAAGGCGTTTCGCGACCTAGGATTCAAGGTGACGCGAGAGTTTGCTGACCCGGAGCGAAAACTGGGCCTCGGGGTGCATTTCAAGGAGGGCGACCGGGCCTTGATTGAGCGCATTCCGGAAACCAGTCCCGCCGCCGGCGTGTTGCAGCCAGCTGATGAAGTGGTGGCTGTGAATTCCTATCAATGGAATGCCAAGCGGTTTGCGCAGGTCGTTGCCCACAAGGAAGCAGGTGATTCGGTCCCGGTGGCTTTCTTTCGCGAGGGAAGGCTCCGTGAGGCGGATGTTCCCCTCACCGAGTTGACGAAGGACAAGATTAGTGTCAAGGTCCGCAAGGGCGACGCTGCTGCCACGCGGCGCCGAAGGGCCTGGCTCGGCCTCTAGTGTGCCTTGGGCCACATCTTGTTAGGCCAACCGGGGCCGCGCCTACGGCCGCGGCGTGGCCGCCGTTGGCTGCGGCGTCCAAGTCGCCTGGAAGCGGCCTGAGAAATCCTCGGCGAGGATGCGAAGCGTCCAATCTCCCTCGCCGGAGAAGGGCTGCGACAGCCCCCACGATCCACACAAACCTTGGCGCCACTGGGAGCCAAGCGGATTCGTCACATAGACATCGATGCAGCCAGCCGTTGAGGCAACGTCAATTGCCAGGTCAAAGGGGGCCTCGCTTGCATTGACGCGGAAGGCGAATGTGGCGTCGTCCGATAAGGCCCTGTACGTAGCATCCACAATGACGCGTTCGTCCGGCGTTGTTGGCCCCCAGTCCTGCAGCGGCTGCTTGGCGTCATCGGGGTCCCCGAACAGGGCGGGGGGCTGCCACAGGAGTAACGCCACGGCAGCGACAATCACAAACACTGTTAGGCCAGCTGCCGCTGCCGCGCGAGGCGCCATCTGCGGTGGCTGCGCCTTCTTTGCATCGGGGCTTACCATAATGGGTGACGCCACGAGGAGTTCGCCGGTGCGGCGGTCCAACAGGCCCCCCTGTTCGCCATAGCGAATTTCCAAGTCGATTGGCGCGGGCAGACGTCCCAGGACGTAGCTGACCACATCGTCACGACCCCAATCGGGGTGCTCGTCTGCCACCGCATGCATGGCGTCATCAAGTTGGTCCATGAAGGACGCCATGAGCCGGCGCTGCACCGGGACCGGCAGGTCCCGCAGCCGTCCTTGGACGGCCGCTAAGTGCGCCTGCAAGTCATGGGTTGCCATGGACGACCTCCAGTGGAGGTAGGGGTCATAAGAAGCTTGGCGTGCCCAACCTTCAAGGGACCACGGCCGGTCGACGCTCCATGCGCCGCCGGCGAGCCGTCGTCACCACCCGCCGTGATGACCAGCCTGCGGGCGGCCAGGAGGCCTCGGCAGCTAGATCCCCCGCGATGGCGTGCCGCATGCGCCGCCTGGATGGCGACTGGGATGTCGCCACCACGTTCCTGGCCGGTGGCGCACCGAGGGCCCTGTGGATGAAGGATGCCGAAACTTGGATGGTCGGCCATGGCGTTGCCTGGTGCGCCACGACTGAGGGGCCGCAGCGCTTCCAGGACGCTCGGAAGGCCCTTGCTGCTGTGGCGAGCCGCATGACGATTGAGCGTGGGCCCCACGTCCCCGAGCATTTGCACCCGAGGGCCATCGGAGGGTTTGCCTTCGACCCCGCCCATGCCGGAACGGGCGCCTGGTCAGGGTTCCCCGCAATGCAGTTCTGGTTGCCTCGTTCGGCGATTGTGGCCGATGCGGGGGTCTGCTACGAAGTTCAGTGCCAAGCGGTACCGGTTGGGGATGCAGCGGACGAGCCAGCGAAGTGCCTTGGTACCTTCGTGGAGGGTCCGTCTCCCGACCCCGATACCTCCTTGGAGGGATGGCAAACGGCGGTCACCACGGCCGTCGAGGCGATTGTAGCCGGTGATGTCGCCAAAGTGGTCCTAGCGCGAAAGCGCCGAGGTCCAGCGCTACGTCCCGATGCCGATGCCGCCTTGGTGGCTCGCCTGAGTGCCGGGGCCGGCGCAGCCTACATCGTCGAGCCCATGCCCGGGCACCGCTTCCTCGGCAAGACGCCGGAAACCTTGGTGGCCCACCACGGCGGGAAGATTCACACCCATGCCTTGGCTGGCAGCGCGCCGCGCCACGCCGACGAGGCCCGCGACGAACGGGTTGGACAGGCGCTGCTGGCGAGCCAGAAGGATATTCTGGAGCATGAACTCGTGGCGGCCTTCATTCGCGAACGTCTGAGTCGCCTTGGCTTGACGCCCCAGCAAGGTGCCCGGACGCTTCGCAAATTAGCTACGGTGCAGCACCTTGAAACCCCGATTTCGTGCCAATCGGAGTCGGCCATCCACATCCTTGACTTGGCCGCAGCCTTGCACCCGACGCCCGCCGTGGCGGGCAGTCCTCAGGAGGCGAGCTTGGCGTTAATCGGTGAATTGGAGCCTTATCGGCGAGGCTGGTATGCCGGTGCCGTCGGCTGGATTGACTTGCAAGGCAACGGGCAACTCAATGTGGCACTCCGCTGCGCCCTGGCCACTCCAGACACTACGATTCAATTCGCAGGTGCTGGTATCGTGGCTGGCAGCAATCCCGACACGGAATGGGATGAAACTGAGCACAAGTTGGCGGCTCTGGATGCAATCATGGCAACCAAGGATGACGCATGACCAACAACGAAGCATGGGCGGCCCATTTTGTGGAGGCGCTTGTGGCCGGGGGGATTCGCCATGCGGTGCTTGCCCCCGGGGCCCGCTGTGCGCCCTTGGCCTACGCGCTTCACCGGCATCATGCCATCAAGCTTCGAGTCCTTCATGATGAACGGGCAGCCGCCTTCTGCGCCCTCGGGGCTGCCAAGGGAACCGGTCAACCGGTGGCGGTGGTAACCACAAGCGGGACGGCTGTGGCGAATCTGCACCCCGCCCTCTTGGAGGCGCGGCACAGTTGTACGCCCCTCGTGGCCGTCACGGCCGACCGTCCACCTGGTGCCAGTGCCACCGGCGAAAACCAGACCATCGAACAGGCCGGCATTTTTGGGGGAGGCATTCGCCACCGCTTGCTGCCCCTGCCGACCCCCCAGTCCCAGGCGGCAGCGAAGGCAACCATGAACTCGGTAGCCGACGACGTCGCAAGCGCCGCCGCCGACGGCCGGCCACTCCATCTCAACGTGCCCTTTGACAAGCCGCTCATCGGGCCGGGTCAACCACCTGAAGGCACCTTGTTCACGGTCGAGCGTCCGTCCGTCGGCGAGTCGTCGGGCGCAAGCGTGGAGGTACCACGGGTTGCGGGCCGCGTACTGCTCATCGTTGGACCCGAGGTGCGACTGCCGCTCGACTGGCACAGCCCCGTGCCGATGTGGGCGGATGCCGTGGGGACCACGCGGGCAACCGTGGATACGTTGCCGGCGTTACCGCCAGCCGATGATGTGGACGCCGTCGTACAGGTTGGCGTCAACCCGACGGACGCCGAGGTGCTAGCCTGGCTTGCAGCGTGGGCCGGGCCACGTTATGTCATTGACCCGCTGGGCCGCTGCCCACCCGGGGCAACTTCGCTGCCGGCAGCAGCTGGGCTCGTTGCAACGTTAGGGCTGGATGCCTGGACCTTGGATGCTGAGTGGCCTAGCCCCCCGGATGAGCCCGGCGTCTTACTGCTGCAAGAAGTTGTCACAGATTTGGCGGCGAACGGCGGC
>JBFJXH010000119.1:0-5575 GCA_041623215.1 Thermoplasmatota archaeon
CCTAGCTCTTGGAGTTGTGCCCCGGATCTGGCTGGCTCTGCTTGCCGCCGCCGCGCCCCCGGACCAACCGGGCGCAGGCTCGCAGTGTGGCTGGCACGCGCCATGTAAGCAACCATGTGACCGTGAGCACACCGACAAACAGGGCGAAATAGCGCGTATCGGGCCAACCGATGGCGGTCAAGGCGGGGCCTCGAACCCAGCTTACGACCTTGGTGCCAAGAATGGCGTTTTGGGCGTATAGGGCGCCGTTGGCGAGGAACAAGTACAGGAACCAGCCGCTCCATTCGGGGTAAAACACCGTGCCGCCCCACAGCACAATGGCGATGCCTACGGTGTCAAAGGACGCGTCGAGGACGGCGCCGGTCCGCGACGCCATGTCGCCCGTTCTCGCCAGAATGCCGTCGCCGCCATCGAGGATGATGACGAGCGCAATGAGGCCCACGAAGACCAAGTTAAGACCGTTCAGTGCGGCCCAGATCTCGAGCGCAAATACGGGAATCTGGGCGACGGTGAAGTGCCATGGCTTGACGCCTCGTGCCAGGAGCCATTGAGCGGCTTGGCGAAATGTGTCGTCCATGGGGCCTTTGGGCATGCTACGGCTCCAATGCGCGCGGGGTGGCTTGACGCTCCTGCCGGCGCGGCAGCCCAGGGTTGCCGTTCACGATGCGCGCTCCCAAGTCGAGCCTGTGGCGTTATCGTGGATGATGTAACCGGCTGCCTGCAAGGCGTCGCGGATGGCGTCGCTGCGCCCCCAATCTTTGGCCGTCCGAGCCTCACTTCGCGCCGCAAGTAGACGCGCCATCAGGCCGTCTTCCGTCATGGCGCTCTCCGGGGTGACCCCGAGATTTTGCGCCACGGTGGTTAGTTCGGCGGGTGCTGCGGCCGGGGCTGCGATGACCACGGGTTCTTGGAACAGCGTCAACACTTGGCCACACGTTTCGAGCGCTTCCAAGGCGGCGCGCGCGGCGGAGGAGCCAACGAGACCCGTTTCCAGGTGGGCGTTGGCCTTCTTTTGGAACGTGAAGAGAGATGCCACAGCGCCGGGCGTGTGTACGTCGTCGTCCATGGCTTCACCAAAGTCCGCTACCATGGTGGTGGCGTCGGCGACGAGGGCGGCGTCCACGCCCGCACCTTTTCCCGACCCCGTGTCATCGGTGGGTGAGGCAGTCTCGGCCGAGCGCTGGTGGAGGCGAAGCCGGAGGCGACGCAGGCGCTCTAGGCCTTTGGTTGCCTCACGAAGCGCGTCTTCCTGGAAATCAATCTTGGACCGGTAATGGGTGAGTGTGAAGTAATACCGCAAAGCCTCGGCGTCTGAACCGGCGGTTTGCATCTCATCCAATTGTTGTTTCAGGGTGATGAAATTGCCGAGGCTCTTAGACATCTTTTGGCCTTCAACGTTCAAGAATCCGGTGTGCACCCAGTAATTGACGAAGGGTGCCGTGCCGCTTGCAGCCTGTGTTTGAGCAATTTCATTTTCGTGGTGGGGGAAGATGAGGTCCTGGCCGCCGCCGTGGATGTCGATGCAGTCACTGCCCAAGCTGGCTGTGCTCATGTGACTGCACTCGATATGCCATCCGGGGCGCCCGTCGCTCCACGGTGATGCCCAGCGCGCGTCGGCGGGCTCATCTGGTTTGGCCGCCTTCCACAATGCAAAGTCGGCGGGGTGCCGTTTGTCCGTTTCAACGTCCTTCCGGGTGCCGGCCGCCATTTCTCGGTAGTCGCGGCGGCTTAGTGTTCCGTAGGCCGATTCGGGAAACGTCTTCTGAGCGTACTCGTCGTAGCCAGGCACATCAAAGTACACGTTGCCGCCGTCCGTAGCATAAGCAAATCCGGCCGCCAAGATGCGCTCAATGAAGGAAACGATGCCTTCCATTGACGTGGTCGCGTGGGGGGCAATGTCTGGCGGTCGCACGCCGAGACGGGCCGATTGGCGTGCGCATTCCTCGTCCCATGTAGCGGCGTGCTCCAAGGGACTAACGCCGAGTTCGGTGGCGCGGGCAATGATCTTGTCATCCACGTCGGTGACGTTTTGGACAAACGTAACCTCGTAGGTGCGCTCTAACCAGCGCCGTATCACTTCGAATGCCACGGCTGTTCGAGCGTGTCCGATGTGCATGTGATCGTACACCGTCAGGCCACACAGATAGAATCCGACTCGGTGGCCTTGGGGGTCCCGGGGTACGAAGGTCTCCTTTCGGCGCGTGCGGACATTGTAGAGGCGCAGGGCCACGAGCCGTGCACGTTGGCGCTGCCTTAAGGGCTGCTCGCGAGCGCCCCAACGATGAAGAGGGCCAGGGTACATGGCGCGCCATGCGCTTTCTAGTGATTCTGGTGCCGTTGCTGCTCGCCCTCGCAAGTCCCACTCAAGCCGACGACGGGCGACCCTACGTCGTAACCATCAGCATCGAGAGCGGAGATGGTGCGTTGTTGCAACCGGGCGGAATCTTGCAAGCGATTGGCACGAATGACCCGGACCGTGCCAATGCGGTCGTGCGCGGCGTCGTCACCGTGCGCACGGCCAACAGTGCTCCAGCAGAAGGGGTGGACATCAAGGTGCTTCGCAGTCAGTCCGCGTATGGCAGCACCTTGGCCCAAGCGGGATGGGACGCCATGGCAATCCCTGTGTATGGTACGACGGACGAAAGTGGCACGCTCGTGTTCGCCTTGATGGGTCCAGGCGCCCGACTGCCAGGTCTCCACACCGTGCAAGCGAATGTCCTGATTGACGGGGTTGGCTACGAGGGTAGCGCTACCACGTATCGCGTGCACAATCCGGCGCAGGCAGTTTGGCCTTAGGTCGGCCCAAGGACATGTCGCCGCGCGGGTTGGCGTCCTAGCAAGGAATCGGCATGGCCGTGTCGGCCGCTGGCGACTCTATGGGCGGCGACTCATTCGGTTCCGCTGGGCCACGGCGGCCACTGCGGCGAGAGCCGATAGTACGACGATGAGGCCGACGCCGGGGCTGTCTTTGCCTTCCGTCAACTCCCCATCAAGTGCTGCTCCGGTGCCCGATTCATCCACCAGGTCTTCGGCCGTCGTGACGGTGGTCAAGGTCCGCACGCCACCTTGTACGGCGGCGTTTCGAGTGCTGGTGGCGGTGATTGTGATGTCCGACGTTTCGCCGTGGCGAGCATTGGCCGGGGCCAAGACCTCCAACGCCAGCGTGCGTGAACTGCCCGCCTCCAGCGAAATGGTCGTGTCTCCCAGAATCCGACCCCATTCGGCGTTGGTTCCCGTGAGTGCCAAGTCGAAGGTGTCGGGGCGTGCGCCATCGTAGTTGATCGCAAATTGGTACACGACCGCTTCACCCGGGTTTACCATCCGTTCTTGGCCACCGGCAGGAATCGAGAGGCGGATGGCGCTGCTTGTGACAAACACCTCGTCAACTGGGTCGTGGTACTCGAACAACGGCAACGTCATCGTCGATTGCGAGGTCACCAGGACGGGTGCCGTTGCTTCATGGAAGGGCCACGTGGCTCCAACCATGGTGCCGCGCATCGTGATAATGAGGCCAAGGTTGCCATCGGTTCGGAAGGGAATCTCGTCCGCCGAGGACTCAATGGCTAGCGGAATGGACCAGGGGGTCTTCCCTTGCTGCTGGCCTGCCGTGGTGGCCGATCCGGCGCCAATGGTGGTCCACTCGGATTCGCCGCCTCCCAGGAATCGACCTTGCTGCTTGATCACCAAGTAGCCGAGATTCACGTCGACTGTGGGGTCGAGCATCGGCACAGGCAATTCGGTGACGATGTCGAGGCTACCCAGCTGGGACAAGTCAAAGTCAAGCCCCATGCGCAACTGCGGACTCAGCGAGTAGAACCACTGGGCGCGGCCCTCCGTGGGGCTTCCGCCTGCGAAGCTGCCTGCACCGGATGGCACGAACCAATTGGCAGGAATGCTGGTGCCAGCGTCCTCCTGGTCGGTTTCGGGCGGCGCCGCGTTAATCCAGCCCACTTCCTGTGGGAACAGGTCGTCCCATGGTTGACCGCGTTCCTGAACTGCGCCGTGGAACCACAACGTGTCGTGGTGGCCGGCCGGCTGTGGAATGAGTGGCCAATAGACCGCCAAGCTGGTGCTGGCGTGGCCGTCAGGGCTCTGGAAATGCACGAGGAATTCCTCAAAGGTGCCGTGGGCATGGGTGAAGGGAATGCTAACGAGGATGGTCACATTTTGGCTGCTTCCTGCTTCAACTTCGAGAACGTCACTGTGGGCTACTTCCCACGTACCGGGTGTGCCGGTGACGGATACATCGACGCGTTGCAGCTTGCTGCCGCGGTTTTGCACTTCGACCTCGTACACCAGCGTCGTCGCTTCGCCGTTAGTCCATCGGACCGGTTCCGCAACGCGCGAGAACAAGTCTCCGGCCTGGATGATGCTGCCCGTCGTCATGGTGTAGGCGGCCCCCACATCGCGGTCGGGCGCGCGGTCAATGAGGCCAACGCCATGGTATTGCACCGGCAGTATGCCGCCGCCGCTGTCGCTGTTGAGGAAGGGCGTCCAGAGCTCAACTGAGGCCTCCGCGACGAAATCGGTCAGCTGACTGCCGCGGGCCAACGGCGCTTGGTTGTCATCCACAATCGCCTCTCGAGGGATTGCAGCCACCACTCGATTCTCCGCGTCGAGCACTTCGCCTTGGCCACGAGCAGCAGTGCGCCAGCCGGTGCCGGTCGATTCCTGCAGCGACGTGGAAACCGGCTGCCGATTGGTGGCGTCATTGACTGGATTGGAAAGTGCGGTCTGCATCAACACGCGGTAGTCCATTTCGCCGAAGCGGAAGTAAATCGCGTAATCGGGGTCCAGGAACGGCGCCGGCGTTTCGCTCTGCTCGGAGATGCTGGCCACTTCCACATAGAAAGACACGATCTCTTCGTCTTCCGACTGGATGCCGACGCCCTTGAGGTCCAAGCCCGTGAAGGCGTCGGCCGGGACGGAGCCTGCCGGTTGACCGTCGGGGCCAATAATCCCGACGTCCCCAGAGCTATCTTCGGCTAGGACGGCGCCCTCGCTCGATTGTCCAGCCGCCATCGGCATGACCATGGGGAGCGTGAGGGCCATCAACAGGAGGAGAGCCATGGGGCTCGGGCGCTGCATAGTTTCCACCTGACATTCACAGGCTTAACGGTTGTGGCTATTGTGGGGGATTCTCGTCTCGTGCCCAGGGACCCGTGCGGGTCGGTTCTTATAGGCGGACGAGTGGCCAGGAACGTGGCAAACCTCTATTGGCCGCGCCGCGGCCACTTCCGCAGCCGCACCAAGAAACAGGCACGTAAGGAGCGCGGCTGGGCGCAAGCCGAAGCCGATGCCAAAAACGTGCTCGTCATCAGCCATGGCTACTGCATGGATGGCGTAGCAAGCGCCGTAGTGGCCCTGCGCACCCTCGGGCCCGCCGGCGTCGGCGTTGCGTATGCCCAGCCTAACCAGATGCAAGAGGCGCTCACCTTCTTCTCTAAATTTCCGGCCCGCGGACGTCGGCTTCTTATTGCCGACTTGTCCCTCAACGCGCCCCAGTTTCCAGCCATCGTGGCCGCAGTGCGTACCCTACGGGAGGCAGGATGGACGATTGAATGGCGGGATCATC
>JBFJXH010000120.1:0-5533 GCA_041623215.1 Thermoplasmatota archaeon
GCTGCGGGGTCCGCCCACAAGGCATCGACGCGGGCGGCCAATAAGTCCGCCACGAGGACTTTCTTCGCAAGACCCATGGCAAACAGCGACAAGCCGGATGCGAGCAGGCTGTAATTGACCCTCGATGGAATCTCATCCAGCTGTTTGTCCATGAGGCTGTAGCGCACAATCGGTCCCGCTACCAATTGGGGAAACAGCGTCACATAGGCCACGTACTTCGCGAAATCATTGGTGGGGTTCACCACACCGCGATAGACATCAATGGTGTAACTGAGTGTTTGGAAGGTGTAGAAACTAATGCCCACCGGTAGCACGATGCTGGCGTATGGCAACTCGATGCCTAATCCCAGAAGGCCGAACAGGGACCGAATGTTTTCGAGCGCAAAAATGGCGTACTTGAAGAACCCCAAGACACCCAAATTGAAGGCGATGGAAACGCCCAGCCACGCCTTGCGGCCGCGTCCAGGCGCCGCAGTGGCAATGCGCTTGGCTACAAGGAAATCCACCACAGCGCTAGCCAGCAGCAGAGCCACAAACCGAACGTCCCAGAAGGAATAGAACAGCAAACTCGCGCCGGCAATCCACGCCAGTTTCCAACGCCGGGACGGCACAGCCCAATAGCCAAGCACCGTCAGGGGCAGGAACCCTAGCAAGAAGCAGTGCGTGTTGAAGAGTGCTTCACAGGCCATGGCGCTTTTTCCTTCAGGCCAAGGCCGCTAAACTGGCGACGGCCGGCAGTGCGGGGGGGCCTGGAATCACGACGGGCAACGTGGTTGGACGCAGGCCGTGAAACATCACCGTTTGCTTCCAGGACGACCCGCCCCCGCTGCATGGCGCAGGGCGGGGGGCGCCCGGCCGGGCCACTATGGTGCGACACGGGACGTAGTGCTTAGCGCGGTGGCTGTCGGCCGCGGACAAAGCCCACGAGCAGCAACCCGACTACCAAACCCGCTACGGGCACGGTAGGCGTGCTCACCTCACCGGTTGGCTCCACCACCCGGAAACTCCAGGCTTGCGAATGGGTGCCACCCGCCTCGTCCTCCACCGAGATCTGGACTGCGTGTACGCCAGCGTTCACACCGCCCAGATGATAACGAATCGAGGAGGCATCCCAGGACGGCGCGCCGGTCACGGCCTCGTCATCGAAGAGAATGTCAACACGGACCAGGGGAACCGCTGAGGTGTAGGACGCCCGCAGCGTGACATCTTCACCCAGAATACGGGCGCCCGGCGCGGGCGTTCCAATTTGGACCACGGGTGGTGGAACGACGACGGCCTCCGTCGTGCGAACCTCGTGCTTACTGCTCTCCATGTCGTTGAGGCCCCAGTCCCGGAACGTAGCCCAATACTGGTACGTCGTGTTGGCGTCCAATCCGGTTGCCTCTAGTTTCAGGCTTTTGGCGGGTCCAAAGGGTCCGAACGTTCGCTCATCGCCGCGGAAGCCCTCGCGTACGTGCAGGGTCCCCCAAGCTAATTCATTTGACAGCGCCTGGACCGTGAACCGGTCCGGCCCGACGGCAATCGGTTCTTGCAGTTCCACCTTGGGCGCTTCCTTGTCCAGTTGAAGCCACAAACGGGCCGGGCCCGCTCCAGGTATGCCAACCCGAATAACGGCCTTGCGCTCATCGCCGGTTACATTGGCCGCGGCATCCGGCGCTTCGGCCGGTGTTACGTCACGACCCAGAATCTCAGGGACAATCTTCGGATCCGCGTGCCGACTACCTGCACGCTCCGAGAGATCTAGCCACGGGACCATTTGATGCGGATCCGAAATTGAGAAGGCTCGCCGAAGCGTGATTTCGGCGATTGTGTAGTCACTGCGCAGGTTCAGGCGCCACGAAATGCGGTCGTCTGTTCGCCCTTCATACTGCGCCAGCCCAGTGGCGCCATCGTATTCGGGCGCACCTTCCGCCGCCACATCAATCCAGAATTCGTCTGCGGTGGGTGCAGCAATCGCTCCCGGAAGCCAGCTAACGGCCATGAGAATCGCGAGCGCCAAGGGCACCATACGCACCTGCATGGAGCCGGCGAAACTGTCCAAGGCTATGTGCCTGACGCTCCACCGCGCAGGCATTCTCTCTTATCGGGCACCGGCGTTACCGGCGCATGGCCCCCGAAGGACCGGTTCACACCCCTGCGGACGCCGACGACATCGGACTACACCCGGACCGGCCGTGGATGGAGTGGCTGGACGGCCCACCAGACGCCACGGGCGCCCTAGTTTTTCTGGCGTTTCCATCGGTTGGCCATGTTGCAAGTATCGCCGGCCAGTACCTCGCTAACAGCCTCACACTCCCCCTGGTTGGCTCCTTGTGGTTACCCGGCATGGCACCCATCGTCGGGGTTGACAGCGGCCGCGTCGTAAGCCCCATGCGCATCTACGGCGGCGAAGTCGTTTGCCAGCTTCCCGAGGGCTGCCCGCGGCTGTTCGTCATTCACACACACCTTGCCGTTACCCCTGAAGTCCACGAGGAAGTGGTGGATGGCATCCTGGCCTGGGCCGCTACTTCCGGGGTGCGCCTGGTCATCGGCATTGACGCCGTAGTCCGACAACCGGGTGACGAAACACCCGACGTGTGGGCGGTAGGTCGCTCACCCGAGGTACTCGCCATGCTAGCTCAGGCAGACCTGAAAGCAATGCCGCGCGGCTTGCTTACGGGAATCACTGCCGCGCTTCTGAGCCCAACGAACATGGAAGGAATGCCCGGGCGCGGGGCCGTTCTTGTCGAAGCGCTGTCCGACCAACCTGACGGGCTGGCAGCCGTTGCCCTCGTGGAAGCGCTTGACCGCCTCGTGCCCCAAGTGGATGTGGATGCCAAGCCGCTTCTGGAAGAAGCCATCGCGATGGAAGAGGAAATGCAACGCCAAGAAGCGCTAGCAAAGCGCGAAGCACCGGCGGGCACCGGGACCTTCATCTAGCCGACGGGCACGACTCCTTGGGCGTCGTTAGGCTTCGACGGGCGCTGCTACTTCGGCAATCTTGCCGCGCAGCGTGTCGCACGTCGTAACCATCTTGGCTTGCTCGGCCTCCGTCAGAGGGTACTCCACAATGCGGACAAGGCCATCGCGTCCCAAGACGCAAGGTACGCCTGTGGCGACGTCGGCTTGATTGTATTCGCCGTCAAGGATTGCACAACTGGGAATTTCTTCGCGGGTGTCCTCGATGAAGGCCTTCACCATGCGCCCGGTGCAGGCGCCCGGGGCGTACGCCGTGGCGCCGACCTTCTCAATAATACTCATCGCACGACCACGGGTTTGCGTCTCCAGGTCCTCCCAATCTGCGTCAGCGAGTTCCCCGCTGCTGAGGCTTGGCACGGGGAACATGGTTTCTCCGTGCTCGCCGAGAATCGTGGCGCGCGTGGTGCGGTCGCCCGTAATGTCACGAACGATATCTGTTAGGCGAGCGGAGTCGTGTAGGCTTGACATGCCGAGGACGCGCTCGCGCGGGAAACCCAGTTCCTCGCGGGCAACCCAAAGCAATACGTCAACGGGGTTGGTGACGAGGAGGAAAATGCAGTTGGGCGCCTGCGTCTTGATTTCCTTGCAGATGCCACGAATAATGCCGACGTTCTTGTGCAGGAGGTCCAGGCGCGTCATGCCGGGTTTGCGCGGTAGGCCGGCGGACACGACCACGATGTCTGCGTCCTTGGCAAGGGCGTAATCCGTGCCGCCATGTACCTTCGTTTTACGGCCGAAGGCGACGCTCGCCGTGTTTAGATCCAGGCCTCGACCAACGGCCGCGTCCGCCATGATGTCAATGACCGTGATTTCGTCAATGCGGTCGGTCAAAGCGAGCGTCGAGTAGATGCTGTTGGCGCCGATGGTCCCTGCGCCGACAAAAGCGACCTTGGTCATGGGCGGCGGACCCGAGTGCCCGTGATAAGGGGCACGGAGCCCCGGAGCCGTCCCTGCCGCTTGGCGTCTTGGTAGCTAGGCGTCAGGACCGACCCACGTGCACGTGGGGAAGCGAATCGAGGGCCTGAATGCGGCGCCGGAGCTCCCCAGCAACGAGAAGCCCCACCGTGATGGCGGCGGCAAGGCCCAGAAAATCGGTGCGGCTTGCGATGAAGTTGTAGCCGCTATGCAGGGCCGCAGCGACGAAATAGTGCGGAATGACCACGAGACCAACCTGACCGCGCAGGACGGCCATCCCATACCCAAAGCCGACAATCGCGCTGGCCCCGGCATGCACAAGCATCGCGCTGAGCGTCCGTACGGTGACTGTCATGAACGCCAATTCGTTGCCTCCGTGTAGCCATGCATCGACACCGTAAACAAGATTCTCCGTGGCGGCAAATCCAAGCCCCAGCGCCGCACCGTAGATGATGCCATCCTCTGGTTCTCGAATCAATGCTCTGCGGGCCGGCAAGCCAAGCGCCTTGGCTGCCTCCTCGGCCAGAGGGGCAACAAATAGCACGGCCACGAAGGTGCTGGCCATCGTGATGGGAACGCCATAGGTCGCAAGGCCGACGTCGAATACAACGCTAAAGAGCAACGCTAGGGCAACCCCACCCGTTGCGCCGAAGCCAAACGACCGCAGGACCCCGTTCCACGGCTCACGCCCAATCCTTTCTGAATTTCTGAGGCGGACCAGGAACAATAGCGGCGGAACCAACGACAGCAGGACAAGCCAGGCAAGCGACCACAATGCCACGGTGGCGGGACACCGGCTTGCCTCTTGGCTTTGCGCCTTGTAGGCCCGTTGCCATCGCTGCGTAAGCTCAAGAACCGCCTGCGCGTTCCGGGGTCGTGGGCCAAGCCTACGTCCTGGACACCAGCCTCCTGTTGGGGGGTAAGGAACCTCCCCGCGACGGCATCTGGTACACGACTCCGGAAGCGGACGCAGAAGTCTCCCCCGGAGGCCGCGACGCACGCCGATACGATGATTGGAAAAGCCTTGGACTGCGCATCCAACGCCCCACTAGCGCGGCGGGCAAAGACGTGGAACGGGCAGCCAAAGCGGCAGGCAACTGGCACCGCCTGAGTGAAGCGGACATCAGCCTCCTCGCCCTCACGGTTGACTTGGGTAAGGCAGCGGTTCTGGTCAGCGACGATTACACTGTGTTGGACGTCGCCAGCCGCCTGGGTCTCCATGCAACGACGGTAAACCAGCAGGGAATCCGAGACACGCAGGACTGGTCGCCTCGCTGCACCGGCTGTGGGCGCTGGTACGACGAAGCCCCCAAAAAGGACGAGTGCCCCACCTGCGGCAGCCCGGTCGTTCTCAAGCGACGCAACTAGCTGCCTGGCTCAAGCCCTACGCTTCGCCAACCGACCGGAGGCCTGGGCTTTGGTTAAGAACCGCTGGGCCCGTTCCCCTGCGTGGCTTCATTTTCTTGGCCCATGGCAACGCTGCTCGTGGCCCTCATTACCGTGGCAGCCGGCGGCCTTTGGTGGTTGGCGACCCGTTTCCACGACCACCTAGATGTGAAGGTTCGCAAAGCGCCCTGGACGCCACGACCTCCGCTTCGCATTGCGAACTTGTCGTTGTTTGGCACCGGCTGGATTCGCGGCCTTCTCCGTGTCGCCAACA
>JBFJXH010000121.1:0-5480 GCA_041623215.1 Thermoplasmatota archaeon
ATCGCGGACTTCGTGGGTCGCTACTACGCCATGGACCGGGACCAGCGCTGGGAGCGAATCCAGCACGCCTTCCAGCTATATCGCAACGGAGACGCAGTGCGAACTGCGCCCAATGGTGCCAGCGCGGTCGCCGCCTGCCACGAAGCGGGGGAAGACGACGAGTTTGCCCAGGCGACCCTGATTGACGTAGATGGGCGCATCCGGGACGGCGATGCTGTTGTTTGGCTCAATTTCCGACCGGATCGCAGCCGCCAGATGACTCGCGCCTTCAAGCAACCCGACTTTGACCACTTCGACAGGGGGAGCGTGGACGACGTACTGTGGGCTTGCACCACGCAATACGACGACGCCTTCGTGTCATGGCCCGATGTACATATCGCCTATCCCCCAGCTCGCCCAACGGGGACGCTAGGTGAGCACCTGTCTGGCCTTGGCCTCAAGCAGCTGCGCGTGGCCGAGACCGAGAAGTATGCCCACGTAACCTACTTCCTCAACGGCGGCCGCGAAGAGCCGTTTCCCGGCGAAGAGCGTATTTTGGTTCCGTCGCCGCGCGTCGCGACCTACGACTTGCAGCCCGAAATGTCTGCGGGCGAAGTGACGGACCGCATCCTTCATGCGATGGGAAGCGAAGACTTCGACTGCATCATTGTCAATTACGCCAACGGGGACATGGTTGGCCACACGGGCGACTTACAGGCTGCCATCAAGGCCGTGGAGTTTCTAGACAACTGCCTGAACCGCGTCATTACCACGGGAATCTCGTGCGGCTTTGTTGGCTTGGTAACCAGTGATCACGGCAACTGTGAGGAGATGTGCACGGTTCACCATGGCGGGCCAGGGGACCGTCTGACTCAGCATTCCATGTTGCCCAGTCCCCTGATTGCCTTTGGTGAGGACGTCGCCGGCCATGTGTCCCTGGCGCCAGGGGGGGCCCTGTGCAATGTTGCTCCTTCTCTGCTCGATCTCCTGGGCCTGCCCGCCGCGGGGGCGATGACGGCAACAAGTCTGCTTGTGCGGAAAGGGTAGCGGGCACGCTACGCTCCCCCCGTGGGCTGCTGGCCTACCATGCCTTTCTACAAGCTCACAACCGGCGTGACGGCGAATTCCTTGACGGCTCTGAACACTGCGCCGGCGTAGGTTCCTTCGACCACAATCTCATGTGTGCCTCGGGCAGCCGTGGTTGGGGACTCGAGGGGGACGAACTTGAAGCCCGCCTTGCCAGCAGCATCGGTCACAGCCGCTTGTTGTTCCTGCCCAAGGGAGCCCAGGGTTCCCTGGACGAGTTGGTGGCCATGGGTGATGGTCACGGCGGCATCGGCCAAGCGGACGCTCGGATTGAGGAAGCGCACTGTGGCGCGCCCGGTGATGTTTTCGCCTTCGGTAAAGTGAGGCTTGGTCAGCACGATGTCGACCAGCACGGGTACTTGGATGTCCCAACTGGCGGTTTGCACCTGCCCAGTGGCTACGCTCTGCACGCGCAGGGTTGGCGTGCTTTGACGGTCTCCGAACGGCACCGTAGTGGTTACCGTGACGTCGCGGAATTCACCGGAGTTGAGGATGAAGGCGGAAGCGGGCGTAAGCGTCCAGCCCCAATCCTCGTGGTTGACGAGTGACAATTTGTAGAAGTCTGCGCTGGGGCCAGTGTTCGTGACGCGAACCGTGTAGCCGGGCTCCTGGGTTGGGCTAACTTGTTGGAATGCCTGGCCGAATTGCTTGATGTCAAACGCCGGCGTTGGCAAGGCCACGAGCACGTCGCGCGCCAGTGAAGCCGTGTACCCGCGGTCGTCTTCGTAGGTAAGGGTGGCCGTGTAAGTGCCTTGGCCTGGATAGGAGTGGGCAACGATGGGTGTTTGACTGCTGGATGTCCCGTCTCCGAAGTCCCATGTCACGGACGTTACGCTGCCCGGCCCGGGCGTCGTTGTGTCCTCGAAGCGAATATGGCGCGAGCCTTCCGGTTGGGGCCGCCAGAAGAAGTCAACTGCGGGGGGGCAAATGGGCGTCGCACCGTCGGAGTCCAGGAAGCACGCAAAGTCAACCGTGTTGTCTGGCGCCACACCACTAAACGTGGCGGGAATGGTGCTGACATGGTATTGGCCCCAGTGATTGGTTCGGGCGCTCAAGTCCATGCCGACGGGGGCGCCGAGGTCGCCCGTGAAAGCCAGCGTCGCCTGGTTGTCAGTCGCCAGATCATTGTAGGTTGCTTGGGACCCAATGTCGTCCCCGGCGCAGAAGGCCAGCGCAGTGCGGTGGCCCGAGAAGTCGTTGCCGTGCACTTGGTGGTCACCGCTGCCGCCGCAGAACGAGCCGCCTACGCCGTTGATACTGAAGGTATTGTCACTCACGGTGCTCGCAGGGCCTTCGATGCGGAGGCCGGCGTTGCCCCATCCTGCCACGAAGCTCTGGTCCATCGTGGTTTGGCTGCCCGCGGAACGAAGACCCACGGAGGAGCCGGGCAAGTCGTCATCCAGAGCCACGATGGGCCCGGTCAGGCTGACGGCACGGACGGTGAGCCCGTCGCCGACGGCATCGATGCCCGTGACAGGCATGCCGACGCAGGTCGGGGTGCAGATGCGATCGGTGGAACTAATGGCCAGGTCTTGCAGGACGACGCCGTTGCCGACCACTCGAACGCCGGTTGCTCCGACCGTTTCGCGCGTCGCTGTGATTTGCAGCCCGGACACGCGTGCGTCGTTGGCTGTAATGGTGACAACGGGCTGGTCTGTGGAAGCCAGGGGTTCGCGAATGCCCCCCGGGGCACTGGCGCATACGCCTACTGCGTCAAGGCCGCAGAGCCTCAGGCCTTGCAGGACTTGGGGGCCACCGACGATGACGGGTCGAGCGTTAGTGTTGATCTCGAAGCCGGCCTGGCGTGGCGCGGGGTCGGCCGCATCGATGCTTGGCAACAGCCCAACGTTGCCGCCGGGCACGCTCACGTCCAGGGCCGCGGAAATCGTCAGCGCCTCACAGTGATTGGCCGCGTCGTTCCAGAACAAGTCGCGGTGATTGCTGCAGAAGGTCGGCGAGGCGAAGCCGCCAAGGGGATTGATGATGGGTAGGGGGGGCTCCGGTGCCCCGTTGGCGAGGCGCATGGGAAGAATGTCCACGTTGGTGCCGGCGCCGCTTGTCTGCACGGATTGTTCGGCGACGCGCCACGAATTGGTGGACCAGTGCGTTAGGCGGGCATCAATGTCGAGTCCGTTGCTAAGCACTTCGAGGCCCGTGCCTGCCTGGATGGAGCCGTTACGAATGATTGCATCGGGGCCCGCAGCGCCGGACGGTGCGAGCGCTAGGCGAATCCCCGTGGTGGTCCCAACAATGCGGTCGCCATCCGAGAAATACCGTGGCCCGGTGGCAATGTCAATGCCGATGCTTGTCGAACCGGGCCCCCCGGCGGCGGAAATGGTGTTGTCCCTGGTCAGGACATCTTGCCCGCGCGCCCGGATGCCAGCTTCGGCGGGCTGCCCGGCCACCGATGTGACTGGCAACTCATTGCCCACGATGTGCATGTTTTCGACGGCGCCAGCTTCTTCCCGGAGGTCGAGGCACACTCGGCACCCGGTCGCCGTATTGCGCAGAATCTGAGCGCCATCAACCCGGTTTAGGCTCGCCAGATACTCAAAATCGCCGTCAAACTGAGTGTCGGCGATAAAAATGTCCAGAACGTCGTCACCGAAGATTGCGTATTGCCGCGGGCTGCCACCCGCGGAAACCCAGGAGTCTACGACGGCAAGGCCCTGCGAATCGGTCGCATCCACGGCTGGGGCGGCGCTCGAACTCACCAACGTAAGCCCCCGAAGCGTCAGGCCGACCGAGAACGACGCGTCCACGTTGGATGTGCTAGACCCGGTAGTGCCTGCGATGATGGTGGCGTTTGGCTGCGGCGTTGGCGTGCACGCTGCCGTGAAGGGTTCCGCTTGGCAGAAAGTCAAGTCGTGGCGAATCTGGTTAACCACAATCGGTTCGTTGTAGGTTCCCGGCGGTAACAGGAACGTTGCCCCCCCTGAGGTGCAAGCAATGGCGTCGGCAATGGTATGCCACGACGATGCGATGCCTTGGCACACATGGTTGAACGCTTGGTCAGCCATGCGAATCGGTCCGGATGACATCGCCGCAAGCTTCCAATTGGAGAACTCCACGAAGTCGCTGACCGTGCCACCTTGCCCGCCAGGGTTGGCGCTTGCATGGAAGGGGCCGCTGGGGTCGCCCCACCAAACATTGTTGGCCGGCAGTAGGGCGCCGGCGTGGGGAGTCGAGACCGTCAAGGCCTGCGGACTATTGACAAACTCGTTGTTCCCCAGATTGAACGAAAGCACGTCGTTACCGGTGCTACTGCCGCCAATCAGGGCCGCCACGGAAGCTTGGCCAAAGTCGGAAATGACCGACCCGGTGAGGCCAAAGTCGCTTGTTCCACCTTGGACCTCGATGCCCGCGCCGGCTCCAATGTTGTCGTGGCCGAGGATGAACGAATTGGTTACGGACGGACTTGCCTCGCTGGCAATCAAGACGCCTCGAGCGTCTGCCGCGCGGGCCTCGATGAACGTGGTGTCGATGAGGTTGGTGCTGCCGCTGGTTAACTCAATACCCGTATGGGCAGCTGGCAAGGCGGCGCTAGCGGCATCCAAGAAGGTGTGGTCAATGACGCAGCTGGTGCAACCATCCAGGGACAGCGCGGGAAACGGCGCCGTACGCTGGTGGTCGTGCGCCCAAACGTTGCTCAGCTCAAGCGAAGATGTGCCGGGTAGGGTTGCCACCAGACTGCCACCGCCGCCAGGTCTGGCGAGCTGGACGCCGTCGATGCGGACTTGGTCGGCATCCACGGACAGCATCGGTTGCCCGGCGCAGCAAGTCCCTGAGGCAACCAGCTTGCTCTCAGCGAGGTTTTCCTGCCACCGCAGGCTGGGGGAAAGGGGCCGCGGATCAACGCCAACTTGCGCTCCCGTTATGCTAATTCCGTCGGTCGCGACGACCAGGGCCATGTTGACGGTGTGGATGCCGGGCCCTAATTGGAGGGTGTCCCCTGGAGCCACCGCCGTCAGGGCGGTCGCCAAATCTGGGAAGTCGCAGCCAGTTTCGCCGTCGGCGCAGACCGTCCACGAAGCTGCGGCCTGGGCATGCGGGCCAACAGCAGCCCATGCGAGTGCAAACAGCAGTGTGCAAAGGAGAAAAGCACGGACACCGCTGCGCGTAGGGGCCACGATTTGACCTACACCTACCATGAAATAGTTCACAATGACCCTTCACTTAACCGTTGGTGCCGGGGCCAGGTCGAATCTTGCCGTGTTGTTTCGTTTTCTTGGGTTGCCCGCGCCCAAGTTCTTTTAGATGAAAGCCAAGTCGAGCCGACTAAGGTTGCTGGTTGGCGCTTTTTTTTTTGCTTTGAGAGGGGGGCGCTAGCAAAGCCGCCCTTGAGGATTCCCGCATGGCGCACGGAATGAAAGTAGCATTCGCTGGCATGGCGCTGGCGGTCGTAGCGATGAGTC
>JBFJXH010000122.1:0-5458 GCA_041623215.1 Thermoplasmatota archaeon
GCTATGCGTTTCATCATCTCAAGGTCTTGGTCGCCGACGATGTGGTTGCGGTCCAATCGGAAAACTGGGTGCAACGCGGTGTGCCGCCGGCTGGCAGGGCAGGTAATCGCGGCTGGGGCTTGGCCGTCCATGACAGTGCTATGGCCGACTGGTTTGCGGGTTGGATGGCGGACGACCGCGTCGCGTGGGACATCGAAGCGCCCGAGGGCTCCAGCCCTGCACCTAGGCCCGTCCAGGCGCAAGCGGCGAGTGATTATCGGAGCCAACCGGGCACTTGGTTGACGGGGGACTTTCACGTGACGCCGGTCATTTGCCCGGAGCATTGCTTCGACGGCGCGTACCTGGAGCCCCTTCGCGCGGCGCAGTCGCGAGCATGGAGTCAGCAGATGGACACAGAGGTCGTAGCGTCCAACCGCCTGGGCTGGAGCGGCCCCGACGTGCTCCTGGATGCCTTCCGGCAAGCGGTCCGGGGTGGCGCAGAGGTGCGGGTTCAGGTCAGTGCTTATGGCGAAGAGGCAGTGAACGAACTTGTCGCTGCGGGCGTAAATGTCCAGCTTTGGAATCATCCATTTCTTGGCACCTTGCACAACAAGGGCATCATTGCCGATGACGCTGTCTTGGTGGGCAGCATGAATGGCAACCAACACAGCCGCAGCGCCAATCGCGAAGTTGCGCTGTGGGTGAGCGGGCCTGGCGCCGCCGACCACCATGCCCGACTCTTTGCCAGCGATTGGCATCAAGGTCGTGATTGGACTATTGTGGCGGATGACCTGGGGGCCTTGGCTCCGGCCGCGCCCTTGGCAGCCTTGGCGGGAGTCCTCCTGGCTCTGGCTGGAACATCCAGGCGCCGAGCGGCGGAATGCACTAGCAGTTAGTGGGTGTGCCGGCGCTCGTGAAGGTGGTGCACTCGCCGCTTGCTTCGGCAGCCGTCGTCCAGAAATGTAGCGCTTTGTCCTGGAAGTCGACGTACATGGTCAATTGATCGTCCAGGTGTTCAGGGTGAAGTGGCGTGTCCGCAGGCCAACCGTAACCTTCGCCGATGATTTGCATCATTTCAAGGGTATTCATGTGGCCACTGGTGCCAGGGGGGAGCACATTGCGGCTGGCGGCGTCGGGGTCTACGTCCATGAGGCCCCAGTCGTAGAATGTTTGGAAGCTAGGGCGGTTGGTCATGGGGATTTCGTACGCGGGGGCCGCGCCGAGAGCGGCAAATTGGCTGATGCGGTTGGGCATCTGTTGCCATTCTGCATCGGGGTCGGCGAGCACAGCCTGCATGGCCGCCAGCGCCAAGTCCTGGCAAGTTTCCACGCTGCCGGTGCCTTGGTCATCGCACCAAGCATGACCGCTCTTGTTGCGCATGGCATCAAAGAGCACGCTGTGCTTGTTGCCCTCCGTTCCATGGTCTGCGGCGTGCGGGTCGTTGCCCGTCGGGGGGTGCCATGTGAAGGTCCGCGTCGCTGCGGCCAGCTCATCACGGAACACCAGTTCCTGTAATTCATCTCGCCACAATTCAAACAACGCCATTCCATCTGGCATGGTCGTGGCGAAGTCGCCTGTGCCGTCGTTGTCGAAGTCGAAGATGACCTCGCCATTGTTGTCGACCCCGTAGCCGCCGTAGAAGTAGCCCGTTGCGTGCCATTGGTCCACTGCCGCTACAGCGATGGCGTCGCCGGCTGCAATGGCGGCGCCGCGCATGAGGCTGTAGAACTCATCCCCGTACGGGTCGCTGACGCTGGCCCAGAAATGAACGTCTCTAAGGTCCGCCATCGTGAGGGCGTTGCCCGTGGCGCTCATCCTGGCCGTGAGCAATTCGTCCATCAACTCGGCTCGTTGCATGCTACCCCACTTCTCCATGTTGTCGCCGGTGTGGAAGCCCTGGGACGGGTTGTTGTTCCAGTTGACCGTGTACCCCTTGGTGCTATTGATCATGTTGGGAAGCTCGCTGCCCATCAGCAAGTCAGCCGGGTCTTGGTGGTCCCATGCCAAGCCGGGCACCCAGCCCGGTGTTGGCAACCGGCCATCCAAGGCCAGGTGCCGCAGCGGCTGCGCGCCCACGTGCAGGTAGCCTGTGGCGCCTTCTTCGCCGTCCTCGGCGATGTTGAAGTTGAAGCTGAACTTGAACGACTCCAGTAGGTGTTGCATGTCTGCGATGTCGCGGGTGCGTCCGGCTTGCAGCCACAGAATGCCGCTTCGCGCCTCGTCGCCGCGGAAGCTTCGGTGGCTGGCAAACGCGTAATCGTCCTCGCCATCGCCATTTGCGTCGGCGCGCTTCAGAACCGGTCCGTGCACGGTGCGGCAGACGCGTTGTTCCACGACGTCTACGTCAGGCGGCGTCGGGTTGGTGCTGCCAAGGCCCAAGAAATCAACCGGGCCGGGACGAACGTAGTGCGTTTCGTCGCGACAATCCATCTGGGCGATGGTGCCGTTGGCGAAGTCCGTGTAGTATTGTTCAGGCTCACCCGGAACCAGTTTTTCGACCACCATATCCACTTGGTCACTGCTGCCACTGGTCACCGTCCACGCATGGGTTGGGCCGCGCCCGATAATGACGCCGGGGGCTCCAGCAACGCCCATGCCTGCCGCTTCGAACCCGGCGCCGTGCAAGGCTAACTCGTACGGAATCATGGGGGCATAGTAGGCCATTTGCGGCCCGCCGTACAGCAGGTTCTCCCCGTTAGCCGAGAATGCTTTGTCAATGACCTGGGCGTTGCTGCCAAACTTGAACGAAGCGCCAAGCGCAGCAAGCGTATCTTGGATGCCCCGTGCGTCGTCCACGTTGCTTGCGTTGCGGCTGGCCCAAACCGCTTCCTGCTGCGACGGCAGCAAGACGGACAGGTCGCTTAGGTCGTCGTAGAAGTTGATGACGCCGGCGTGTTCCCAGCGCTTGGCACCCTCGGCCTTTGGCTCGCCCTTGCCACCACCTTGGCCGCCGGCTTCGTTGATGTCTGCCTGGGCGATTGTCGTGTACGTCTCCTCGTTCTGAACACCTGGAACAAAATCCGTGAATGCCGCAGCGCCCGCCGATGGGCCGAGTGTGTCTTGCAGATGCAGTAAGAGGCGAGCGCGGGCATCCTCGTTGCCGCCCGAGCCCCGACCAAAGATGTCGAGCAAGTATTCGGCGATGGCAACGGTGTCACTGATGAGCCAGTCGCGGGGGGTGGTGCCAAAGGCCACGTATTCGCCAGGCAGAATGCTGGGGTCTTGGCGCGTTTCCTCGATGAATTGATTGACGCCGTCAGCGAACGCGTCGAAGGCGTTGTACCAAAGCGTCCCATCGATGCCGTGCGACGCCTCGGTCATGTTGTCACGGATGTGGGCGATGGTTGCTTGGCGCTCTTCTTCGGTGTAAAGTTCCCGCCGCGTCACCAAATCCATTTCCAGCGACCCTTGGCCACCCGTCAAGCTCGCCAACTCGCCCTTGCCAACGTGGCGAAGAATCTCCATCTGGACGAGGCGGTCTTGCGCCTGCGCATACCCGTTGGCATAGAACAGACCATAGACATCGCCAGCGTAGATGTGGGGGACGCCGTAGGCGTCGCGCATGATGGTGGCGTTGACAGCAGGCCCCGCAGGCTCGTTGCCCACTGGCAAGAAGGCTACGCCAACGGGAATCATCAACAGTCCGGCTACGGCTAGGGGAATCAAACGGTTCATGACCACTACCGACCCTCCATGCCACGGCCATCATTTAGTCTCGAACCGTGCACATGCCGCCGAACCGGAGACGCCGTCGGCCCACCGCGGCCCCCTAGTTCCCTGCTTTGGCCCCCGCGCCCAAGCGGCCTATTATGGTCCCAAAGGGCCCGCACCTTCACCAACCCTTTTCCTTCTAGCAGGCTGACCAATGGTTGTGGAACTCGTCAGCCTCGTTGCGCTCAGCATCATCCTTGCGGCGTTAGCCGTAGGATGGTCCCGGCGCTTCCTGGCCGTTGGCGCTCTCGCGGTGGCCAACATTGTCGTGTTCTTGCTGACCATTCTAGGGCCCCGAATTCAGGTCATGACAAGCTCAGGCCCAGCGCTTCGCAGTGCCATCCACCACGAGTTAGGGCTGCATGGTGATCAGCTTGTGGCCTACGAACCCATTGCCTTCCTGAACGTGCTAACCAGCATGTTCGTTCACGCCGATATCTGGCACATCTTCGGCAACCTGCTGACCCTGCTGGCCTTTGCGTTGCCCTTCGAGGAGCGTATTGGCCCCCGTCGCTTCTTGCTACTGTACCTAGCAAGTGGCGTAGTTGGTGCCGTCGTGCAGGTGTGGTTTACGGGCGGAGCGCCCATTCTCATGATGGGCGCAAGCGCCGCCGTATTCGGCATCTTGGGAGCCTTCGCGGCGCGCTTCCCGCACCAAGTCATCAGCGTGCCTTTGCCGCTACCCATCATCATTTTCCTGCGCATGCGCGTCATCGTAGCGGCCCTCATCTTTGCAGCGATTCAAGTCGTGTACCTCGTGTTGCCCGCCAACCCGTTCGACAACACCGCCTACCAGGCCCACCTGGGTGGGCTGGCGGCGGGAATCCTGCTGGTGTTTGTGGTTGTGGGGCGCCAATTTGGCACCAGTCATGAGGCGGGCAACGGGAGCGTGATGGCAGGGGCCCGGCGACTCGGCGCAAGTCGGACACAGGAGGCAGGGGGCGGCCGAGGCCGCAGGTCCAAGCATGTCCACATTGACATCCATGCGCTGATGCCGTTTGCCCAGGATAGTGGCACAAAGCGCGCCTTGGACAATCTCAAGGACAACCAAGACGAACCGGACCTTTGGCACGCCTGGCTTGACCGGTTCTTCCAAACGGCCAAGTGCCCCGATTGCGACTCGCAAGTCCAGCCAGAACCGGGCGGCTTCATTGCTTGCAGCTTGGGGCACCGCTACGATGTGCGCGAGGGTCAACCCGACCGCGAAGCGGGCCGGGGCAAGCGTGGCGGCAATGGTGGCAACGGCGCGCCGCACCTGCAGGCTTAGCAAACTCGGCGCGCGCCGCCAAGGAAGACTGTGCCGAGCCTAGACGGTGCTACTGCGGTCATAGATGGACACAAGTGTCACGTTGCCCGTGCTGCCGCCGGCAGGGTCGGCAGCCCCACCCGTGCGGCGAACAATCCAATCGCCAGCCGCGTAGGGCACTTCCACCAGCGCCTCCAACGGCCCGTCGTTACTGGTCAAGGTGGCTTGGTACATGGTGGTGCCATTGGGCGCGAGCACCTGCAGATCAGCAGCGCCCGGCGTCGTGACGCTAAACGCGACGGCAATGCCGATGGTGTCGTACGGGCCATCGCGGCCGTCGGCCCGGTTTACCGTATGTTCCTCGAAGGGCGGGCCGGCCACGGGCGTGAGGGCAAGGCTCACCATCTCGTCTTTTTGGCCGCGAAGGAAGAATGCCTCTCCCGTGTATCCAGTATCCAGGGCGGTCAGGTCCATGTTGACGGTGCCGCCGTCGGCTCGCTGCAAGTCAATGCGCGTGAACCA
>JBFJXH010000123.1:0-5402 GCA_041623215.1 Thermoplasmatota archaeon
AGACGGTAGTCGCATCCTGGGCGTAGCGACCTTGGTGTTCAGGCGGCGCTTGGCCCGTGTCTGCAAGCCCGTCTGCGGGCGTGCCACCAGACGCTTCGGCAGGCCGTTCGCCAACGTGCATGGTGGTGAAATCCTTGGGTATGAACGTGTTGGGGCCATGCAAATCAGGGGCGTTCTGCAGCGATTCGAAGCGCGCTGCCCGACCTTCGTCGCCAGCCACAGTCTCGTCGATGATGTGGAGCCATCGGGCTTCCGACACGCTGGTTCGAATGGCGTTGCTGGAATCCCGACCTTCCACGGTCGCCAGGACCTTGTAGATGCCTGCTGGCATCTGGCGGGCTCCGGGGTCAAAGGAGAAGTGTGCGACACTCGTGCCATCGCGAGCCACGAGGGGCGTCACGTGACCGAGTGGCAACGGCTGCACCGGCTGATTAGTGCCTGGGTAACAGGCAGTCACTTGCTGGCCACCATTGGCTCGGCACGAAATGGGCCGGGCCGCCGTCACCTCCAGCGCTACTACGGCACGCTGTGCTTGGGTGCCACGGTTTTCCACCTCAATGGCCACATTGACCTCCCCCACCCCTTCCTGGTCCTGTAGGGCCGGCGATACACGGAACGACTTGACACGTACATCGACGACTTCCTTGCCGATGGCAAGGGCAGATGCTTGGTCATTGAACGTCCAGCCTTCGTCCTGCTGGGACAACACGGCCGTGAACAGGTAGCGTGCTTCGTCGTCTCGACCTTGGCCGGCCGGGTTGGGGAAGAAGCCACTGTAGAACGGGTCCTGTCCGACAGCGTCGCCCACGCGAAGGATGGCTTGCTCGCCGCCAGCTAGGGCCGGCACATGGAGGACGCGGGGCGGTTCATCCTTAATTGGACAGCGACCGCCGCAAGCCGTTACTTGTTCAACATCAACTGTTAGCGAGGCAGCATCCGCCTGTTGCAAACCACGGTTGGTCACCTCGATTACCGTATCAACTTGGGCGCCGGGCGCGTAGGTTTCCAAGTGGCGTGGCGTAACCAGTCGAATGCCAAGGTCTTGCGCCGCGGGCGAGCCCAGCAGTTGCAATTTGGTGATGGAGACGGCATCGTGGCCCTGCTGCTCCGAGTCGGCAACGACGCGCACCCTAACCTGGAATGGCGCACCGTTGAACAGAATCTCACCGGATTCAAGATTGGACATGGAGCCCCCAATGGGCACACTTACGGCGGCAGGCGCCGGCGACCACGTGACCGGCTGCGCGGGCAGCTGCGGTTCAACGGCCGCCAATGCGTCGTCGATGGTGTCAAGCCACATGGCGACGGTGTCGGCATCGGCATCGGGCGCGGTAACGAGCGTCACGCCGCGGTTGGCCGAGACCACCAGGGAAGCCGGTTCAATGGTCGGAAGGCCGCCACCAACCACAACAGAACGGGCAACAAAGTGGGCCCCACCTTTTTGCACAATCTCCTGCAAGGCCAGAGATTGAGCGACGGAGGGTTTCCACAGTTTGTAGTTGTTCAGATTGTCGCGGTTGACAATGAGGCTGTCGCCTTCTTGTTTCCAGCAAGGTTCCTTGGGTTGCGTGGCTACATTGGAATTTGTGAGCACGCTCTTCTCCTTGCCGTTGTTGTCAATTTCCAACATGTCGGTGCAGGCGTAATCGGGACCCACGAGGGACGGAGTCTTGGGCGATTGCCACATGGTGACCGATTCGCCTTGAGCAATGCCGCTGCGGGCAACGGTTCCCGTCGCCGGACCGATTGCCGCCACAACGGAGACCCCGCTGCTGGAAGCGGCGCGCAGAATTGCCTCAACCTGCCGGTGATGTTCAACGATGACCGGATCGGGGTCATAGTACACCGCACTGTGCTTGACGCGGCTATTCATGCCGGAAACGCTGCTTTCCCATTGGTCCTGGGTCGGCTCATGGGCCGCATTGAGAAGTAGGCTTGATTCGCGAGCGAAGGTGCTCGTCACGTTGTCACCAAACAGCAGCAGCGCCCCGTACGTGTCAAGGCGTTCGCCCAGCATTTGCACCGACCGAATCGGCAGCGAGTAGCTGGAGAGCTCGGTAGTGAAATCCAGGCGCCGCAAGCCATCCACATCCGTGCCGACCTGCAGGTCGTCGTTGATGGTCGAGTAGAGACCAACGTTTTCGGCGCCATAGCGGTCTGCCAGGGCACCTAGCGTCTCATCAAGGGCCTCGCGCCAATGGTCGTCACCGGCGTCTTCGAAGTACGGGAAGGCGGTCCATGCGCACAGGTTGCCATCGGCGGTCTGGCACTCCACCGGTTTCCACAGGCCAGCCTGCAATTCATAGAACGGCGGCATGGGGTGGTCGGCGATGCCATAGGTCAGGAAGTCAGGCGCCTTGTTGCTTTCCACGCGGGGGAAGTCGGGTGCTAAGATGACGGCTACGCGTTCGCGCCGCTGATCGCCGGCCCCCTCCCATTCCGTCCATTCCCCGCCGATGAGTTGGCGGGTTTCAACGATGACGTCTCCGCGCGGGCCGGTCCGATTGTATTCCAGCGATAGAATGCCCCGCGAGTCGGGGGCAATCACATGGGCCGGAAGGACAGGCGATTCCAGAATTTGCTCCACGTCGTCTACGCCTGTGTAGCTAGGCACGTGCCAGGCGGGGCCCGTTGTTGGCGTGCCACCCACCGTGCGGGCGGGGTCGGTCAGCTCCCATCCCACGTTGGAGGGCGTCTCCTCACCTTCAAACATGGCCGTAACGCGCCAGGAGTCATGGGGATTGGCGGCCGGGTCAATCAAATGCGGGGCTTGGCTGGTGGTATTGCGCGCCGAGAAATCCGTTCCGTAGAGGAGGTTCTCAACCTGGAATGGCACCGTAATGTCCCCGTGTTCGACTGTGATCAGGGCCGCCAAATCGTGGTCCGCAATGGGTAGCGACGAGCGTGGGGAGTCGAGGCTGGCCAGCACGGCGTAGGCACCGCCAACGGCCAGCTTGTCGGCCAAGAAGTCGGAGTCGAGTGTCCAGCCCAGCGACTGAGTCGCGCCATGCGACGGCACTTCCAACTCGGACCATGACCGCGTGACGGGGGGGTCGTAGGAAGCGTATTGTTCAGGGCCCAGCACCTGCACGAGTTCCGCGTGAACCGCGAGGTTGTCCTCTGGCAAGTTGCCGTCGTTGGTGACAACCAAGGTCACCCGTCGGTCTCCCTCCACCGGGCCCACGAAAGGCGCCACGAGCGAAGTGGCGGCATCTAGCCGGACGTTGCGGTACGGGACCGAGGACGCCTTGAGCTCCAGGACATTGTTTTCCGGCTTGGTATCCACGGCCGCGAGGGTGTTAATGAGGGCCGTAATGACGAAGTCCCCACTGCTAACGCGGCTGGCATCCATCTTGAAGCGGACCGTCGTAGGGGGGTCGCCAGGTAGCAATTCGACGCGGGCGGACGAACGAGGGGTCAGGCGCTCGCCGTCTTCCGTTGCCTCGATGGCGCGGACACTTGGGCGTGCAGCGCCCGTTGTAGCCGGCGCCACATCGAGGGCCACCTCGGCCTTGAATGGCAAAGTGCCCGCGTTGACAACGTCGACTTCCACGTCAACGGTCCCGGCCGCGAACACCGCGGCCGCTTCGCCGGGTTGGAAGTCAGCGACGTTGAGGAGAATCGATGCTAGATCATCGGGGACAACACGAACGTCTTGCACCGCCGCTTCAATGGCGTGCTTCGCTTCGGTAATGACCATGCTGTGAATGGTCCAATCGATGAGCCGCTTGCAGTCGTGCGCTGCCAAAGGCGCGCCCGCGGGTTGTTGAGGCCACGCGGCAAGGCGCAGGCGAATTTCGTCGCCTGCCAGGCTCGACAAGTCAAATTCGTTCTGCCAGTGGTCTAAGTGCACGTGGTGACGGAATTTGCCCTGGGACGACGGTTGAGCCGGTTCGCGTTTGGCCGCCTCCGGCACAACAACTGTATCGAATGGGAAGCCGGGCAGTTCGCCATTTGGCTGACGAAGGTCCGTGCTGCGAACATCGTAGCCCACGGTTACCGGGTCACGATGCTGGCGAATCCACGTCAAGGGCCATTCGCCATTTTCGAGGCGGACTTGGTATTCGAGCCCCACCACAGCTCGCTGGGTGACCGGCTGGTCATCCGGTTGAGCACCACCGTAGTAGCCAAGCTTGCCGCTGTGCGCAAGCGTGAGAATGGGGCGGCTAGCGGATGACAGGTCAATTGGGTCGGTGACAATCATGGCCGCGTCAGCGTAGGCATCGGAGCGGCGCGGTGAATTGTCAAGGCAGGTCCGCAAGCGGAACTCGGGAATCCTTGGTTCGGGGTTGTCCGCCGTGGGAAGGTTTTCCCACGGCTTGAAGTCCTGGGTGAGGACCTCTGGCTCAACACTGCCACCCTGCAGAATCGCATCGGTAAAGCCAGGCTGTGCCTCGTAAAGCGCAGCCGGCCCGGTCGGCGTCAGAGCGACGAGGCGGACCTCTTCGACCATCCATCCGTACGGAGTCCGCGAAGTGTCGTGGCCGGCGCGCACATCCGATCCATCGGCGTGCGCGTAGCTGCCGGGGGCATGATGAAGTAGGAACCGGACCTTGATGTCACGGCCGACGTAGTCATCCAGTGGGACGGAAACGGGCGTCGTGGCTTTACCGGGGCTCGTGCCGTGGTACACAACGAGATCGGTCCAGGATCGTGCCTCGTCCGGCGGGGAAACGCTCACGCCCGCGGTCGGCTCGTCCACAACGGCGACTTGGACGCGGGCAATCGCATGGCCACCCGTGTCAACCCAGTGGCGGAATTCTAGGCGCGGCGCAGCACCGGCTACAGTGATGTCGCCGGGAACCTGTAGGATTGCGTCGGTGGCCACGCGGCCAATAGGAGCGTCAAGACGCGCCGGGCCAGGAAGCACATTGTTGCCTGCTACGTCGTCCTGTTTGGCGTAGGTGCGCAGGCTTCCATCCTGAATGTAAGCACCGAATTGGCCGCTTCGCGCCTGGGGCACACTTACGTCGGGCACAAAGCCGTCGTCGCCGTTGAGCCATGCCAATTGCGTCGTACCGGTCGCTAGCACGCGCGGCCAATCGGGGCCGACGCCCACGTCGAAGGTGGTCCAAAGACGGGGCACGCCGTCTACGTCGATGCGCCCTTCGTCAAGCACAAAGCGACCATCGGGGGCCGCCTCGACCAGTAGCCGGTACCACCCGGAGGCTTGGCCGGCCAGGACTTTTTGCGTGACGGCAGTCTTGACAGTTTTCTCTGTAAGCACCAAGGGATTACCGACGGTTGTCCAGCCTGCGTCGGCGTGTTCCGGCGGGTCGCCCTCCACGTTGTCCGTGGCCCAGTGTTGCAACGAGACATTGAATGGGCCACCCAGGTACGTCACCGAGGCCAGGAAGTCCTTCACTTCGGCATCCCCGTTTTCGTCTCGGAACGCCAAGGCC
>JBFJXH010000124.1:0-5395 GCA_041623215.1 Thermoplasmatota archaeon
CGTCCGCCTCTGCCGCCACGGTCGTCTCGGTCGCCCCAGGTTCCGCCGCGTCCGCCTCGGCCTCCGCGTCCGCCTCTGCCGCCACGGTCGTCTCGGTCGCCCCAGGTTCCGCCGCGTCCGCCTCGGCCTCCGCGTCCGCCTCTGCCGCCACGGTCGTCTCGGTCGCCCCAGGTTCCGCCGCGTCCTCCTCGGCCTCCGCGTCCGCCTCGGTCGCCCCATGGGCCGGCAGCGGGCTCGCGGCGACGCGGTGGGCTCGTTCGGGTCGCCAGAATGCGCTTCAGGTCGGCATCAAAACCGGCTTGGAGTTGTGCCCGTAGGTCGTTCTGGGTGAAGGCGTCGGCGCGCGCCGCAATGACGAGGTGATTCGCCATCGCTCGAGCAATCGGACCTCTCTGCCAGGCCTTGGCCCGATGAATGTGCGGGTGCTGGAACAAAACACCGTGCTTGGGCGGCTTGGTGCCCTCCTTCAAGTGGCGAAAGAGCGCCGTCTCGGCGCCCAGGGTTTGCATGGTTCCCGAGGGGAACAACGCCAACCGTTGCAAGCCGCCGGCCTGCGCAATGAGCCGGGCACCCAGCACAGGGCCGGCAATGGCCGCGACGTTCGGTGCCACTTGCTCCATGAGCGTGGCGACGCGCGATTCAATTGCCCGCCAGGAGGCTTGTACGCCTTGGATAGCGCCTGCATAGCCTTGCACGAGTGCCATGTCTGCAGGGTCCAAGTCGCTGCCAATGCTCGCGGCGCCAGTTGCCGCCTGTTCCAAGGATGCCATCGCCTTGTCGCGGCCGCCTTCCTCCGCGACGACCCGTGCGAGGTCTTCCGCATCGGGGATTAGGCGCACCACTTCTGGAGCGTGCAGTCCGTACCAGTCACGCAAACGCTCCGTGAGCAGGTTGGCCGCCTTGACGAGGTCATCAATGGCTCGCACCTCCTGCGCCAAGACCCGGTCGGCTTCGCCGTGGCTGGCGGTGAGGCGCTTGCGAAGCAGCGTCATCGCCGCCACACGCAGCACCTGGGGGTCGGCGTCAGGTGGCAGCGGTTCAGGTGTCCAGCGCTCCAAGCTCGTTGCACTGCCTGATTGCCCTGCGGCAGTCGCTGCGCCATCCAGGATGCCGACGACTGCTTCGACATCATTGCCGCCTTGGAACCACACGGGACGTGCCACGAGTCGTCCACATTGGTTGGTGGGATAAGCGCTGGGTTCAACACCGGGTCCGGGGTGCCGGCGGCGTGGTCCTGTATGGTGTGGCCCGAAGCGTCCTGTTTCGACTGCCGCCAGCCGCCGCCCAGCGCCTCGCTGACAAGTACCTAGCCGCAGCTGGGGCTACCGCGATTGGGCGAGCCTCACTGGCCGTCCACGCCGGCGGCTGCTACGACCAGCGCCTTGCCGTCTCGGCTGCAGGAATCCACTTTGCCAACCCCCTCGGGGTGGCTGGCGGTGTAGACAAGAATGCCAAGCTCTACCAGGCGTTAGGCGCCCTAGGCTTTGGCCATGTCGAGTTGGGAACCGTCACCCCCCGGCCCCAAGAGCCCAACCCCGGTCGGATTCTTTGGCGTGCGCCCTCGGATGAAGGGTTGGTCAATGCGATGGGCTTTCCCAATGAAGGCATGGATGCCGTTGCGAGCCGCCTACAGGCGACGCTGCCCGTCGCGCCGGGAAAGGACGAGGGTCGCCGGCTCGTCCTGGGGCTCAATGTCGGTCCGAATCGAGACCGCCTGGAGCATCTCGATGAAGAATTAGCGATGCTTGTTCCCAAGCTTTCGCCGCTTGGCGACTACCTAGCGCTCAACCTGTCAAGCCCCAACACTAGTGGCTTGCGGGCCCTATTGGAACCATCCAACGTTGCTCGAAGCGTCGGCCACGCCGCGTCGCTACTGGATGACCACGCACCGGGCCGGCCACTACTTGTCAAAGCGAGCCCCGACTGCACCGACGAGCAACTAACTGGCCTAGCGAAGGCCGCAGTTGATGCGGGCGCGGCCGGCATCATTGCAACTAACACAACGGTGGACCGTCCACCGCACCTAGCACACTTGGACAAGGGTGGCTTGTCCGGCAAGCCGCTGGCGAAGAGGGCGCTTCACTGTACGGGCGTGGTCCGACAAGCGATTGGCAGCAACGGTGTCGTGGTGGGCGTCGGGGGCATCTTCACCGGTGCAGACGTGGCAGCACGCATGGCGGCCGGAGCCGACCTCGTGCAAGCCTACACGGGTTTTGTGTATCGAGGACCGGGCTTTGCCGGCCTCGTCTGCCGCGAACTCCTCGACGAATTGAACCGGCGGGGCTTGGACCGCGCCGAGGAATTGCGGGCTACCTAGTGGCCGCCTTTTCCAGGCTCCGGGACGCGTGGGGCTGCGATGGCAGGCGCCCCTTGGCCAGGCCTTGGAGCCATGCCTCGGCTTCTTGCCAGCGCGGATAGCGGCGCTCCGCCTGCCGGAAGGCGCGCGTGTGCACGCGCCGCCGGCCCGATTGGCCGCTGCCCGCTTCGGGCGGGTACACGATGTGCAGAATCTCGTGGTAAACGACGAAGTCCAGCACCCATTCTGGTACGTTGGCGTCGTCAAGAACGCGGCTAATCACAATGGCGTCGTGGGATGGATCGTGATGCCCAAATCGCCGCCGGCTGGCCGTTGGACTCCAGCCAAGATTAGGTGGCCGGTGGCGAGGCAGGTTCATGTCCAAACAAACGCGCAGGTACGATTCCCGGAGACTTCGATGGGCGCCTTCGGCCTCCATCACTTTGCGGCCCCGGCTGCGCTTGCTGGCCCTCCGGGTCTGGGTTAACGGCTCGCTGTGTAGGTGGTCGCGGTAGGCGGCGATGTCGGCTGCGGCGCAGGCGGGCTCCGGTTTCCTGTGCAGTCTCGCCACCAAGACGACCATCAACCCTCGCATCACCTCGTCGGGGGCTTGTCGAAGGTGGTCGCTGACCCTAATCTTGGTGGCTCCATCCCTGATGCGGATGGTGCTTTTGGTGCTCACATAGGGGTAGTGTGAGACGTGCACATCGCGTTGCGGCACGTGGCCTAGCACCACGCGGTGTGCCGCCATGGCAAAGGGTGTGAGGTGCGGTGCTGCCTGCTCGCCCACACGCTTGACGCCGGCCGACCTTACTTGACTTGGTCGAAACGCAACGGCCGAGTGCGGCGGTAACGCAACCCGGTTGGCGATGCAGCAGCCCCGGGGCGTTGGGTGCCGCAGGGCCATCTGGAGGATGCGGAGGGCAGGCGTCAGGAGGAGACGAAGCAATCGATGACGGCGGCTTCTGCCTCCCCCCACGCGATGGGGATTTGCTTCCAGGAGTCGGACCGCAGGTCGCCGATGGCGTAGGCCCCCTTGATGACGTTCCCCTCGCCGGTAAGGAGGCGCCCATCCCGGTCTGTCTTGACGAATCCATCAGCGTCCAGGGCAGCGCCCAGTTGCAGTGCCTGTTCGTTGTTGACTTTGTACCAACCCATGCTAATCCATGCCTTGTCGAATCGTTCCTCGCTGCCGTCACTAAACCGGATGCCAAACTGGCCGTCGCGGATGCCTGTGAACTCGGCAATGTCGCCGCGGAGTACGGGAATATCCCGCTTGGCTAATCGCGCGGCAATGTCATCCCAATGCTCGTTGGAGTGTTCGGCCCCGTCAGGGTGGCCGAGATTGCAGGCCGCCACGACCGCGGTGTCGGCGCCAAAGTTTCGCTTGAGACTGGAGGCGATGCCGGCCGCCCCGGCCCCGCAGCCGAGTACGGCCACGCGCTTGTTCTCCACTGTGTGGCCGTCGCACAGTAGACAATAGTCGGCCAGACCCTTGTTGGCGTATGGCAGCACGGCCTCAATGTCGCGCTTGCGAAAGTCCCTCAGCCGTGGTTGGCCATCGACGCAACCCGTCGCCAGGATGACGTGCTTCGCGTGGGCTTGCACAGTGGCGTCATTTTTCGCCGTGGCGGCCACGATGAATCCCCCCTCCGGACTACGAGTCACTGATGTGACCGCTGTGTCTTCGTGGATGGTTACGAAATCCCGTCCGACGTCGGCATGGACTTGCGTGATGAAGTCGTAGCCTGATGCCACCAGGTCGCGGCCCGCGACGCCATGGCGGCCTGGCACGTTGTCCACCTTGGGTGACCAATAGATGCGGCTGAACCGCCGGCCTTTGTCAAACAACACTGCCGTGCGAAAAAGGAGGGCGGCTTTTGCGGCCGCGTGCAGGCCGGCGGGTCCACCCCCAACAATCGCTACGTCGTAGGAGTCCACGCACTACGTAGGCCATCGCCACACTTGGGTTTGTGCAACCGTGACTAGAGCAAGGCACGCAGGAATCGCATGGTGCTGGATGCGACCTCTTTGATGGTGTGGCCTGCTCCCGTCAGCGAGTCTTGAATGGGCCGAAGCAGGCGGCCAACAGGGTCTGCCGTGACCGGTGGGTCGTGGGGTGCAGGTGCTTCGATGAGCACTGGCTGCGCCCCGGTGGCTGGCTCCAGCAGATGGGGCGCTGCGGCCGGGTCTGCCTTGGGCGCTGCGGTTGTTCGGTCGAAGCTGGCGTCGCTTAGGTCCGCCGAAGGCAGTTCGCCTTGGCCGCTGCTCGCTTGACCGGTCGCGTGGTGGTCTAGGGCCATGGGTGGATGCCATGATGATGTGGACATGCCCGGAGCGTGGCGCCAGGCGTCGAGCGAGGGCCCCATCGGGAGCCGCGGGGGTGCCAAGAAATCGGCCTTAGGCTCCGGGTGTTCAAAGGGGTCTTCACTGCTGTCCCACTGCATGCCGGTTGCGCCCTTGGGGAAAATGGAGTCGTCGGTGACGTTGTACAATGAGCCCTCGCGATAGCGATCGGTCCCCTGGCGGTCCCATAGGAGGCCGCCGAAGCCCAACTGGGTGCTGAAGGTGCACTCAAACGTTGCCTGTACGCCAACGCGGTCGCAATACGGGCGCGCGTCAGCGGCTCCATTGGTGCCGATGAGGCCGGTGGCCACGTATTCATCGTTCCCCGCTTCGTCCAGCAGAAATCCAGCGCCCATCGCAAAGCCGCCGCCGTTAACGCCCCAGCGGTTGGCTTCGTAATAGTCGTGGCCGGCCAGGTCGATGAGATGGCCCAAACCGCCGGCCGCTCCGCCGCCATTGCCGCCTTCGTCGGCGTCCAAGTAGCGGTCGTTGCCGGATGTGTCCAACAGCAGGCCGACGGCATGCGTTCGTGCGCCACCGTTGCTGCCATGGCCCTGAGCTTCGTACAGGTCATCGCCGCCACCGTCGTACAGGAAGCCCGTGGCGAACCGGTACCCGCCGCCGTTGACGCCACTGGAACCCGCCCGGTAGGTGTCATCGCCTTCCAAATCCATGAGGAAGCCGCGGGATTGCGCATCGCCGCCGCCGATGGCTCCTAGACCGAAGGCTTCGTAGCGGTCGTTGCCCCAAGAG
>JBFJXH010000125.1:0-5360 GCA_041623215.1 Thermoplasmatota archaeon
CCCGGTCCGCGCTTCTTGCCCGGCTTGATTTTTCGACGCCTTCGACGTGCCACTAAGCGGGCCAAGGGGCCTCGTATTAAGAGGCCAGGGGTCGCGGCCACTTACGGGAAGGCTTCGCCGGATGGCGTTAGGACAGCGTTTCCGGCCCCCGCAGCACCACCCTTACAAGAGATGCCCAAGTGGCCCGCCTCATGCAGGCCCTGCAAGGCACTCCCGAATCCACTCCTGAACTACTCGAGGAAGGCATTCGCCGCATCGAATGGGCCCGCGCGCACATGGGCGTGGTTGGCGCAATTCGCACGCGGTTCGAGGACGAACAACCGTTCGCAGGACTTCGCATCAGCATGGCGCTGCATGTGGAAGCCAAAACCTGCAACCTGGCCTTGGCATTGCAGGCCGGTGGTGCTGATGTGCGTCTCGTCGGGTGCAACCCCGACTCCACCGATGACCGCGTGGTTGTCGCCATGAATGAGCACTACAACCTGCCCACGCAGGCCCGCAAGGGCCAGAACCGCGACGAATACTACGCTGCGCTGCATTGGGCCCTCGACCACAAGCCGCACCTCGTCATTGACGACGGAGGCGACCTGGGATTCCTTGCCCACACCGAGCGCACGGATGCCCTAGAACACATCAAGGGCGGTGCAGAAGAAACCACCACGGGCGTCATCCGGTTCGAGGCGATGCACGAGGAAGGCAAGCTACGCTTCCCCGTGCTCAACGTCAACGACGCACTGATGAAGCACCTGTTCGACAATCGCTACGGCACCGGCCAATCGACGTTTGACGGCATCATGCACGCCACCAACCTCGTCATTGCCGGCAAGAACATCACCGTCGCCGGATATGGCTGGTGTGGTCGCGGCATCGCCATGCGGGCCAAGGGTCTGGGGGCCACCGTCACCGTCACCGAAATCGACCCCGTTCGCGCCATTGAGGCGCGCATGGACGGCCACCACGTTGCGCCCATGGCCCAAGCGTGCAAGGACGCAGACTTCATCATCACGTCCACGGGATGCCTCGACATCATTGACGACCGGCACGTGGCGCTTCTCAAGGACCAGGTGGTCCTGGCCAACGCCGGCCACTTTGACAACGAAATCAACAAACCGGCACTCGAGGCCAACGCGGCCAACATCGAAACCGTGCGCGAAGGCGTCAAGGCCTACACGCAAAAGGACGGCCGCGTCCTCTACCTCATCTCGGATGGTCGTCTTGTCAACCTCGCATCGGGGCAAGGGCATCCCGTCGAGATCATGGACACCAGCTTTGCCGTACAGGCGCTCGGCCTGGAATGGGTGCACAAGAACGACGGTTTAGCGCCCGGCGTGTACAACTTGCCAGATGAGCTGGACCAAGAGATTGCCCGAGTCAAGCTGGCGACGTTGGGGATTGGGCTCGATGAGTTGACGCCGGAGCAGAGGGCCTACCTGGAAACGTGGGAACACGGCACCTAGGTGCTCGCCTTAGCCACCCATTCCCGCAACTCGTCCTCCTCGGCAACCAATTCTTGCGCGACGGTCACCCAACCCTTCATGCCTTTGCCGCCACCGGGAGCAAAGCGCTCCACGCCGTCCTCCGCAAGCGCCGCGTCCGTGCCGTCGCCCGTCTTGACCATGAGGCGGTCGCCGCTGACCCCGGCGACCATGACATCATCTAGGTAGAACCCGTAGCCGCCAAACATCTTCCTGCCCCTGCCCTCCGGGAACGCGTCGTGGAGGCGTTGCGCGAGCACTTCGTCGTAGGCCACAGCCGGGCATTGCGATGAATGGCTTTCAGACCGCTGGTGCGACTTGGGCGCAGGGGCTTCGGGGCCTCGGGGGGTGGGCCCCCCATCCCTGGCCTTTTAACAAAGAGGTGCGTCGCAAGGCCATTCATGAGTGACGGGGCCGCCGGAACCGACGACTCATCCGCCCTTCCTGGGTCTAGCAAGGGTGCGCAGCCTGATGTCCCTGATGCGATGGCCCATGGTGGCGACGACGCGCCTCCCTCGGAGTCCGCTAAGGAATCAATCCCGGCCGGGACAAACGGGTCGTCCAAGAAACCGGCAGCTGCGGCTGTCGAACCCAGCGGGCCGTTAGCGCCACCCCAGGAGTGGATTGACTCACAGCCGTTCGAAACAACGGCCGACATTCACGTTCCCGACAAGCTCCTTGAACAGGTAATTGGCCAGGACCACGCGGTCACGGTCGTACGCAAGGCTGCCGAGCAAAAACGCCACGTGATGATGGTGGGCGACCCCGGCACCGGGAAATCCATGCTCGCTCGTGCCATGACGGAATTCCTTCCCAAGGAGGAGTTGGAAGACGTCATTGCTTACCCCAACAATGAGGATCAGAACGTTCCGCGCGTCCGGGTCGTTCCGGCCGGTAAGGGCAAGGAGATTGTGGACGCCCAGAAGTTCGAGGCGCGAAAGCGCCAGGAGCAGCGTGGCTTCCTGATGATGGCGCTTGCGCTGTCGGTCATTGGCCTAGCCGTCATCATTGCGCTTCGCACCGGCGACATGCGCCTCATCTTCTACGGCATCATCGGCGGGCTGCTGTTCTTCCTACTGTTTCGCAACATGGGCATGCAGCGACCCACGCAACTCGTTCCCAAACTGCTCGTGGGCCATGACCCCGATGAAAATCCCCCGTTTACCGATGCCACGGCAGCACACAGCGGCGCTTTGCTTGGCGATGTCCGTCACGACCCCTTCCAAGCTGGCGGCCTTGAGACCCCGGCACATGACCGCGTCGAAGCGGGTGCCATTCACAAGGCGCATCGTGGCGTGCTCTACATTGACGAAATCAACACGCTTCACATCACCAGCCAGCAGCACTTGCTGACGGCCATCCAGGAGAAGAAGTTCCAGATTACGGGCCAGTCGGAGCGCTCCAGCGGCGCCATGGTCAAAACCGAACCCGTGCCGTGCGACTTCATTCTCATTGCAGCAGGCAACCTCGATGCCTTGCAAGGAATGCACCCGGCCCTGCGCAGCCGTATTCGTGGCTATGGGTACGAAGTGTACGTTCGCGACCAGATGAACGACACGCACGAGAATCGCGTCAAGCTATGCCGCTTCGTCGCGCAAGAAGTATCCAAGGAGCGGGAAAAGATTCCCCACTTTGACCGCGCGGGAGTGGCGCAGATTATCCACGAGGCCCAGCGGCGTGCGGGCCGCAAGGGCAAGCTAACGCTGCGCTTGCGGGAACTGGGTGGCCTGGTCCGCGTCGCGGGTGACCTAGCGCATGAAGAGGGTGCCCCCGTTGCCTCCTCCGACCACGTGCTACGGGCCAAGAGTATCGCCCGCAGCTTGGAGCAACAAATCGCCGATCGTGGCATTGAGCACAAGCAGCAGTACAATCTCATCCGCACCACCGGCGAACTGGTCGGGGTTGTCAACGGCCTGGCCGTTTTCAGCGCCGATCCCAGCATGTCTGAATTCTCCGGCTTGGTGATGGAAATTGATGCCAACGTTACGCCCGCCAGCAGCCGCGGCGAAGGCCGCGTCATTGCAACCGGGAAGCTTGGTGAAATCGCCAAGGAGGCGGTGCAAAACATCTCCGCCATCATCAAGAAGTTCGTCGGCGAAGACGTTGCTAACCACGATGTGCACGTACAATTCATCCTTACGCATGAGGGCGTGGAGGGCGACTCGGCCAGCGTTTCCATTGCCACAGCGGTCATGAGCGCCTTGACTGGCGTGCCCATCCGGCAAGACGTTGCCATGACTGGCAGCCTGAGCGTGCATGGCCTGGTGCTGCCCGTGGGCGGCGTTACCGCGAAGATTGAGGCGGCGGCCAAGACCGGCATCAAGAAGGTCCTGGTGCCCAAGGCAAACATCATTGATGTGCTCATTGAGGACGAGTACCTTGACCGCATCGAAGTTGTTCCTTGCGATACGTTGCACGATGTCATTGCGCATGCACTGGTTGACAGCCCTGCCAAGGACGAGCTCCTTCGCAAGCTGAGCGACTTAGAGAAGCGACTTGCAGGCGGGCCCACCGCCCCGAAGCCGTTGCAGCGGTCCTGATGCAGGCCGGCGCTCCCTCGCCCAAGGCTCCAACTGACCGCGTCACCCGAATTCTCGTCGTGGGGCGCTTTCAGCCGCTGCACCACGGCCATGCGTCCCTCCTGTCGGCGGCCCAAGCGGCCTGCGACCAACTGGTGGTCGCGCTTGGCTCCAGTAACGCCCCCTCCGGGCCCCGCCACCCATTCGACGACGCGGAGCGGACGCACATGCTTCGACGCATCGTCCCCCACGCGGTCATTGTCCCGGTCACGGACCTGAATGACCCTCCGCGATGGGCCAAGCACTGCCTGGACGCTACGGGGCCAGTGGACGCAGTGTGGGGCCATGACGCCTCGCCCCTGGAGCTGTTTCGAGAAGTGGGCATGGCCGTCCACCGGGTCCCCGAGATTGAGCGGCACCGATACCAAGGCAGCATCATTCGCCACCAAATGGCTGCGGGGGACAATTCCTGGCGAGAGGCCGTGCCTGCTGAGGTGGCTCATTACCTGGATTCCATCGAAGCACCCAAGCGCCTGGAGCGCCTGTTAGGTTCGGGGTAGTGTCTTGGTTGAAATTGCATGGCGCGTCGTTGAGACGCTTCGCAAGGAAGGAAAACGAATGGCGGTGGCAGAGTCCTGCACCGGGGGGGCGCTGGGGGCGGCCCTTGTGGATGTGCCGGGTGCTAGCCATGCCTTTGTGGGGGGCGTCATTGCTTACTCCAACAAGATGAAGCAGGACCTGCTGGACGTTCCAGCCGAGGTATTGGCGCCTGGTGGGCCGGGCGCAGTGAGCCAGGCCTGCGTGGTGCATATGGCGCGTGGGGCTCGCCTTCGCTGCGGGGCGGACCTAGCTGTCGCGGTAAGCGGCATTGCCGGGCCCGGCCGGGCGGGAACCAGCAAACCGGTGGGTGAGGTTTGGTTGGCCCTCAGCCGAGGCGATGGGCATCCTTTGACCCAATGCCTGCAATTGGAAGGCAATCGTGCACAGGTGAGGGCCGAAGCGGTCCGCCGCGCACTCGATATGGTGTACCTGGCGCTGCGCGAGTAATCCCGGCTCGTCGACGCGGCCCCTGGTCGATTCCTTACGCCTGTTCGTCGGGAACATCCGGCTCGGGACCGGCTGCTCGCAGCTTCATTTCGGGAACATCCCAATACATGCCATTGGTGGCCGAGGTGCTTTGGGCCACCACCTCGCCCGATACGCCGCCTGTAATGGTGACGGGGCCGGCACTGTAGACGGGGATGCCGGCCAACACGGACCGCGTTTCGTCCTGGATGTTGAGCCAGGTGGCGTTGCCGTCGTGACGGTGCAACCGGTATTCGAGTCCGATTCCGATGGCGTTGTCCTGTTCGGCAATGCCGGGCGC
>JBFJXH010000126.1:0-5256 GCA_041623215.1 Thermoplasmatota archaeon
AGCACATCCAAGTATTGCTGGAACCAAGCATGCTGTGGCAGCAGGTAGCCAATGGTCGGCCAGCCCTTCTCGCGGCAGCCGCGCACAATGGCGGCGTGCTCCCCGCTGCACGTGTGATACCACCGTCGGGGCCGACGGACTTGGCGGCCAAATTGCACCAACGGCACATCTAGCGGCGTCTGCATGAGCCCCCATTCCGATTCATCCAGTAGCGACTGCGCCGCAGCCACGTGCTCAACGGCACCGTTGTGACTAGCAACGCTAATCGCCTGCTGTTCGGACGACAGGTTTGCCAATTCGTCGGTGAACACCTTGAGCATCAGGGGCTTCATCATGGACCGGCCGTAGCAGAGGACATTGCCGCCAAACGAATGAATCACGCCCGTGGGCGTCGCCCAGGCAACCGCTCCGTGAATGGTGGTCTCCGATACGCCGTGGCGCCGATAGTCCACCAAGGGCATCCACTCCACGTCCCGCCCGGTGGGAATGTCCGCTTCGCGTTCTCCTAGCGGGCTTGTGGGGTACTGCTCGGAGCCGGGGCCGCGAAGTCGACCATGCGTCGCCACGGGTGCCGGAACATGGCGCCCCTCAAAGGCCGTCCGCCCAGGTCCTCCTAGTCAACGTCCCAAACCCGCACAATGCCATCAGCGCACGCCACGGCGATGCGCGCGTCATGCGGACTCCAACCCACACCATAGGCGCCCTTTACGGGGACGTCGGCGCTCCACAGGGGGCTTGCATCAGGAAACGAGTAGGTGGCAACGGCGTTGTCGCTGGTGACCGCCACCGCCGTGTCGGCGTGATTCCACGCCAGTCCGATGCCGGTGGGCACGTTGGCGCTGCCAAGCGTGTTTCCGTGCAGGTCCCAGAAGCGAAGCGAACCGTCGTGTCCCGTTGATGCCAGCCTAGTACCCCCCGGCGAAACGCGGATGTTCGTGACGGAGCCGCCGTGGCCCTCCCACGACCCTGTGACGGTCCGGTCTCGAACCACGTGGATGTCGGTGGTGCCGCCTAGGAATGCCATGTCGCCAACGACTGCCGAGGAAAAGATACGCTTCTCTGGCATGGGCAATACATGCGTCTCCGCGCCCCCCGAGTCCATCAATACCACTTGCTTCGATTTCTTGTGCGCAATGATTTGGTCTCCCGTCGGGCTCCAGGAGCCATGGTCGACGGCGGGGACGCACCAGCGCTGGTGGCGCTCTGTCAGGTCCCAGCAGCGCAGGGTATGGTCGCTACCCCCGGAGAGCAACAGGTCGCCGCAAAGGCTCAGTCCATACGACGTGGCGGTATGGCCCCGCAATTCCCAGGCCACTTGTGGTCCGTCCCAGGCCTTGATGACTTGATCTTGGCCACACGTCAGCAAGAGGTCTTTCCACCACAGGGCAGATTGGCTGTGTTTTGCATCGGCGCGAAGGGACCAAGTTGGCTGTGACACACGAAATCATGGAACCGTGGCGCCTTAGGGTTGTTGGCGTTGCACCTGAGCCGCCAAGGCCGAGCCGTCCGCAGTGGCACTACGCTGCGACCGTGCCCGCTAACTGGGGTGCGACTTTGGCCATGAAAGCTTCCATGTTGCGGATGACGCGGCCCGAGTCATGGTTGAAGAAGTCAAACCATAGCATGAGTCGGTCTTGGGGATGGTACCGTTCGGCTAGTTGCTTTGCCACATCATGGGCATTGCCGATGACTGCGTTGTCTGCGGCGCCCTCAATCTTCTGCGAGTCAATCGTTCCTGTGAGCGCATTCCAATACGCCGTCAGGGCTGCTTTGGCCTCCGCTTGGGCTGCCTCAGTTTGTTGTTGCGGCGTCAGGCCCGCTTCATCGTTCAGAAACACCATGACGGTCCGGGGCATCATGTCACGAGTCCAGGGACCCCCATCCTCGTGATAGATGGCCGCCATGCGTTCATGCGTGGCTTCAATGACATGCGGGGGCGTGATGGATAGGTTGGCCACTTGACAGGGCAGGAACCGATTGGCAAGCGTCGCAATGGCCGGGTCATGGCTGCCAGCAACGAGTTGCACCAGGTCGCGACGCCACTCCTGTGGCACCACTTTGATGTGTTCGAAGACAAAGCGCTTGGGCAAGACCACGTGCTCGGTCCCGTCACGTTTCTCGAGGGCATCACACGCCTCGGCGGCGCTACGGATGCGAGTCCAGTCTTCCGGGGTGCGGCACTCCGCTTCCGTGATGGTGCGAACCGGGATGTCGTTGCTACACAGTGTTTCTCCAGCAAGGAGGCGACAGAAGATTTCCGTCGCTTCGTGGAACCACTTTCCCTTGAGGAACGGATAGGGAATCGCGCGTTCCAAGTCGTCGCGGGGGACGTAGCCGTGGGCTCGGTTCATGTAGTCGAATCGCCCGGCGCTGAAGCCGACGTGGATACGCCGCGCCTCCTGGGCATCGAGCCCGTGTAGCGACGCGAAGAAGGCGATTCGCTCGGCGGCGGCGATGGGGCCTCCGCCCTGTAGGATGTTCATGACGGCCGAACCCACCTCGATGTGGTTGGTCCGGCGGAAGATGGCGTGCGCCGATTGCAACATGTCGCAGTTGAGGCCAACTTCCCCCTCCCAATGGGGGATGACGGGGTGTTCGTTTTGCTTCTGCACTTCGCTACTCAAGTGGCTCTCGGCCAACCAGGCAACGCCGTAGCCGAGTCGGTCGGCGGCAGCCACTTGTTCGAGCCAGTTGCTGAACATGGTGGCCTCGTCCGGGGTGTAGCCATCAACGGGCGTTTGGCTGATCGAGAAGAAGACGTCGAAGTCCAACGGGCCTTGGAACGGGGGCCGGTTGTCAAGCGTTTGGACCGGCAGTTGCCGGCCTACCTACGCCGGACTGGTGCCTTCAATGTCCGTGATGCGCTCGCGGACCTTCCACAGTTCGGGCCACCGCATAATCTGGATGTCTTGCTCCAGCTGGTGGACGGCGTAACCCTTGAGGCTCTTCACGTCGCGACCAATGATACGCTTGACGACGGCCAGGTGGACTTCCCGCCATTGGTAGATTTCCTGGTCTAGGTCCGTCATGGCTTCCAGGAGCAGGAACAGGTCGGGGCGGTGGCCTTGCTGCATGTAGATGGATTCCAAATCTTCGCCTTCGCGTTCGAGAAGCGCCTCCAGCCGTGGCCAGATGAGCGGCGCCTCGGATTGGATGCGGCGGAACCCGGGGGATTCGGCTCCAGAGCCCGCCCCCAGTTGGCGCCTGACTTCGTGGAAGTCGCGCGGCGTCATGGTGTCAAAGACGGCGAGCGCGGCGCTGTTGGCGTGGATGGCCTTGCGGCAGCGGCGCAGGAGGCGCACGGCGGTGGCCCAGCGGTCTTCGTCCAGGAGGTCGCCGACGCGGTGCAGCTCGAAGCAGACCATGTTGCACCAGAGTTCCCAAGCTTGGTGGATGGTTTGGAAGAGCACTTCGTCCGGGTGGGCGCGCTCTTCAGGCTTTTTCTGGAGTGCGAGAAGGTCATCGACGCGCATGTAGCGTTCGTAGTCGGTGGCGCCTTCACCAGGAAGGACCGGGCCAGTGGCAGGGTCGGCGGCGCCGTGGTGGATTGGGCAGGCTGCTGCTTCGGTCATTGGACAAGTTTGGGCATTCGTCCCTGCGTTTAGGCATTGGGACGCGTGCTTTGACTCGGCGAATGCGAATCTTAATATCATACCCGATACCAAATGGATTGTATGTCGCTTCACGAGGACATTCCAACTTGGGCTTGGTGGCTGATTGGGCTCGCAGTATTCCTCATCATCTGGCTCATCCTCTGGTTGCTCTAGCGCCGGACAAGAAAAGGCTACGAACAGGGCGCTCCCCTTGCAAGGAGCAGCAGCCAGGGGCTAGCGCCAAATCACCGACAACAGGAAGTCGCCGACGGCCAAGCTAGCGGTCAGGCACCGGGCAGGCTGGCGGCGTCACCGCGCCGGTCAAGCCACGATGGTTCGAACGTCCCTCACAAGTTGCTCATGGCGGTTGGAATCGATGCCCAACTGCTCTGCCAGGCGACCTAACACCGCGTGCTCTCGGTCACTAATGTCCCCGTCCTCCAGGGCTCCCTCCAGGGCCGCGCGGTAGATTCGCGTCGGCTCGTCGTCGCCAGATGCGGGCGAAACGCGGTGGGCCACGGCGTCGGCCATGCCACGAATGGGCCGCGACGCGTAGGTAATCAAGAGCGCAGCGGCCAAACCAATCCCCTGACCAAGCCGCGCCTCAACCGCGTTTTCCAACAATTCGCTAGCCACCACGAACACCGTGGCCGCCAGAGTCGCCAAAGCAGTGTGCCGCACGGCAAATCGAATCTTTACATCAATGCCGAACAACTGATGCCGAAGGATTCCGTAGCCAACGAGGAGAGGGTAGAGAATCCAGGTCGCCGGAAACGCCATGAACCACCAAAGGAAGGTCGGGCTGGTTGGAGGCACGACGCTTAGTGCGACGGTGACGGCAAAGAACGCGACGTCCCGCATACCGAATGCAATCAGGTAAGCTCGGGCTTGTTGGCGACTCGTCGCCGTCTTGGCGTGACGGAGGGCACTGATGCTAAACGACAGCCCAACCAACCACATGACGCCCCACGCTTGCATCATGGGGAGAAACATGGTCCCCGCTAGGACCGTCGTGCCGCCATCGGGATGAGCAACGGTGCCACCAACGTAGGCCTCAGGCCAAATGAACACGGTGGCCGAGCATGCGAGCGTTACGGCCAGAAACGCGAAACGACGCCCTTGCGGGCGAACCAAGCGTGCAAGCGGCGTCGGCAACGTGGCAAGGAAATTGTAGTAGGTCCAGAGCTTCGGCCAGACGAACGCGTACATCGTCAGGGTGAGGGCAACGGACGCTCGCGGGTCACGAATGAACCACGTAAGGCCCGCCAATGAAGCCACGACGAACGCTTCGATGAATAGCTGCAGGGCTAATCGGCGGTTCTGCGTTGCATCCGGGCGGGCCCAAAAAATGAAAGCGGCCATGGTGCCGCAGACGGCAAGGACCAGGAGGGCAGGAATGCCCCACGGCGTCCACACCAACCATTGCATGGCCAAGGCAGGTGGTTACTGGTTTGAAAGCTGCGCCCAGGCATCACGCGGGCCCAGGGCGACCTAGGCTTGGCGGGGCAAAGAGACCAAGTCCGCCAGTATCGCCGCCGCGGTTTCCGTTGCACCTGCCCCTGCACCCACGTGGGTCACGGGCCCCCCCAGTTCGCGGTGGAAGCGAACGGCATTGAGGGCGCCGCCAACATCCAGCGTGTCGCCGATGGGAACGAGTCGGGGA
>JBFJXH010000127.1:0-5253 GCA_041623215.1 Thermoplasmatota archaeon
GCACCTAGTCTCGCCGCCCCATGGACTCCCTGCGGACTCTTCTCACGCTGGCACTCGTCGCCACCGCCCTAGCCGGGTGCATCGACGACGACGCCGACAGCCCCGACGGCGGCGACGCCGACGTTCCTGCCTGGCAACCCGCCAATGACGCTCACCCCGCCTACGGCTTTGCCACCAGTGCTAGCCTTCCGTACGCTGGCGAAGAAATGAGTGGCATCCCCAGCGACTGGTACCAAATTGACCCCGCCGCACTGCCGGAGACCATCACAGCCTTCACCCACATCAACAGCGCGCCCGAAGCCACCACCGGAAGTGGCATCGCAACCTTCGGCCACTACGCCTACGTTGGCGACTGGCAAAGCGACGACTTGTGGATCATCGACATCGCCGACCCGTCCGAGCCCTTCGTGGCCGGCACCGCTAGTGGCCTGTCCGGGGACATTGACACCATCGCTTACCCCGATGGCCGCCTCGTAATCGTAGTCTCCACTCGTGGCAACGACATGCTCGTCTTCGATGTCACCGACCCCCAGAACGCCGAGCTCATCGCCACCATCAACACCGAGAATGGCAATCACAACCACCAAACCATTCCCGGCACGCCCATCGTGTACAACAACCCCAGCGACGGCCAAGGTGGCGGCAACGAAATCTATGACCTCAGCGACCCGGAAAATCCGGTGCTGGTCCAAGATTGGCAAAACGGCTTCGGCTGCCACGCCGCCAGCTTCTACATTGATGCCAGCCGCGACATGTACCGTGGCTACTGCGCCGGCGTGGAAGAGTCGCAAATCTGGGACATCACCGACCCCCTGAACCCGACCGTCATCACCAGCATCCCGTTCCCGACGCTCGGCATCGAGGGCGGACCCGGCGGTGTGGCGCCAGCCAGCTTCAGCCACCTCGCCATGCCCAACTACGATGGCAGCATCCTCATCATCGGTGACGAAACCGGTGGCGGCGCCGCACCTGGCTGCGACCTCTACATCCCCGGCGCACCCGCTGCCACGCACGGCCCAGCCGGCAACCTGTGGTTCTACGACATCAGCGACGAAACCAACCCCGTCCTGAAGGGCCACATCAGCCCCGGCGCCGAAATGTCCCGTGGCTCCTGCACCGCCCACTTCGGCGACATCATCGGCGACCGCGACCAACTCATCATGGCCTTCTACACGGCCGGCGTCGTGCTCATTGACTTCAGCAACCCCGACGAGCCTTACATCGTGGACCAATTTGCGCCCCGCGACGAAAACCAACCTGCCTGCACCCTGTGTGGCACCTGGGATGCCCAAGAGTACAATGGCTACGTTTTCACCGGCGATGTCAGCCGTGGCATGGACATCCTAGGCTTCGAGTAAGCCTACCTGCCCGGGTCCATCCGCCTAAATAGTGCCACGGGGCTGGAAGGGTCATGCGACAACTGCTTGTGGGCCTGGCCCTCGGCATCCTCCTGACCGCCTCCTTCGCCAGCAGTACGCACGACCCGAACGATCCGCAGCCGGTCGTGGCACCGCCCGGCGTGGGCCCCCAAGACCCGTGGGTAGATGCGCGCGGCGACAGCATGTACGGCGACTTGTACCTGCGCGGCCACACCCTCTGGTTCGACGACGTAGCCCTCCAATTGAATCAAGATGGCCGCCTGACACTGGACGGCAACCTGATTTGCTTCGTGGGTGAGTCTGCTTGCCTGGGCATCAAAGGCGACCGCGGCCTGGCTGGTCCCCGCGGCGTACAAGGCGCCATGGGCCCCGTTGGCCCCATGGGCCCCACCGGCCCGCAAGGCCCGCCCGGTGACACCGTCACCGGCAACTGCCCCACCGGCCACTTCGTCGTCAGCATCCAATCCAGCACCATTAGTTGCGACAGCAGCGCGGGCCTACTCGATGGCATTGACAGCAACCAATTCCTGCGAAGCGACGCCGACGACGCTACCAGTGGCAGCCTGACGGTCGGCCAAAACCTCCACATCGACGGCGACGTAACCGTCTCACCCAGGGTCCGCCATTACAGCATCAGCCCCGTGGACATCGTCATGAGCCACGACGGCCAAGACTACGAGCGCACCCAAGAACACCTGCGACAAGGCAGCCCCGGCACCGACGTGACCGGCTTTGCCCCCGTCCACCTACCCGACGGCGCCACCGTCACCAACGTACGCTTGTACTTCCAAGACAACGTACCCGACGGCGAAGTCACCGTCACCCTGTACCGGAACCTCTTCTACGGCACCAGCAACACCATGGCCACCCTCACCAGTGGCATGACGCAAACCCCCGGTATCAACGACGTCGCAACCAGTGCCATCAACTTCGCCACCATTGACAACGGCGCCTACGGCTACGCGCTACAAGTGGGGCTCCTTGGCAACGGCGATGGACAGGATCCAACCGACGTCCAGCTCGGCGGCGTCGTGATTGACTACGTCATCACCAACCTGTAACTGGACGCCGTGCGCCTGGTCCCAGGCGCTTCGCGCCGATTCGAACGGCGCCGTCACTTCGTGGCACTTGCGTGCCACTCGTTATGGCCCCGCCCGAATTTGAATCGGAGTCTGTGCGTCCCGAACGCACAAGGATACCAAGCTACCCCACGGGGCCGGGGGTAGCCCCGCGACAAAGGGGCCCTATATCAGGGCTGCGAGGCAGCAATGGCAAGTATCGGCCCCGCACCCTAGGTTCGTTCCGGGCTAGCCTTCAGCTCCGTCTACGAATCGCTTCATTGCTTCGAGGTAGGCGCGGAAGGCGGATTTGCCTTCGTTTGTGATGCGGTAACGGACTTGGAACCCATCCGTTGTGAGTGCGTCGCGCTGGGTCATGAGGTGCGCGGCTTCCAGGCGTTTCGCGTGGGTGGCAAGGTTGCCGTTGGTGGGCCAGAGGTGGTCGCGGGCGGGGGCTAGCTGCGCCGGCGAATCACGGCCACCGCCATTAGGAGGCCAGCCAGGAGCACGGCGAGGCCGGGGCCAGGCACGCCCACTTCGGGCGCGGTGGTGCTTTGGGGTTCGACCAGGCGCTGGGTGCAGCGGTCGCCGGGGCCGAGTTCGTAGTCCACGGTCAAATTGAACGGGCCGTTGTGGCGAATGACGCCTCCAGGAACGAAGTGGGGTCCAACGAAGGCGTGGGTGGCTTCGGCAACGATGGCAAATGAGTGCTCGCCTTTGGGTAGGCCACACGCCTTGGGTCCGACGGCCCACGCGTCGATATCTTCGTCGTAGGTGAGGTTCACGTCGGGCCCGCCGTCAATCGGGTCGAGGTAAACGCGGTGGAGTCCCACGCTGGCGGGGGTTTCCACGCTCAAGCGGTCGGTGGGGCTTTGCATGACATCGTCGCGGGGCCCCGTATAACGGAGGGCACGGCTGGAGACATCCACTTGTCCGGTGCTGACGCCGGTGCGGCCCGCTTCGTCGGTCACGGTGAACGTGTAGGTGTAGGAGCCGGCGGCCAATTCGTCGCGAAACAGCAAACGATGGGGTCCTTCTGGCACCAAGGCGTCTTTCGTCGCAACCGTATTGCTGCCCCGCTGCAGGATGAAGTCGTAGCTTTCCACGCCGGAATTATCCAGCGTGAACAAGTGCATCTCGGTGACGGCGCCCGCTTGTTGTACGTCGGGCGACGTGATGACAACCGCTTGCGGGTCGGCGTAATCGCTAATCGGCGGGTTGACGACGAGGATGAAGAACGCCAGCCACGTGAAGAAGAACAGGAAGCCCGTCCCCATCCATTCGCGGCGGCCAAAGTGACTGATGTCAATCTTCAGCGCGGGGTAGATGAAGCGAAGCAAGTAGCCGGTGGCGCCACACACGAGGAGGCCCGCAAACCAACCGGTTTGTGCGCCGTCCATGGCGGCAAAAATGGCCCATGAAATCAGGGCTGCCACAACGCCCCATGCAAACAGGATGATGGTGGTGCGGAAACTCACCATTTCCTTGTGAATGAAGGCATCTTCGTCAAAGTCCGGGGGGATGAATTCGTATCCCTCTTCACCGGTGTCCTCATCCGGCTTGTTCCGCTTGGCCACGGCGCGGCGAGCCCACCTCCGTTTAAAGGGGTGCAGGGGTCGGCCTCCTGAAGAGGACCAAACGGTGGGCGCAAAACCCAGGCCCAAGCAGGGCATGACCAACGTGGACGTTGCGGCCTTGGCAGCGGAGCTTGGGCCCATGTTGGTTGGTGCGCGGGTGGACAAGGCGTACCAGCCTGCCAAGGAGCAGGTGTTGCTGCGCCTGCGCCAGCGGGGTCTGGGTCGCTTGGACCTCCTCATTGAACTGGGCCGCTTCATTACGTTGGTTCGCCGCCCACCAGAGAATCCCGGCCAACCGAGCATGGTGGCCAAGATTCTTCGGAAGGATCTAGGCAATGCTCGCATCACGGCGGTTCGGCAAGTCGGGTTCGACCGCTTGCTCCGCTTTGACTTGGAGCGCGGCGACGGGCGGCGAAGTCTCATTCTTGAGATGTTCGGCGACGGGAACTTGCTCCTCCTGGACCCCGATGACGACGACCGCATCTTACTGCCCATGCGCGGCATGGAGCACGGCGTGCGGCGTCTCAAACGAGGCGAACCGTATCAGGCCCCGCCGGGTGGTGCTTTGCCCTTCGCACTTGACCAAGCCGCCATGCAGGCGGCTGCATCCGAAGCCAGCCACGATGTCATCCGGTTCCTCGCCTTGGACCTTGGCTTTGGTCCGCAATGGGCCGAAGAACTTTGCCTGCGAGCCGGTGTGGACAAGAAAGTCGAGGCCAGCCAAGCCCCGGACGAAGTTTGGCACGCCCTGCACGCAGCCATCGATGCGCTTGGCAACGAATTGGCCCGCAACGACCTAGCCCCGCAAGTCGTCCACCACGGCGAAGTCATCGTGGACGCAGTGCCGTTCCCACTCCAATCCTATCCTTCACCCCAGTTCACCGCCACCGACACTGCCACGTTTGCCGAAGCACTCGATACGTGCTTTCGCGGCGAACAAGGCGACGACGATGAGGATGCGGACGACCCGCGCCGCCGCCGCTTCGACGAAGAGCGTGGCAAAATGGTTCGTCGCCTGCGGCAAATGGAATCGGCCCTTGATGACTTTGCTAAGGAGGAAGCCGACCGGCGCGCCGATGGCGACACCCTATACGCCTGCTTCCAAGAAGTGCAGGCTACCCTCGACGCCCTAACTAAGGCGCGCGAGGAGCATGGCCTCCACGCAGTCGCCGCACGCATCCGGCAAGCACGCGAAGCCAACGACCCTGCGGCAGGAGACGTGCTGGAGGTGCGGCCGGA